>CAISJI010000151.1 GCA_903885565.1 uncultured Planctomycetaceae bacterium
GAACACTTGGTCGATAAACGGGCCTTCTTCGCCAAGGTCAGCCAGTGGGTTCGGCCCGGCGGCCGCGTCGCGATCTGCGCCTGGCTGGCCGCCGAGGATGCCGACCGCCTGGAGAAACGGCGGCAGGTGGAACAGGTCTGCGAGGCTTTTCTCTGTCCGTCACTGGGGAGTTTTACCGACTACCGGGGCTGGATGGAGGAGGCCGGCCTGGAGGTCGATCTCTCGTCCGACTGGACTCCTCGTGTGTTACACACCTGGGAGGTGTGCGAGCAACGAGTGCGGGCCTGGAGACTAGACACCCTCGCCCGCCTGATCAATCCGGCCCAGGCCCTCTTCATCGATCACTTCGCCACCCTCCTCCATGCCTACCGCAGTGGCGCGATGCAATACGGATGCTTCATCGCCCATCGTCCCGCCGTAGACTAACACCGCCGCTGCTGTCCTCTGTTCTCCCTCCATCCCCCGGAAGCCCTCCACGGATGTCTTACAATCGATCCCAGTGCCGCAGCCGAGCGGTGGGCATCGCCGTCGGCATCGGCACCCACCTGCTCTTCGCCTTCACTGTCTGGCATCTGGTCTGGTTTCTCGTCGGACATTCTGGCGCGGGAGTGCCACTGGATGGGCCAGGCACCTTCCGTAGCTCGCTGAACCTGATCGCAGCCGATACCCTGCTGGCGGCCGGCTTTGCGATTCCGCACAGCTTCTTGCTGCTGCCGGCGGTGCGGAGGCGGCTGGTGGAGCGGCTCATTCCCGCGCCGTTCTATGGATGTTTTTTCAGCGTCGTGACCTGTCTTGCGCTCCTGATAACGATCTTCTGCTGGCGCACCAGCGGCATCGTCGTGTGGGCGTGGCCACCGGGGGCCGCTCCCTGGGTTGTCATGGCCTTCGTGGCTGCGTGGGTCTTTCTGCTCTGGAGCCTCCACCTCACCGGCCTCGGCTACCAAACGGGGTTCACACCATGGTGGCAGTGGGTGCGGGGCCTGAAACCCCAGAAGCGGGAATTCGTCACCCGCGGGGCCTATGTCTACTTGCGCCATCCGGTCTATCTGGCCTTCTTGGGGCTGGTCTGGCTGACGCCGGTCGTCACGCTCGATCGGGCCATCCTGATCGTCGTGTGGACCGCCTATATTTACGTCGGGAGCGTGCTCAAGGACCGCCGGTTGCTCTTGTTTATCGGCAAGCCCTATCGTGAGTATCAATCGCGCGTGCCCGGCTATCCGGGAATCCCTCTGGGACCGCTGGCACGCCTCCCCTTTCCAACGGGCAGGCCATGACCGATCGGGACAATCCAGTTACCAGCACAGGCCCGGCCCGCTTGCCGCCACGCCTGCTGCCGGTGAGCTTGGTGACGATTGCGGCCTTGGCTTTGGCAGCCCCCTGGATCACGGCGGCGGCCCTGGGGGTGCTCGGCGTGGAGTCGACAACGCCGATGGAATGGGTGCCAGCGACCTTCCCCCCCCGGAAAGCCTACGAACAGTTCACGCAGGAGTTTGAAAGCGGCGATGTTGTGATCGCCTCCTGGGATGGCTGCACGCTCGATGCTCCCGCTCTCGACCGCTTCATCGAGGCGGCCAACGGGCCCGCCGCCCCCACCGACCAGCAGGGCCGGGCCTGGTTTGAGCCGATCGCCAGCGGCCGCAATGCCATCGCCCGGCTGACGGAGCCGCCGCTGTCGCTGGAGCGAAGCCTGGCGATCGAACGGCTCAAGGGGGTGCTCATCGGGGCCGACGGCACCACCACCTGCCTGTTCATTCCCTGCACGCGCGCCGGCCTGACCGATCGCCGGCGGTCTGTCGCCTGGATCCGCGCCACGCTCCAGCGCCTGGCAGGGGTCGCACCAGAGAACCTCCATCTGGCCGGACCTGTGATCGACAATATCTCCGTCGACGATGCGAGTCTGGAAAGCTTCCGTCTGTTTGCGGCGCCGGTGGCACTCATGATCCTTGGGCTGACATGGTGGTCGCTGCGATCGCTGGGCTACGCGCTCTTGGTATTTTTCGTGTCTCTGGCCTGCGTGGGGCTCTCGTTCTGGTTCCTCAGCGCCTGGGGCGACCGGATGAATCCCGTCCTCATCGTGATGCCGGTGCTGGTGCTGACGCTCGGCGTTTCCGGCGGCATCCATCTGGTGAATTATCTCATCGACTCCCTCGCGACCGGATCACGGCAAGGGGTGGCCGCCCGGGCCATCCGGCTGGGGTGGCTTCCCTGCACGCTCTCGGCGGGCACCACCGCCATCGGACTGGCGTCGCTGGTCGTGAGCGAACTGGAGCCGATCCGGGTGTTCGGGTTCCATGCCGCCTTCGGCGTGATGGCCACGCTTGTGGTGCTGTTTTTGGTCATTCCTGGGATCTTTGAGCGCTGGCCGACCAGGGTGGCATCTGCCTCTGAAGCCTCGGCGGCAGCCCGCTGGGAAGACTGGTTCGCCGCGCTGTTTGTGCGCCATGCCGGCCCGATCGTGATGGTTTCCTCGGCGGCGATGCTGGCGGCCATCCTTGGCGTGCCGAAGATCCGCACCTCGGTCGGGATCGACACGCTCTTTCAGCCGGGGAGCCGCGTGATCGACGACTATGCCTGGCTGGAGAAGACGATCGGGCCGCTGGTGCCGGTGGAAGTGGTGCTGCGATTTCCCACAGACTCTGCAGTGCGGCCCGCCGAACGGCTGGAACTGGTGCAGGAGGTGGGGGCTGAGTTGGCCACCATGCCCGGCATCTCCGGCGTCATCTCCGCCGCCACGTTCCTCCCCGACCTGCCCGAATTCTCAGGCGTGCGCGGCCGGGCCCTGAAATCGGTCGTGGCCCGCAAGCTGGAGCAGAGCCTCTCGGGACTGGCCGACATGCGCATCGTGCGCGATCTCCCCGATGCCCAGCTGTGGCGGGTGACCGGCCGGATCACTGCGCTGTCCGGCACAGACTTTGGCGAGTTTCTCGCCCGGGTGCGGAACAGCATCGATCCGATCATAGAACAGCACGGGGGAGCTGCCCGCGGTGTCTTCGCCGATTACACCGGCGTCATGCCGCTGATCAATGCGATCCAGAAGGCGCTGCTCCACGATCTGTTCACCAGCTTTCTCTCCGCCTGCGGGCTGATCGCGCTGATCATGATGCTGGTGGAACGGGGCGTGCTGGCGGGCCTGGTGGCGATGGTTCCCAACGTTTTTCCGATGATTCTCTTGTTTGGGCTGATCGGCTGGACCGGCACAGCGCTCGATATTGGCAGCGTGATGACCGCCTCGATCGCGCTGGGGATGGCAATCGACGGCACGCTCCACTTCCTCACCTTCTTCCGGCGGGGGCTCAACTCAGCCACCACTGGCACCCCCCGCGAGCGCCGCATCTTCGCGGTGCACAGCGCCTTCCGCCATTCGGCAGCGGCCCTCAGCGAAAGCTCGATCGTCTGCGGGCTGGGGATCCTCGTCTTCGCCGGCAGCTCGTTTGCCCCCACGAGCCGGTTTGCCTGGATGCTGGCGCTCTTGGTGGCGGCGGCGCTGGTGGGGGATCTGGTGCTCCTGCCAGCCCTGTTGACCGGCCGGGCGGGCCTCGCCTTCAGGCCAAACCGGGCAGCTCATCCGGCATCTCAATAACCGCCTTGAGCACACCGCTGCCGGGGGAGAGCAGGGCGGGGAAGGTGCGAATCGTTTCGGCAAAAGGAATGCGGTGGGTGATCCAGGGACGGGTGTTGATCGCCCCCGATTCGATCAGCTGAATGATCCGGGAGAAATCGCGCGAGAGGGCGTTGCGGCTGGCGAGCAGCGAGAGTTCCCGGCGATGCATCACCGTGGCATGGGGAAAGGAGAGATCCTGCTGGGTGATCCCCACATAGACAAGCCGGCCCCCGAAGCTGCAGAGGTGCAGAGCCTGGCTCATGCTCGCGTGGCTGCCTGTGGCATCGACCACCACCTCGCAGCAGCGCCCCGCGGTGAGCCCCCGCACTGCCTCTTCGTCAACCGCCGCGTCGCCCGAGGCGACCAGCGTGTCACGAACACCCATCGAATCGCGGACAAAAGCCAGCCGCTGGGGCTGCATATCCATCACCACCACCCGCGCACCCGAGAGCTTGGCAAATTCCAGCACCGACAGCCCGATCGGCCCGGCACCGATGATCAAGACTGTTTCTCCGGGCTTGGGGGCTGCCCGATCGATCGCGTGGCAGCCGATTGCCAACGTCTCCACCAGCGCATTCTGGACATGGGTCAGGCGCGGTGAGGGATGAAGCTTGCGGGCGGGAAGAGTGAACAGCTGCCGCAGGCCGCCGTCGCAATGGACGCCGAGCGTCTGATGATGCTCGCAGCAGTTGGTCAGCCCTCTCTGGCAGGAGTGGCAGGCTTGGCAGTTAATGTAGGGCTCGACGCAGCACCGGTCGCCCGGCTGCACATTCTCGACGCCGCTCCCGACTGCCACCACTTCCACGCCGAGTTCGTGGCCGGGTATCCGCGGGTAGCTGAAGAAGGGCATCTTTCCCAGATAGCCGCCGTAATCGGTGCCGCAGATGCCGACCGCCTTCACCCGCACCAGCGCCTCACCCGGCCCCGGCGCAGAGGGTTCGGGCACCGCGATGAACCGGAACTCGCCAGGTTTTTCCAGCAGCAGGGCTTGCATGATGGGGTCTCGGGAAAAAGAATCGGAGGGTCAGATGGGGAGATCGTAAACGCGTGCCGCAGTCTTTCCCCAGATCGCTTCCTGCTCCGCAGCGGAGAGCCGGCCGAGACAATTCTCCACGATCCCTACCACCTCCGCATACTCAGCCGCCACCTGGCAGACCGGCCAATCGCTGCCAAACATCAGCCGGCTCGGCCCGAAGGTTTCCAGGGCGAATTCGAGATAGGGGGTGAAGTCGGCCCGCTGCCAGCCCCGCCAGGCCGCCTCGGTGACCAGCCCCGAGAGCTTGCAGGTGACGTTGTCGTGGCGGGCAAGCGCCGCCAGATCGCGCCCCCAAGGCTCCAGCTCCCCCGCCTTGATGCGGGGCTTGGCGAGGTGGTCGAGCACAAACGGCTGCTCGGGAAAGCGGCCCACCAGCGTCACCGCCGCCGGCAACTGCTGCGGATAGAGCAGGAGATCGTAGGTGAGGCGGTGCCGGGCGAGGTGTTGCAGTCCATGGCCAAACGCCGCGCGCAGGAGAAAATTGGGGTCGGGTTCATCCTGCACCACATGCCGCACGCCGACAAACCGGGGCCGGGCGGCCAGTTCTTCAAGCTGCCTCTCGACCTCCGGGCTCTGCAGGTCGACCCAGCCCACCACACCCTTGATGAAGGGGTGAGCCGCCGCCAGTTCGAGCAGCCAGCGGCTCTCCTGCAGGCTCTGCCGGGCCTGCACGGCCACGCTGCCGACGATCCCCTCTGGTCGGGCCACTGACTCGAGATCTGCCGGCAATTGGTCGGCCGCGAGGCGTTCCATGCCGCTGCCGATCCAGGGATATTCCGCCGCAGAATAGTGCCAGAAATGCTGGTGGGAATCGATGCGCATGGCAGCGGTGTGAGGCTTGGATGCAGCGGGGCAGCGAGAAGCATTCGAACTCCCTGCAGCGTCGGCTGCGGGACGGCAAAAGTTTCGTCGCGAGCGCTCCTCAAGCGTTCGCCGATCCCTCCGCCTCAGTGCCACGTTATACCAAGTCGTTGCGCCGGGTCTTCCGGCTGCGCTTGAGCTAATTATTCTCGGCAAGCCCCTCGGCATGGCCGATGTTTCGCACCGGGGCAAAGATCTTCTGCACCTCAAGGAGCAGTTCCTCATCAATCGGCTCGGTGGCCCAGCGGGCCCAGTCGCGGATGTTGTTCGGATTGGCGCTGCCAGCGATCGTGGTGGCGATATCGGGATTGGCCAGGGCAAACTGCAGTGCCAGCTTGGCGATGCTCGATCCCCGCGCCTGGCACAGCGCCGCTGCCTGCCGCGCCGCCGCCTTCACCTCCTCCGGCTCCTTCAGCCACACTGGCAGCGGCGCATCGGTGAGGAGCCTGGCGCTGAAGGGCCCGGCATGCATCACGCCAATCCCGCGGGCCTTGAGATAGGGAATTGTCTCGTCGGCAAAGCGCGTGTTCTGCAGCGTGTATTGGTTGTAGTTGAGCACGCAGTCGACGTCTGTCTGATCGCAGATGAAGCGGAAGATCTTCTGCGGATAGCCGCTGAACCCGATGCAGCGCACTTTCCCAGAGTCGCGGATTTTTCGTAATGCCGGCAGGGTTTCATCCACGATTGTCTGCATCGGCACAAATTCGATGTCGTGGCAGAGGATGATGTCGAGATGGTCGGTGCCGAGCCTGTGCAGCGACACATCGATGCTCTCCGCCACCCGCTGCGCCGAAAAATCGAAGTGCTGGAGGTCGTACCGCCCCAGTTTCGTGCAGAGCAGGTAGTCGTCGCGCGGCACATCGCGCAGCGCCACCCCCAGCAGCACCTCGCTCATGCCACGGCCGTAGAAGGGGCTGGTGTCGATCAGCCGCATGCCGGCGTCGAGCGCCGTGCGCACGCTGCCGAGGGCCTCCTCAAGCGTGATCCGCCGGAACTCCTGCCCCAGCGACGAGGCCCCGAACGCCAGCACCGGCACTTCCAGTCCGGTTCTCCCCAACAATCGTGTCTGCATCAAAAGCCTCGTTTTTCCCTTCAGCCAAACGTCCGACAGCCGACCGAGAGGAGCAGATTGGCCCAGGGCTGCTGATCGGCCGTCTGGATCGTCAGCACGTGATCGTCGGAGGCCACGGCCTGATAGAAATCCCACTTCAGAATCGGCTGGAGCTCACAGACGGAGTTTGCCGCTTTGAGAATCTGGCGGTATTCGTTCCAGACTGGCGGATCGCCCGGCGTGGCGGCGGCGTAGGAATCGCTGCGATCGATACCCATCGTGTGCACCTCATCGATCCGCACCGTTCCCAGAATCGCCGCGAGCACCTGCGCAACGGTGGGCACCCCCGGCGAAAGCTGCAGGGAGATCAATTCCGCCCGGTGACCGCGCTTGTTCGACGCCGGATAGTTGCCGTCGGCGATCAGCACCTTCGAATGATGCCCCGCTTGGGCAAGGATCCGCAGGATGTCGGGGTGGAGCAGGGGGGTGTTGAGCACGATACGCCCTCGTGGAGATGCCAGCCGGATTCAGGCTGTGGTGTGGGAACGCATGCTTTTCCTGCTTTGCCGGGCCGCTGCGGCAGCCGTGGGGAGCGGGAAAATTTCCGCCGACAGCATGCCGTCGTACCCGATTGCCTGAAGCGCCGCAATCACAGGCTCCATCGGCGTGTGCCCGAGGCCCACCGCCTGCCGATTGGAATCGGCCCAATGAACATGCCCCACCAGCGCCCCGCAGTCGCGCAGGCTCTTGCCGATGTCTGGCTCCTCGATGTTCATATGGAACAGGTCGCAGAGCAGCCGCACATCCTGAAGCCCGCGGCGGCGCAGAAACGCGGCGGCATCAGCCTGCCGGTTGAAGAGATTGGTTTCGTAGCGGTTGAGCGGTTCGTAAAGGAGCACTTGAGCGTGGCTGGCGGCCCGCTGCTCCAGCTCTGCCAAGGCGTCGGCCAGCAGATCCTCGGCGCTTTCCCGCGACACCTCGCCCCCCCACCTCCCCTGCATCGAGCCAATGATCGCCGGCGCCCCGAGTTCGCCGGCGGCGTCGATGATGTCAGCGATAAACTGCTGCGCTGCTGCCCTCCCGGTGGGTTCTGGGGCCACGAGATGGAGTTGGTGTTTCACCCACCCGGCGCCAGTGCCCACCGCCGCCAGCCGCAGGCCGTGGGCATTGAGCAAACCCGCCACGTTCCCTCCCCGCAGCTGGGCCGCGCTGGATGGAAAAATCTCCACGGCATCGAACCCCAGCTCGGCAGCCACCCGGCACCCTTCGGCAAGCGCCGTCTCGCCGTGAAACACAAAGGGCCCCTGGCGGGCTTCGGGGACCAGACAGATCGTGATGGCAGAGAGCATGAAAGGACCCACAGGGACATGATCGATCCAGACCTCATTCAGCCCAGAAAGAGCGGGCGCAGGTGACGCTCGTAGAGATTCTCGGTCACCTGCCGGCCGACGACTTCCCGGTTGGCAACGAGCAGATCGGTGTAGCGCCGCCCCTGCCCGGCCGCCACCTTGAACGAGACATGCAACAGCTGCCGGATGTACGGATTGAAATCGGGATGGCCGGGCAGATGCCGGATCGCAGCCGCCAGCCGCGGCCCTGGCCAGGCATTCACAACCTCCGCAGACGGCAGCTGCCGAGAGTCGATGTCGATCACACTGGCGTAGGGGCCGCAGAGCTCCTCGCAGTGGGCAAGCGCGTAGGCGTAGATCTCGCGGGCGAGCGTCAGGCCATCTCCTCCCGCCTCCGCCAGACCGATCAGTTCCTCCAGCCACGTGGTGCCGGCCGTCTTGAGATGAACTCCGGCCCCGGTGCGCACAAGCGTCCGCCGGATGATCGGATAGAGCGAGAATTTGTCACTGCCACTATGGACCGACAGCTTGAGGTGGGCGGGGAGAGAATAGCGCGCCGCGGCGAAGGCGAGCACGGCGATGTCGTCGGAAAACTCCTGCTCAAACTGGGCCAGATCGCCACAGTAGTCGACCCCCTTGTTGAACCGGCCGGTGAATTTCGGCGCGATCGTCTCCAGCGGAATCTGTTCATCGGCCAGCAGCGCCAGGATCACCAGCAGCTCCGGAGGGGTCTGCGGCCGGTCGGTTTCATCCATGCTCACCTCCGTCACAAAACCGGCGGCCGGTTTGCGGGAACGGATATGGCGATAGACAGCCCCCGCTTCACGGCAGGCGAGCAGATAGTGCGTCGCGATCGCCTCGAGGCTCTGCGGCGAAAGGGGGAGCGGCGTGGCGATCCCGGGAATGGAAAGAGGCGCTGAGAGTTCGCCGTGGCGGGCGATGAAGGCCGCCACATCGGCCGCCGGGGCGGGCTGGCCGATGCTGTCGGCGACGTCGATGGTGAAGAAATTACTCGAGTCGAGAAATCGTTCAACCGTGCTGATGCGGATATGATCGGCATCGACAAACCAGGGGTGGGCCCAATGCCTCGCGGCCACGGCCGCCGCGGCCGCCTGCCACACACTCGCCGGCTCGCTGCCGATGAAGGAATGTTCCCGGTTCGACTTGTTCCACACCGGTGCCACCACCACCCCCTCGGTGGCAAGGCGTTCAAAGGCGGCCAGTTGGGCCTCGGCCTGATGGGCGAAGCGATCCCCCACGCCGACCGAAAACCGGGGCAGGGGATGGCTCGCGGCGGGCCGGGGGGCAGCGCTGCCTCCTGACGCAACAGTCATACCTGGCGCTCCTGAAGGAAACCAAAACCGTCGTCAGACATCGAGGTTTTTGACATCGAGCGCATGCTTCTCGATGTAGTCGCGCCGCGGCTCCACCTTCTCCCCCATCAGCACGCGGAACAGATCATCGGCTGCGGCGGCGTCGGTCATCGTCACGCGGAGGAGCGTGCGGTTGGCCGGATCGAGCGTCGTGTCGCGCAGCTCCTCGGCATTCATCTCACCGAGCCCCTTGAAGCGGGTGATCGACAGGCCCTTTTCTCCCGCCCGGCGGACCGCCGACAGCAGGCTTCGCAGGTCTTCCAGGCCAATCGTATTTTCACCCCGCCGCAACGTGTAACGCGGCTCCTCGGAACCGGTGCGGTCCTGCGGGAGCAGGCTCTCAATCCCGAAGCCCATCTCCTTGAGGTCGACCAGCGCCGAGTTGATGCTCCGCACCTCGTGCAGATCGACGATGATCAACTGATCTTCCAGAGGAATCCCCGCGGGGAGCCCCGCCTTGGAACTGCCCTCAGGAGCGGCAGCGAGTGTCGCTGCCCCAGCGGCCGGCGGCGTCTCCTCGACCCGCCCCACGGCCAGTTCGCCGCCGGAGGCCTTCTCCTTCCCCTACACAAACGACTCCAGTTCATCGCGCGTGGTGAACCAGCGTTCCTCGGGGCCATAGTAAACGTGGTAGATCGGCAGCTTGCCCGTCTTTTCATCCCGTCTGCCGGCATGGTCGCGCAGGCTCACGCCCCGGCGCTCAAGCGCCACCAAGGCATCCTCCAGCCCCGCGAGCGTTCGGCAGAGCTTCTGCATCGGTTCACCGGAAATCGTCCGGCCATCGCCCGGATCAAACACCCCTTCTCCGAGCCCCTGATCGAGGAGTTGGGTTTTCATTTCGTCTTCGGTCTGGACGTAGTAGACGTGCTTTTTGTTGCGCACGCGAAACAGCGGCGGCTGGGCGACATACACATGCCCCGAGGCCACGAGCTGGTACATCTGCCGGTAGAAAAACGTCAGCAGCAGCGTGCGAATGTGCGAGCCGTCAACGTCGGCGTCGGTCATGATCACGATCTTGTCATACCGGCGCTTGCCCAGATCGGCCTCATCGCCAATCCCGGCGCCAATCGCCGAGATGACGCTGCGCACCTCCTCGTTGGCGAGGACCTTGTCCTCCCGGCTCTTGTAGGCATTGATGATCTTGCCCCGCAGCGGCAGGATCGCCTGGTATTCCCGGCGCCTGCCTCCCTCGGCGCTGCCGCCGGCGGAATCGCCCTCCACCAGATAGAGTTCGCATTTGGCCACATCGCGGCTGGTGCAGTCGCGCAGCTTGCCGGGCAGGCCACCCCCGGACAGGGCCCCTTTCCGCTCGCGCAGCAGGGCCTTCGCTTTTTGGGCGGCGGCCCGCGCCTCCGCAGCCAGCACTCCCTTTTGCGCGATCGCCTTGGCGCTTTTGGGATTCTCCTCGAGGTATTTGGCGAGGAAATCGCCCACCGCCGAATTGATGATCCCCTCCACCTCGCCGTTGCCGAGTTTTGTTTTGGTTTGCCCCTGAAACTGCGGTTGGGGCACGCGCACGCTCACCACAGTGGTGAGCCCCTCGCGGATGTCCTCGCCGGTGGGAACCAGATCCTTGTAGAGGCCCGTCTTCTTGCCGTAGGCGTTGAGGCTGCGTGTCAGCGCCGAGCGAAACCCGGAGACGTGCGTGCCCCCCTCGGTTGTCGTGATGTTGTTGACATAGCTGTGGAGATTCTCGGTGAACTCCCCGGTGTATTGCAAAGCGATGTCGAAGGTGACGCCGTCCTGCTCCCCCCGGATCGAAATCACATCGGGATGGATCGCATCGCTGGAGCGGTTGAGCCACTCCACGAATTCGACGATGCCGCGGTGGTAGCAGAAGGCCTCGGTCTGGCCGCTGGCGGCATCGTGGAAGCAGATCTTCACGCCCGAATTGAGAAAGGCGAGTTCCTGCAGGCGGCGGGAGAGCACGTCCCAGGTGAATTTCGTGGAGGGAAAAATCTGGGGGTCGGGCTTGAACGTGGTTTTTGTCCCGACGCGGGTGGTGGTGCCGATTTTGCGCACCGGCCCGGTCGCCTCGCCACGCTGGTATTCCTGCTGCCAAACATGGCCGTCGCGGGAGACCTCCACCTCGCACCATTCCGAGAGAAAATTCACCACCGTCACACCGACACCGTGGAGACCGCCGGAGGTCTGATAGGCCCCCTTTTGAAACTTGCCACCAAATTTCAGCACCGTCATCACGCCCTCGAGCGTGGAGACATCGCGATCCATCTCCTCGGAAAGCTGGGCGTGCCGCTCAACAGGGATGCCGCGACCGTCGTCCTCCACCGTCACGCTGCCATCGACATTCACCGTAACGCTCACCTGTCGGGCATGGCCCGCCATGCATTCGTCGATGGAGTTGTCGACAACTTCATACACAAGATGGTGGAGACCGCGGGCGGTGTTGTCGCCGATGTACATGCCAAACCGCTCGCGCACATGCTCGCGATCGGAAAGGTGGAGCAAATCTGTCGACGTATACCCTGCTGCCAGTGGTTCTTCAGCCATACTTTTCGCGTTGCCTCATCGGGGGTTTTGCACACATCCAACAGCCGCTTGGGATCGCGGCAGGCCAACCGACCGTTCCCTTACCTTCCCGGATCGGCCATCAGCCGGCACCGGATATCGGTGATGCCCTCGGCGGGCACCAGTTCTCCCAGCCGCGCAATCGTCTCGCACTTGTAAAAGCCCATCTCCTGCACCAGCGCCGAGTGGCTCACAAACACCTCCAACACACCCCGGCGAACCAACCCCGCCTGCGAGGCCCCCTTGAGCGCTGCTGGGGCCGCCTCCTCCCACGCCCCGGCCAGGCTCGATGCCCCATGCTCGCGGTCGTATCCCGTCCGCGCCAGCAGCCTCGTGATGAGGCTGCCGATGGCGGTCGGCCCGGAGGGTTTTGGTTTTGGGGAATGCGCCATGCTCAGTCGGCCGCCAGTGGCATGATCACGTAACAAAAGCCATCGTCGGTACGGCAGACGCAGGCGCTCTGGGCATCGGTCAGTTCCACAGTCACAGCCGTGTTGCCATCGAGCACCCGGAGAAAGTCGCTGACAAACCGGGGATCGAGCTTGATCTTCACTCCGGCGCCGGCATGGTCGATCGGCAGTTCGATGCGGCTCTCACCACTCTCGGCCGATCGGCCGGAGAGGACCAACTGCCCGTTTTCAAACGAGAAATCGACCCCCTTCGACTGCTCACTGGTGACGATGGCCGCCTGCCGCACCGCCGCCAGGAAGGGGCCTGCCACCAGCGGCACCCGAATCGCCTCAGGCCGCTCAGGGAAAACATCCCGCCAGCGGGGAAACCGCCCCTCAACGAGGCGTGCCGAGATGGTGGTCGCCCCGCTGCGGACCAGAATCTCACTCGGCCGCACGGCGATGTGGACGGGGGTTTCGCCAGCGCCGAGGCAGCGTTCCACCAGCTGCATCGCGCGAGCCGGCACAATCGGCTGCAGCTCAGCGGCGGTCGCGGCAAGCGTCCCTCCCACGATCGCGGCGGGGCCTTCCATCTTGGCCAGCCGCCGACCGTCGGTGCCCACAGCCGTGGCTGAAGTGTCGCCCAGTTCAAACAGCACGCCGCCGAGGGCATAGCGGCTCGATTCGTTGTCGGTGGCAAAGACCGTGCGGCGGACCAACTCCCGCACCAGAGCACTGGAGAGTTCGTGGCAGGCGTCGGGCGGAAATGTGGCCACCACCGGAAACTCCAGCGGATCCTCAGCCGGCAGACGAAATTCGCTCCGGGCTGCCTTGAGAACAGTCGCCGTGCCGTCGGAATAGATTTCAAACTGCGTGCCGGGGGCACTCTCGCGCACGATCGCCGCCACCTTGGCGCTGGGCAGCAGCACAGCCCCTGGAGCGATCGTCTCGACCCCTTCGATCTCGATCCGGATCCCCACCTCAAGGTCGGTGGCCGAAACCACGGCCGAGGTGTTCGCTGCTTCGAGCTTGAGGTTGGTCAGCACCGGCTTGGGGGAGCGGGCTGGCACGACGGCCGCCGCGCTTTGCAGTGCCGCCAGAAGCGGCTCTCGCGTACAACGCACTTTCATATCGAGAAAAAATATCCTTTCCCTGGGTTCGATAGGTGCCAGGGGGCATGCCCCTTCACCCCGCTTGCCGAGCGTGTCCCCTGCCGGAGCCGCGCCGGCCCAAGCGGAGGATGGGGCTACGATCGGCTGCCAGGCTTCCCGGGGGAGCATCCAGCAACCCCTACTCTACCCGACTCAGGCCCTGCGGAAATCCCCCGTCAGTCCTTTTTGGCTCCCCCTGTATCCTCTTCTTTTCTGCTGGTATTGCTCTAAAGAGAAAGAAAGGAGGAATAGGCAGTAAAAACCAGTCGGAATATCAGGAGTAGAACCGACCAGCGTGGGCCCACCCCCTGTTGGAAACTCAGTCGGCCCCGCTGCGGAAATCATATTTTACTGATAAAAACAGATGTTTTCGGAGAACGAGCGGCCTGTGGCCGGTGTTGGCAGGGGTGGCGCAGAACTGTTGGAAACCTGTTGGCCAAGCGGGGGAGAGAGAGCGGTTGGGTGGGGTGCATCCGTAGGCCGGCAGGCGGCAGAGAGAACGACCGGTGGCGGGGGTCGGGCGGGCGGACGGCAGCTCTTCGGTAGCTGGTGGCGACGGGGCGTCTGCTCCTGATGGCGGCCCTGCCCGGGGCTCCTTTTCCAACACCAGCCAACACCCCAGCAACACCCGCTGTGACACAAGCTGTGACACAAGCTGAAGCTCTTGAAAAAAAGAAAAAAACACCCCCGGCCTTGCGACCGGGGGTGTCTCTTTGAAGTGTGCTGGCCTGCCGAACATCCGGAGGATGTTCGGATCGGCTCAGGCTCGATCAGATTCAGTTGCCAGTGCTGCTGGCGTCATAGACCTTCCCGTCGGCGGGATTGACGAGCAGGGGGGTGATTCTGGGGTCGACCGAGATCGAGACCGACTGCACGCTGCCGTCAAACATGCCGAACAGGCAGACGCCGGTGTGCTCGGTGTAGGGTTCGTCGTTGGAGCCGACGTTGTTTACCGTGAAAGCCCGCGAAACACCATTGACTGTCTGGGGATTCGTCTGCTGGTTGTTGATCAACGGCATCGTCCGGACGTCCAGGGTTTCCTCGCCCGGGTGGCCCGACCAGCCGCTGCCGTTGTCGCCGTCAGCCCAGCGGGCAGGGCAGGTTCCTGCTGCCGAACCACCTTCGGCCGCGGGGAATTCGGACAAGGTGCCATCGACCCAGTTGGCGTCGGCGGTGACGATCACCGGCTTGCCACCCTGGAAGTTGTACCAGCTGGTGTTGCCGGTCAGCGTCGGCACCCGCTTGCCGCCGTAGAAACTCACGCGGCTGGTGTCCTCGCAGAAGGCCACGCTCTTGGAGCTGCCGTCGCGGAGGGCACTGTGTCCCTTTTTGGTGATGCCGGAGAGACCGCTCTCGACGTAGGCGTTGAGGACCGAAGCACCGGCTGCGAGCGTCGCCTTGAGCCGCTTGCCCGTGACCGGGTCGATATCGGTATAGGCGATCGGCATGTAGTCGGTGATGCCGAACGTACCACCCGTGGCGGGGCAGGGTCCGCCGATGCTGTCCTGAGCGAGACTCGAGGGGCAGAGGAAGAGTGAGACTTTAGAGCCGGCGAGCTTCTGGTTGTTATTGCCACCGGTCGACCAGTAGGGACGCTTGTTGTCCCACTGGCTGGCGATGTTGTTGTTTTCCGTGAAGGCCAGGATCTGCTGGAACATCGACTGAATGAAGAGCACCTCGGTACCCAAGGTGAAGTTCTTGGTTTCACCGGAGGTGGGGAAATACCGGTTGGCACTTTCGAAGTTGGCGATGCCGAGGCCCATCTGCTTGACGTTGTTCTGGCAGGCCGACCGCGCGGCTGCTGCCCGAGCCGATTGCACGGCGGGCAGCAACAGCCCGACGAGCGTGCCGATGATGGCGATCACCACGAGCAGTTCCACAAGCGTGAAACCGGCGCGGGGTGAAAAGATTCCGGAAGACCGACGCATGTGAAAACTCCTGAGTGAGGAATCAAACTCTGAACCGGAGAAAAAAATGAAACGCAATGAAAAACACCGGAAGCCGGAAATCGGCCTCCGAGTGGCTCGTCCTAACCACCGCCCGCCCGTCAGATTCGGGACCACGCGGTCGATCGGGATTAAGAGCCACTCTGTTGAGCCGTTTTCCAGACGTCCCACACGTAGGGTTTTATGCCCTGTCAATCAGCGTTGTGTGAGCGAACCGTGAGAATTGTGTGAGGAAAAAAGAAGGCGGCCGGTTCGCCAGGAGAATTCCCGGGAACCGGCCGCGATCAGAAAAAACAGAGAGTGGTGTGAAAAACAGGAGCAGCCTGTGGAAAAATGTCAGGGGCGACTTTTTCCCCGGACAGCTACCGCACCTCGATCAGCTCCACAATGAAGTGGAGTTGTGCATCGGCGGGGATCACCGGGGGTGCACCGCGGCGACCGTAGCCGAGCTTGCTGGGGATCTGCAGTTCGATCATGCCCCCCTTGCCCACCAACTGCATCCCCTCGGTCCAGCCGGGGATCACGCCGTTCAAGGGAAATTCAATCGGCTTGCCGCGCTCATACGAACTGTCAAACACCTTCCCGTCGTCGAGCCAGCCGTGGTAGTTGACCTTCACGGTGTTGGAGCTCTTGGGATTGATCCCCGTGCCGGCCCGCAGCACCCGATATTGCAGGCCGGTGGCTGTGGTGGTGAATTCCTTGGGGGGATTTGCATCCAAGGCGCCCGCGCCAGCGGGAATGCTGGGAATATCAACGTCGGCAGCCACAGTCATGGTCTCCGGAATGAAGAGGAAGGAAGAGAGAAACAGGGTCGCTAAAAATAGCCAACGCATGGCAGGGGCTCCTGAAGGGAGGGAATCCCGGGAATATAGCCCAAGCCTACAAAATCTGCATGTCGGGGGATCATTGGCTGCTAACAGGCTGGGGATAAAGTGCCGCATCGCCGGAGGCGATGCCCGCCGACCGTGGAAATCCTCGGCGTTTCCACCGGTCGGCAAAGTGGACTCTCTTCAATCCAGAGGGTCAGGGATGACTTTTTCCACGGACAGCTAAGAGCCGCTGTAATCGCCGATTCAAGGTGCAAACTGCTCACGCCACGCCACCTCAGGCCAGTCGGCAAATGTCACCGGTTGGGCAGGCCCGGGTGTGCTCCGGCCGGCGTCGATCTGGGCCCGCAATAGCCTTCCCAACCGGGCCA
>CAISJI010000152.1 GCA_903885565.1 uncultured Planctomycetaceae bacterium
ATTTCTTTTCTTCCAGCCAAGCATCAAAGCCTCTCTCGAGCACTTGTGCGCGGGAGATCACTTCTGCTTGCGAGGCCCACGCGGAAATCGCTGCGGGATCAAACTCTAGAAATACCCCTTCGCCACGGTTTTCAATGGCCGGCACCCATGTTTGATCGACGGCAAGGGCCGCCCGTTTCGCATCGACGGAGAGTTCTCCCTGAATGTCCGGCCCCTGCGGCTCGCACCGCGTGAATCCGGCCAGGGCGACAACTTCGCGGAGCCGGTGCACCAGCACCACGTTCCGGATCGCTCCCATCCAGGGGGCCTGCCAGATCTCAGAAGGCATGCGGCGGGCGTAAAAATCTCCCTCGGGCACATCTGCCCCCATCTCATCGACTGCATCAGTGAGCGCGGAAAATTCAACGTCTTTGACCTTGCGGCTGGATCCCGCACCGTTGCCTCGCTGCCGCTCGATCGCCGCCATGACATCAGTATTCGTGAAACCCTGCAGACGTTCAGCGGGAGTTGGCTTTCGACGAGCCTTCGTGAGCTCGTCGATCGTCTCGACGTCAGACAGAAAATCGGCCCACAGAGCTTTGACGGTATCGTCCACAGGCTTTCGTGAGTCTGGTATGGAGATCACGCTGAGGAGCTGTGGGAAGTAGGCGTTGCTGGCGCTGCGGATCAAGAGCCGACTGGGATGGTCGCATTTCTCCTGCTGGTTGGTGCCCAGCCAGGGACGGGCGCCGTTACAGAATCCGAGAGCTTTGACCCCCGCCGCCTCAGCCATCGATCGCTGGACACCGCAGTCGCACATCACCCAGACCTGGGAGAGGTCGCCGCTGGTGCCGCGTTCTTCGATCCAGAGCTGTCTCATGCAGTCGGTGCGGCCGCCGTGCACAAATCCCTTCCAGTCGAGGTCGGCTACATGCCCCCTCGGGCAGGCGCGCACGAAGCGAACGGGTACGACTGATAGCGGCTTCTTCGTAGCGGCGTCTCGATATCGGCCATTTTGCAAAGTGGCAGCGAACACCATTCGGCGGCGGCGATAGCGGGTCTTGCCCTGCTCCAATTCCTGCACGATGAACCAATTGGGAAACTCCCAAGCGGTGACATCGGTTCGCGGTTCGCTGGGATGTTCCGGTGCTGGAGGAGGAGTGCGAAGGGTTACCGTCTCGCGATCGAGAAAAACCCTCAGTTTCTCCACGAGCCTCGGCTCTTCGATCACCGGAATGCGGGATGTGTCATACCGCCAATGGTCGAGGCCGGAAACGATCACGGAGGAGTCGGGGAGATCGATCATGCAACCCGGGCCAAAGGTGGTCACGAGCTGGCTACGGCGGAGTTGGGGTTGGGCCATGGATATTCTTCCCTACAGTCGCCGTACATTGAGGACAACGCTCGGTTCTACGTCGCGCATCGAGCGATTTGCTTTGAACCGTCGGCGGATTGGTCCGACGTCTTTCAGCTCAGGATCGAGAAAGCTGAAGAGCAGCCGGGCAGCTCCCCCCTGTTCCCGTTGGTATTCCAAATGTGTGCTCGACTGGCGGAGATCCTCGACGATGTTCACCCAGTCGTCGAGCAACCGCGTGCAGCGATGGAGCACATGATCGTGAATCAATTGCCCCGCATCAGCCGATGGCGGCCACGCATGGGCGCGAGCACGATCGGCGAGTCGGTCGGCGATCGCCGTGAGCGCTGTGCGGAACTCCGGCACCATTTCAGCGCCGCGGGGTGGGGTGAGCTTGGGATCGAAGTGCCGCACGATGGCCACGAGCGTGCCTACCAGCGCTCGATCGAGGGCCCGCGGTGAGAATGGAGTCACGCTCGTCGCCTCGACAGACCGGTAGAACGACGCGTGGTAGCTCCCAAACCGCTCGTAATGAGATCGATCGCGTGATTTATGGATATTGAAGATCGTGACGACGAGGCCGGGCTTGCGTGGATCGCGGCCGACGCGGCTGGTCGCCTGAATGTATTCGGCGCTCATCTTCGGTTGGCCGAGAACCATCATCAGGCCGAGCCTGGTGATGTCGAGGCCGACCGAGATCATGTTGGTCGCCAGAGCCGTATCGACCCGCTCCGTATCGGAGAAAGGTTTTGCCAAACGGCTCTTCGTATTGGCCACCTGCCCGGTGCTCACGCGGGACGTGAGCTCCAGCACATCTCGCTGGATGTATCGTCTCGCAAAAAGCGTGTCGGTCGGTTCCACGCGGCGTCGCTCGCCATACTGCTCCAGTCGTGTGCAAACCTCATCCTCAACGATCCGGCGACTGCCCCCGAGTTCACGCAGGCTGTTGAAATAGCCCAGCGATGTCATGTAGGGATCGACCGGGTTGGCCTGATTTTTGGCTCCGCCGTTCTCCACCCAGAGCCGCTCCGCCGCTGCGGCCAGCGCGAGCATGGTCCGTAAGAAAACCACTTTCTGACTGCGCCCCTGTGCTGCCACGCCCACATAAAGCCGCGCAGGGCGTTCCGACGGTGGCACGGTCACCGCAAAAAAGCTGTCGCGGCGATCGGGGCCAGGTGGCGGAAAGATGTGGGTTTCCATCCGCTCAAAAAGAGCTCGGACTTGCGTCGAGGCCCGCCGCACGGTCGCTGTGCTGGCGATAATCTTGGGGCGGATCGTGCGGCTCCCATGCGTCCGCGACGCCAAAGCGTCTATGGCCGACTCGTAAACGCCGGCAATCGTCCCCAGCGGGCCGGAGATAAGGTGCAATTCGTCCTGAATAATGAGATCGGGACCGGCGAGACTTGGCCGGCCGAGCGGCACGCCCTTTCCAGAGTCGCAGGGACCGTAAAAGCCATCGGCGTCGTGGCGATCTACCAGGCCAAAGAGGGCTCCGGTGTGGCCGGTCCAGGGCAGGGCGGCAAACTTGTCGACCGTCGCAATGAGGAAACAGGGCAGTCGCCTGTAGATGGGTTCATCAACGCCGATGATCGGCAGGGGATTATCGCCGGTGAAATCGCAGGTGTGGTCGCTGCATGTAACGCGAAGGTCTTTGGGGTCTTTATCGTTGGGCATGAGCCGGAACGATTCTGGGGTGAATGCCGCTCCGCACCACGGGC
>CAISJI010000153.1 GCA_903885565.1 uncultured Planctomycetaceae bacterium
CCGTAGGAGGTGCCAGTGAGCGTGCCGCTGCCAGCGATTGTGCCGGTCAGATTCACCGCTCCGACGGAGATGGAATAGCTACCCAGGTCCAACGTCCCTGCCCCTGTGGTGAGCGTCAAAGTCGTCGAGCCAGACCCCAGCGCCGTGGCTGATCCGACAGCGAGCGTGCCGGCTTCGATGGTGGTCGCACCGGTGTAGGAATTGCTTCCCGACAGCGTGGCGAGGCCAGCGCCGAGTTTGTAAAGACTGCCAGCTCCTGAGATCGCTCCCCCGAGAGCGAGAGAGCCCGTTCCGGCTAATCTGTTGACGCCGACAAGCGAGATCCCCAGATTGACCGTCTGGAGATTGGACGAGGAGTTTGTGTTCGTAGAGGCATTGAGCGTGATGTCTGAGCCCGAGAGCGTGAAGGCACTGGCACCAGCCAGAAAGTTGAGTCTCGTAAGGCTGAGGCTACTGATGTCGTTGATATTCGAAGTTCCCGCCGAACCGTCAAAGTTGAGGGTGTTGGTCGAACCGGTGGGTGCGGTCCCCGAGGCCCAATTCCCCGTGGTGCTCCAACTCGTGTTGCCGCCGCCCCCGGTCCAGCTATACGTCCCGGCAGCCGAGGCGGGATTGGCCAGAGCGAAAGCCGTCAAAAGCGTGGCGAGCAGCCCGCAGCAGAGGCGCCGCGAAAACCGACTCACACCCGTCGCAATTGCTGGAGATGGCATAAAACTTCTTTCGTTGCGATTCACGGTCAGCCCGATTTCCCGCCAGACCCCCACAACAAAGGGGCCGCTGACAGTACGGATCTCGGCGTAGTTTAGCGGACGCCACTGATTTCGCAAGCATTCCCAAAAAAAACCTTGACATGCAGGAATGACGCTTTTTGCTCTGCTTCCCTCGCCCCCCCTAGCTGTCCGTGGAAAAAGTCATCCCTGACCTTTTTCCAACCGGCCGACCGCAGGAAACGCCGAGGGGTTCCGGGGTCGACCACCGCCGCATCCAGCGGCGGGTACTTTATCCACAGCCCCCTAGTAGACCCCGCCCCTTGGGCCGGGCGACTCAAGCGGAGCCCCCCGGGCCGCGCCCCGCCTCACTGCGGGCTGGCGGTCACCAGCACATCCTGCGGATCCTCCACCAGCACCAGCCCGCGGAACCGCACCTCCTGCGGCACCTTGTTGGAGTGGAGTTGCAGGCCGATCGGGCCGCTCTGGCAAAGCTCCGGCTGGGGGTCGGTCCAGTCGAGCACCTCCCGGCCGTTGACGGCCAGCCGAATCCGGCTGCCGATGGCGAGGATCTCCATCTGATTCCAGTCGTGCTGCTTGCCAGCCGCCTTGGCCCGGCCATCCTGATCCCCCGCAATGCCGTTGCGGCGAAAGAGATCGTACAGGCCCCAGCCGGAGGGAAACATGACGAGGTGCCCCTGATAGCTGGAGGCTTCGCCGCCGGTGTCGTGCTTTTTCCCCCAGATCGCCACGCCAGAGTGCATCTCCGATTCGGCCAGCTTTCCCTCCAGCAAGAGCCGGAAATTGCGATAGGGCTTCTGCGTGAGCAGATAGGTGCTCACCGGCGGGGCGTTGTCGGCGGTGTTGCGCCCCACGATCTCACCATTCTCAACCGACCAGTACGGGTCGAGATGACCCTCCCAGCCCTCGGTATCGCGGCCATTGAAGAGCCGCACCCCCCGCGACCGCTCCGCCTCCGGCAGCGTCACGCCCCCCGCCCAATCGGTGGCGGCCGCCACTTCGCCGGGAGTGAGCGTCAGATCGGCCGAGGGACGGCCATCCTCTTCCAGTTTTCCGGCGGCCCACAGCGTGCCGCGGGTCACCAGTTCGAGAAACTCAGGCGTGGCCACCGTCTCGGCATAGTGGCCGATCGTCGTGCCAAACACACGCGATGTGCCGTATTGGTTGGTCCAGATGCAGGTTTGCATGCTCTTGCGTTCTGTGCTCATTGCTTCGGCCAGCGGCGTGGCGGTGGGCCAGACCTTGTCGCAGTAATAAAGCTCCTCCTTCGGCACGGCCCATTCCAGCGGCAGGCCGTGCAAGATCGGGTGTTTCCCGACCAGTTTGGCGGTGTAGGGGTAGTGGGCTCCATGGCCGGGAGAGGTGATGCCGCAAAACTTGAACCACTCGTCGTTGCCCGCCCGGTAGCAGTGCATCGCGCAGTGCATCAACACCGCCGGCACCCCCTTGGCGTGCTCTGCCACGATCCCCTGGAGAAACTCCGGCTCCTTCACATCGGCAAAACACTCATTGTGAAAGACGACGTCATAGCCCTTCGACCAACCGGGCTGGGAATAGATCGACACCTTGTGGTTGGTGCTGTTTCCCCCTTCGTGGACAACCGTGGTGCGGATGCGGGCCCGCGCGGCGAGCCCGCGGGTGATGATCCCCTTTTGGGCCTCGTAGTCGTGGCAGCAACCACCCGTGATATAGAGCACCTCGAGCGGCTTGCCCGGCTCAACCGCCGCCGCCGTGCCGGCCATGCAGCCGGCCGCAGCCAAGAACAGAAGGAGGGCCACAGTGGGCAACGGGCGCGGAAAGCGACGCATCGGAACAGTCTCCTGACTCAAAAGCGGCGGAAGGCGGAAGAAGGATTTGGAAAGGGGGGAGCCTCTATCGACGGCCATAGAGCCCCCCGCAGATCGACCGCAGAGATGGTACTGCAAACTCGGCCGCAATGCCCATCCCCCTGGCGCTGGCGGGAAAGAGCGGTCAGTCACCCGCGAGTTGCATTTGGTGGTAGCTGTAGAGCTGGGCGTAATGCCCCCCCAAAGCCAGAAGTTCTGCATGGCTTCCCTGCTCCACGATCCGCCCCCGCTGCATCACCAGAATGCGCTGCGCCATGGAGACGGTGGAAAACCGATGCGAGATCAGGATTGTGGTCCGCCCCTCTGCCAGACCGGCCAACTGGCGGAAGAGTTCATACTCGGCACGGGCGTCGACGTTGGCCGTCGGTTCATCCAGAATGAGAATCGGTGCCTCGCGGGCAAAGGCACGGGCGATGGCAATCTTCTGCCAGACACCGCCAGAGGGCTCGTAGTCGCCAAACTGCCGGCCCAGAAGTGTGTCGTAGCCCTCTGGCATGCGGGCCACTGAGCCGGCCAGATGGGCCCGGTCGGCGAAACGCTCAATCGCCTCGCGGTCGTTCTTCAGGGCCGGCCAGTCGCCATACGCGATATTCTCCGCCAGGCTGGCCGCATAGCGGCCATATTCCTGAAACACAAAGCTGATCTGGCGCCGTAGTTCAGGGAGGGAAAGTTCTTGGATGTCGTGGCCGGAAACGCGAATGCTCCCCGCCGAAGGCGCATAGAACCCAGCCAGCAGTTTGACGAGCGTCGTCTTGCCCGAGCCGTTTTCCCCCACGATGGCGATCGTTTCGCCGGGCCTGATCTCAAGTGAAAGATTGCTGAGCGATGGCGCCTTGGCTCCTGGATATGTGAAGCTCACCCCTTCGCAGCGAATCTCCGGGCTAAACGGAACCGGCAGCGGCAGGCTGCCCCCTAATTCCTGCGCGCAGGGCAGTTCCAGAAACGACCGCAGCGCCTCGACATACCGCGTTTGGGACAGACCGGCGGCGGTCGCATGGGTGATCTGTTCGAGCGAGTTGCGCAGCCGCAGCACCGCCGCAGCAAAAAAAACGACGTTTCCGACCGATGTCAATCCCCGCACAGCCGCCAGCGCCACCTTGGCAAACATGGCCAAAAACACGGTCAGACTCAAAATCGCAAAAAGCATGCTGCCAAAAAAACCCTGCCAGTGGCGCCGCGCGGCCTCGTCGCCGATCTGTCTCATGAGCGTGCGAAACTGCGCCACGATATGGGGGGCGATCCCGAGCAGTCGCACCTCGGCTGCATACCGGGCGCTGGTGAGCATGCTCAGAGCGTAAGCGATGCGCCTCCTGGCTCCGGCCTGCTCCTGATGATCGGCAAACACTCCCCGGCTGAGGGCCAGTTGAAACCACAAATAGGGGAGAAACAGCGGCACCGCCAGCAGGCCCATGAACGGCTCGATGGCTGTAAGAAAGCCGACCAGCGTCACCACCTGGATGCCCGCCATGAACACCCCGAGAAACTGACTGATCAGGTCGACCAGTCGTGTGGCCACCTGTCCCTGCAGCCGCTCCAGCATGTCGAGTGATTTGTGCTGTTCAAAGAAAGCCACCGGCTGCCGGGCCGCCGCCTCCATCACGGCAGCCGACAGATCGCGATTGGCCCGCTCTTGCAACAGGCTGCGCAGCAAGGTGCGGGCCAGCGTGACAAAGGCCTCCGCCAGAGCGGCGGTAAACAGCAGCGCCAGCAGGGGGGTGATGCTGTTGAGATCGCCCGACTGCCCCGTCGCAGCGTCGATTTGATGGTTGATCAGCCCCCGCATGACGAGCATCATCGCCAGCGGTGTCAGGCCCCCCACGATGCTCACCGCAATCAGGCCGACCGTCAGTCCGGGAGCGATCGCATAGACGGTTTTCACCGTCCACCACATCAGGTCTGCCGTTCGAATCCAGGCACGCGGGAGCAAGCCGATGCCCCAGGGCAGGCGTGGGACCGGGGGCGTCTTGTGGGCAGCGGAATGACGTGCAGGAGACACTAGGGCTCGCGATGCGGTTGGGACTGGCAAGGAAGACACTGTTGCCAAAATGGCGGGCTGGAGGAGATTTTAGGCTATTTTCGCTGCGCCTGATACCGCGCCCCCCGCGTGCCACCTGCCGCCTTTTTTTTGGCCCCGCACGGCGTTTTCTGCCCGTTGGGGATCGCGGCCGCGGCGAGCAGCCGGGCGATTCTTCGGCCGGGGGATGTCATGGCCAAGGTGGCGAGTGCTGCGGGTGTTACCCAGGCCCGCCCCCGGGCCGCCCGGCCCGCCCGAGCGGCGGTGCAGGCCACCACGTCGAGCGTGATCCGATGATGGGTGACGGCATGGGTAAACGACCCGAGCGTGCGGGCCTCATCCACATGCAGCGGAGCGAGCAGCGGGGAGGACTTGCCTGCGGCGGCAAAACGCCGGCTGGAACCGGTCAGCCGCGGAAAATCCCACAGCCCTTCCCACCATTCTCCAGGACCGCGCTGCACCAGCAGCACGCGGGCTCCCCGGCGCACAACCACCGCCAGTTCGCGCCGTGCCACCGTTGAGCGTCGCAGCGCCTTGCGGGGTATCGAATCGACTCGACCAGTCAGTCGGGCAGTGCAGCGATCGGCTACGGGGCACCGGTCGCAGGCTGGGCGGTCGGGCGTGCAGATCAGTGCCCCCAGGTCCATCAGGGCCTGATTGAAGCGGCCGGCTCCAGCTTGGGGCACGAGCCTGGCGGCGACCTCCCACAGCGGCTCATCGCCCCCCGCCACATCGAGCCGTTTGTCGTAGCCCACCAGCCGAGCCAGCATTCTCCTGGAATTCGCTTCGACGATCGGTTCCGGCAGGTCCAACGCGATCGAGGCGATGGCCCCGGCTGTATACCGACCGATGCCCGGCAATTGAGCAAGCTCTGTGGCGGTGCGCGGCAACTCCCCCCGATGTTCCGCGACGACCCGTTTGGCTGCTGCATGCAGTTGACGGGCACGCCGGTAATAGCCCAGCCCCTCCCAGAGGCGCAACACCTCCTGCTCATCGGCGGCCGCCAGTGCCGCCACGCCAGGAAACCGGTCGAGAAATCGGCTGAAGAATTCCTTCACCCGCTCCACCTGCGTCTGCTGGAGCATGATCTCGCTGACCCACACAGCATAGGGATCGGCCGACCGGCGCCAGGGGAGGTCGCGGGAGGTGCGGGCATACCAGCCGAGGAGCGCTGCGGCCACCGGTGCGGCGTTCTGCTCTGCCCACTCAGCCGGCGTGATCATGGCATCCTTTCAGTGGGCCCGTTGGGGCGACCTGCGCGGTGCCCTCTTGCAAACCTGTTTTTCTTCCGTTCCAACCACGATAGCTATTTTGTCCACCAACCGTTCAGACCTCGGCAGCAGCCACCATGACCGACGAGGATTCCAGCCCGCCGTCGCCATCCGACTCCGCCAGCCGTGGCCCGCGCCGGGGAGGCGCCAAGCGGGAGCGGCCCCTCCGCGTTCTCCGGCGGCCCGCCCCCACCGGCGATCAGTGGGAACTTGTCCATTCCTCCTGTGCCCGCCGGCGACAGGAAGACCTGCAGGAGGTGGAAGCGATGCTCGAGGCCGGGGAAACGGAAATCGCGCGCGAGGAGTTGGTTTGGTTGCTCTCGGAGTGCCCCGACTTTGTCGAGGCCCATCTGCATCTGGGACTCCTGGCGCTGGAAGACGGCGACGCAAAACTGGCCCGCGGCCATTTCGGACGGGGCGTGGAACTGGGACTGCGGGCCCTCGAAGAGGCGGGCAATCCCCATCCGCTCCCCTATGCACTGCCGGGCAACCGGTCGTTTTTTGAGTCGGCCAAGGGGCTGTTGCATTGCCTGATGGCCACGGGCCGCAAAGCGCTGGCCCGCGATATGAGCCGCCGCGTCGTCGCTTTCGATCCCGCTGATCCACTGGCGCTGCGCCGTATGGCGGGGGAAACCTGACGATGACGTCTACGCCAGCGGCCCGGTTCATCGTGCTGGAGGGGATCGACGGGTCGGGAAAATCCTCCCAGATCGCACCACTGTCCGACGCGCTGCGGGCGGCGGGCAAGCGGGTGGTCACCTGCCGCGATCCGGGCGCCACGGCGGCCGGCGATGCGATTCGGTCGATTCTGCTGCACCGCCAGGAGATCACTCTTTCTGCCACGGCAGAAATGCTGCTCTACATGGCGGCCCGGGCCCAATTGGTGGCGGAGGTGATCGTCCCTGCCCTGAACCGAGGCGACTGGGTGATTTCGGATCGGTTCCTGCCGGCCAATATCGTCTATCAGGGATATGCAGGGGGACTCGATCCCGATTCGATCCGCCAGGTGGGAGAGGTGGCCACTGGCGGCCTCCAACCCGACCTCGTTCTGCTGCTCGACATCGATCCAGCCGCTGCTCTGAGCCGGATCGAGCGGCCGCTCGACAAGCTGGAAAACCGCGGCGCCGACCACCGCAGTCGGCTGCGGGATGGGTATCGTCAGGAGGCGGCCCGGCGCCCCGATCGCTGGGTGGTCATCGACGCCGCACAGCCGCTGCCGAACGTCACCGGGCAGATCGTTCACGCCGTCGCCGGTCAATTCCACGTTTCCATCGAGGCCCGGTAGCAGTCAGGATCGAGGCTCTGAACACGCATGGTCTGGCAGGGTATTGAAGGACAAGACGCGGTGGTGGAGCGATTCATCGCGGCCCACGCGCAGGGCCGCGTGGGCGGAGCCTACCTCTTCCTGGGAATGCCTGGCATCGGGAAGGGGAGTTGTGCGCGGGCGCTGGCGAAGGCGCTGGTCTGCAGTGCACCCCAAGCGGGGCTGATTCCCTGCGGCGCGTGCGCTTCGTGCGTGCAGGCCACTGCCGGTAGCCATCCCGATATCGACGTGGTCGAAAAGCCGGAAGATCGGTCCACGCTCCCTCTCGAGGCGTTCATTGGCGACGCCAACCACCGCATGCGGGAAGGGCTGTGCTGGCGACTGCTGCTGCGTCCGGCGCTCGGTGGCCGGAAGGTGGCGATCATTCTCGACGCCGATCATCTGGGCGAAGAGGCCGCCAACTGCCTCCTCAAAACCCTGGAGGAGCCGCCCGACAGCGCGGTGATTATTCTGGTGGGAACGGCGCTTGAGCGCCAGCTTCCCACGATCCGTTCCCGCTGCCAGATTGTCCGGTTTGCTCCGCTGGGAAGCGACGCCGTCGAACGCATCGTGCGCCATGCGATCGAGGCCGGCCATTGGGACCTGCCGCCCCCATCCGCTGACCTGCTGCGCGACAGCGCTGAACGCTCCGGGGGCAGCGTGTCGCGGGCCCGGCTTCTGCTCGACCCAGCTCTGGAGGAATTCCGGGGGCGGCTGTTGGGATGGCTGTGCCGCCGACCGCTGCCGGGGGTGGAGCTGGCCGTCGACACGCTGGCGCTGGTTGATGCCGCAGGCAAGGAGGCCCCGCCCCGCCGGGCGCGGTTGAAAATCGTGCTGGAGGCGGCCCTCGATTTCTTCCGCGCCGCACTGCGGCGTGATGCCGGGGATGCCACCCCGCCCGACGCCCTGGTCGCCCGGGCGGTCGGGGCATGGGGAGGCACTGCCGAGGAGGCTGCTGTGGGCCTGCGTCATTCGCTCCAAGCCATCGAGTCGGTCGATCGCAACGCCCATCTGCCGACGCTGGTGGACGCCTGGACAACGCAGCTCGAGCAGATTGTTCAGCCCGCCCCTCCTGCGCCGCGACCCTGATTTCTGCGCTCAGCCCAAGCCCCTCAGGTCGCTGGCGCCCTTCTCCAAACTGCCCACGGCTCCGCTCCTCGCCCGGTAGTTGTCCCGTCCCGCGCAATTCGGACTGACGTGACCAAAGGGGGATCGATTTTGCCGACCGTGCTGGTCGATCCAAGGGGAACAGGCACGCGCACCAAGGCCGGCATCCATCGGGCCGGCCTCCGCCCCTTTCCCATATTTTAAGCCCCGGGCAGGAACTACGGTCAATGGCCCCGAAGCATGCAGGCCGCATCATCGGTTCGGCGTTCATCGCAGGACTGCTGCTGGCCACCGGGATCACGTGGCGCAGTTGGGAACCGGTTCCGGAGCCTTTCTTCGGTCTCGATCACGGTCCGGGGCTGGACGACCAGGTCTCGGCATTCACACTCTCCGCCATTGCCGTCGACGCCAATCCGATGCGAACTTCCCCGGCCAGCAGGGAATCGACGGCGCTGCCGGTGTCGGCCGTCCTGCCCGCTCGTCGCAGCACAGGCGATCTCCATCGCATGGCGGCAGCCTTCTCCTCGTTCGACGCGGAAGAAAGCGCGCTGCGTGAGTGCGGTCCAGCGGTGCTGGTGGCGTCGGAGCCGAACGCTTCCCGGGCCGGGCTGGAGGGTCTGCCACTCGCTCCGACTCCCCCCGCCAGCGGGCAATCGAACAATCCCCAAGCCTTCCCCGCCCCTGCCGACGATGACACCTCCGCAGTGGCTCCGGCACTGCTGGATGCCTCCAGCCCCGATGCGTGGCGGGGGCTGGTACAGCGTGTTCAGTACACCGTACCGGCAGAGCAAGCACCGACCGCACGCGATGACACCGCCGGGGAACTCCTCGGTCCTGCCCCCTTTCCGGCCGATCGCTGGTCCGATCCGGACGGTGTCAACTGGTCGGAGTCTCCCACTCACGCTCTCATCCAGCCACAGGATCCCGACCTGCCCAAGCGGGGGCCGTTGGCCGGCTGGATCCAGGAGTCGTTTGAGGAATTCAAGCCAACGCGCTCTGCAGGCGCACCGCCCCACACGGCGCCTCCGGGGGGCCGCCTCCTCGGCCGGCTCCGGGTAGCGGAGATGCTGCGCGGCAAGGATGCCTCCTCATCCCCGCAGCCCACCCCACACCAACGACCAGCCGATGTGCGGGTGTGGCCGCTGCCGCTCAAACTCACGCAGCAACTCGAACATCTTCAGGAATTGGTGGCTCCCGCGGGGGAGGGAAGCGGCCAGCTTGGAGCGTGGACAGCCGACACGGGCCTTCTGCTGAAGAATGTTCTGGCCACCGCCGGCCCCCTCGATCCGGAGGCCAACACGGCGCTTGTTGCTCTGGGGGAAACGGTTGATACCGGAATGAGAATCGCCGATGCCACGGCAGACCCGGCCCCCGCTTCCGCTACGCGACGAGCGGCGCTGGCAGTGGCCAGGCGGGTGGCGGTGTGGCGGGCAGCCACGGCCATGCTGCTCGGGAAATCTGAGCCCTCGCCTGCTGTTGGCAAGCACGCTCCCAAGGCCAGCGGTTCCGGCGACGGTGTGGCCCGCCAGCGGGCTGAGAGCGAGGTGGCCCGGTTGCTCGATGCCCTGGAGCGATTTGAAAGCTCACTTTCGGCAGCCGATGCCGCGGTCGCCTCCGGCGCCCTCGATGCCCTCGCTGCAGTGCCACTGCCGGCTGCCGCAGACCTCGTTCGAACGGTGCGGGATCACTACGCGGCGGCCAACGTGCGGATCACCGTGCACCAGCAACTGGTCGAGAAAATGCTGCCGGAGGCGAACGTCTCCAGCGGCCGGATCGAGGATGTCGTGCTGGGGCGTCCCGTGCGGGGCACGCGCACGGTGGAACAGACAACCTCCGTCCGCTTCACTCCCGATCCCGATGAGATCCGTTTCAATCTGGAGGTGCATGGTGAGGTCGACTCGCACACCATCACCGCCTCAGGTCCGGTGGCGCTGACATCCCGTGGCGCATCCTCATTCACAGTCCTGAAGCCGGTCAAAATCGGGGCGGATGGCCTGCTGTTTGGCGAGGCCACCGCCGTGGCTTCCAGCCGTTCGCAACTGGCGAACATCCAGACCAGCTTCGACTCGGTGCCGATCATGCGGTCGCTGGTGCGCAACATTGCCCGCAATCAGCACGAAGAAAAACTTCCCGAGGCCAACCGGGAGGTGATCGACAAGATCATCAGTCGGGCCTGCCGGGAAGTGGATGCCAAGGCGGAGCCACAGTTCGCCGAGATGGCCGCGCGCATCCGGGAGAAAGTCTGGTCGCCGCTGGTGCGTCTGGGACTGGAGCCAACGCCGGTGGCGCTGGAAACCACTCCGGGGATGGCCACCGCGAGACTGCGACTCGCCGGCGACGGCCAGCTGGCCGCCCACACTCCCCGGCCCCGCGCACCGGCAGGCACGCTCATGAGCCTGCAATTGCACGACTCGGCGATCAACAACGCGCTCGACAGGCTCGATCTCGCCGGCCGCCGGCTGTCTTTGGAAGATCTGATCAAGCTGCTGTGCGAGCGCGTGGGGATGGAGCCCACGGTGCCGGAAGAGACTCCGGAAGATGTCACGATCGCCTTCTGCTCCGGGCAACCGCTGCGACTTGCGTTTCGCGACGGCGCGGTGCAGGTGCGGGTGGCTCTGGATTCAATCGACAGCGGTCGCCGCAGTTGGCGCGACATCGTCGCCACCGTCACCTACCGCCCCAGGATCCTCCCCCTGCAGGTCGTTCTCGAACGGGAGGGACCGGTGCAATTGAGCGGCCCAGGCCACCATGGCCGGGCCGAATTGGCACTACGGGCGATTTTCGGCAAGATCTTTCCGAAGGAACGACCAGTTCCCCTCCTGCCCGAAACGCTCACCGCCAACCCGCGCCTTGCCGACGTCCGGGTGCAGCAGGCAGCCAGCACCGACGGTTGGTTCGCCCTGTCGCTGGGGTTGGTCGCGCCGCAGGCCGCAGTCACCGCGGCCGCCGTAACGCCGCCACCGCAGCCGCCCCAGAACCGTTCCAAGCTGAAATGAGCCCCCGGCTGCGTTTTCCGAGCGCTCGGCACGATCCGCTCCGGGACACTCGAAAGGCAGGTCGGACAGGCCGTTGAAAAACGTCCCGCTTCGGTGGAAAATCCTCTCCCTTTGCCGGCGTGCCCCGCCGGCGTTCCCCCCACAGAGACCCCCAGCCATGCCGCCGCTCCCCGCGCCGTACCGCACCGAAACCGACAGCATGGGCCCTGTGCTGGTCTCCACAGACCGTTACTGGGGCGCCCAGACAGAACGCTCCCGCGATAACTTCAAAATCGGCGTCGACCGCTTCCAGTGGGGGCGGGCGGTCAAGAAAGCACTCGGCATTCTCAAGAAATGCGCGGCGCTGGCCAACGGCGAACTCGGCCAGCTGACCGAGGAGAAGGTGCGGCTGATTGTGAGAGCGGCCGACGAGGTGATTGAAGGACGACTGGACGATCATTTTCCTCTGGTCGTCTTCCAGACCGGCAGCGGCACGCAGTCGAACATGAACGCCAACGAGGTTATCTCCAACCGGGCCATCGAACTGGCCGGTGGTGTCATGGGCTCCAAGATGCCGGTCCATCCCAATGATGATGTCAATCGCGGACAGTCCTCCAACGACACCTTCCCCACGGCGATGCACATTGCTGCCGTGGAGGTGCTTCACGATCGCCTGCTGCCGGCCGTGCGGAGCCTGCGCGATGTATTTGCCGAACAGGAGCAGCGGTTTGCCCCGATTGTGAAAATCGGCCGCACCCATCTGCAGGACGCCACGCCGATCACGCTGGGACAGGAAGTTTCGAGTTGGCGCTCGCAACTCGACGATCGGATCATGTCGGTGGAGCGGGCTCTGCCCGGTCTTTACGAATTGGCTATTGGGGGCACGGCGGTCGGCACCGGGCTCAATGCCGATCCGCAATTTGGAACCGTGGCGGCCCGCTTCATCTCCCGGGAGACCGGTCACCCATTCGTCTCCGCCCCCAACAAATTTGCCGCACTGGCCGCCCACGACGCCCTGGTGGAGGTGAGTGCGGCGGAGCGGGGGCTGGCCATGGCCCTGTTCAAAATCGCCAATGACATCCGCTGGCTGGCCTCCGGCCCCCGCTGCGGCATCGGTGAAATTTCGATCCCCGAGAATGAACCGGGCAGTTCGATCATGCCCGGCAAGGTCAATCCCACGCAGTGCGAGGCGATGACCATGGTCTGCACACAGGTGTTTGGCAATGACGCGGCCGTGGCCTTTGCGGGTTCGCAGGGAAACTTCCAGCTCAACGTCTACAAACCGGTGATGATCCACAATGTGCTGGAGTCGGCCGACCTGCTGGCAGATGCCTGCGATTCCCTGCGAATCCATTGCGCCAGCGGAATCGAACCGAATCTTCCCCGCATCCAGCAGCATCTCGACGAATCGTTGATGCTCGTGACCGCACTCAACACGCACATCGGCTACGAGAAGTCGGCGAAGATCGCCAAGAAGGCCCATGCCGATGGAAGCAGCCTGAAGGCTGCCGCTGTGGCCCTGGGATTCGTCACCCCCGCACAGTACGACCAGTGGGTCGTGCCTGTGGAAATGACCCGGCCGCTGGCGAAGAGCTGAGAGCCCGCGGCCCGCAGGCATTCAGCGCATCACGGAGCGGGCGACAGGCGCCCGCTCCGTTAGCACGCTGTGGAAGAAAGGTCCGGAATGACTTTTCCCACGGACAGGTTAGATGGCGGCCGCGGAGGTCTCGCCGGTGCGGATGCGGACAACATCAGCCAAGTCGGTGACAAAAATCTTGCCGTCCCCCACCTGCCCGGTGCGGGCGGTGGTCATGATCGTGTTGATCACGCTGGCGGCCTCGTCGTTGCCGACGACGACCTCGATCTTCACCTTCGGGAGAAAGTCGACTGAATATTCGGCGCCGCGGTAGGTTTCGGTGTGCCCCTTCTGCCGGCCAAAGCCCCGCACCTCGGTGACGGTCATTCCCCGCACGCCAGCGGCGTTGAGCGCGTCTTTGACTTCCTCGAGCTTGAAATGGCGGACGATGGCTTCGATCTTCTTCATGGTATGGCTCCCGTGCTGGTGGTTGCGGATTGAATCCCGACTCGGTTCGTGCCGGCCGAGGACAGAATCAGGATGGAGCCGCCCACAGTGATCGGCTCTGCCTTCCTGAGAACTTCTCAATGCGAACGCTGTGCCAAACCTGAAACCAGCGTCTGCAGGCCGATCTGGCGTGCCCGGGCAGCCTGCCGTGTCGCGCCAATGCTGCGCACCTCCCACGACTGGCGGTTTTTCCGCCGCCTGAAGCCCTCGGCCCCCGCGCGCTCGGCGCCCAGGTTCACCCCCCATTTCCGCCCCTATCCACTCCGGGAGTCGCCCCGCCTCCACGCCTGTCGCGCCGGCGTGGCGCCCCGTCGCATCGGCGCGACGCCCGCCCCACCTCCAGAAAGCTGGGGGCTGGCATTTGTCGGGAGCCGCCCAACGCACTAGATTGGCGTGGGCTGGGGCGATTGGCCGATGCTCTCTGGCTGCGGTCTGGCGGCGGGGGCATCTCAAGGGCGGGCGGCCGTCCATGCCTTGGCCGTGTTTGATGGACAGGGTTTTTCCCCGGGGGATATTTTGATGCGGCTGCATTCACAAACTCAGGCCCGGCGCAGGTTCCTGAAGGCGACAGCCGGCTCCACGGCCGTGGCAGTGGCGGCGCCCTACGTGATCACTTCAACGGCGCTGGGCAATGCCACGACTCCCCCAGCCAGCGACCGAGTGGTGCTCGGGGGGATCGGCATCGGCAACCAGGGCACCAGCGATCAAAACGCCTTTCTGTCCCGCAGCGACGTGCAGTATGTCGCGGTATGCGATGTCCGGAAGAACTACCTGCAGGCGGCGAAGGATCGGGTCGACGCCCGCAATGGCAACGGCGACTGTGCCACCTACAACGACTTCCGCGAACTGCTGGCCCGCGACGACATCGATGCCGTTCATATTGCCACCCCCGACCACTGGCATGCGATCATGACCATCCTCGCCTGCCAGGCTGGCAAGGATCTCTATCTGCAAAAGCCCGAAACACTCACGCTGCGGGAGGGTCCACTGATGGTGGCTGCGGCCCGTCGCTATGGACGCGTGGTATCGGGTGGCAGTCAGCGGGTGCTCGAGGATTTTCGCACCGTTGTCCACCCCGCTTGGGCTGGCGAACTCGGCACGATCAAAACCATCGATGTGGCGGTGGCTGGCCCCTCCCAGCCCTGCAATCTGGCCGCTCAGGAGATTCCTCCCGAAATGGATTGGGAGATGTGGCTCGGCCCGGCCCCCTGGCAGCCGTACAACGCCGGCCGCTGCGATGGCAACTACGGCACTGCCGGAAACAGTTGGCGGTCGTACATCGACTATTCCGGGGGCAGCCTCACCGACTGGGGCGCCCATCTCTTTGGTGGAGCCATCTTTGCCGCCGATCTCCGCGAAGTGCAGCCGCTACGGGCCACCTACCATCCAGCCACCACCGTCGGCAACATGGCGCACTACGTGACGCTGAGCTACCCCAATGGCGCCGAACTGCACCACAACCGGCCCTTGGAACTGAAAGTTTCGAGCGCCCTGAAGAACGACAGCCGGCTGGAGATCGCCGGCGACGGCCAGACTCGGGCTGCCAAGCCGGTGCCAGCCTACAAGGGGGAAGGGGGCATCTACGGCGACTTCATCCATTGCGTGAAGACTCGCGAAAAGCCGTTCCGCGACATCGAGCTGGCTGTCAACACGATGACGGCCCCGCATCTGGTCGGCCTTGCCTACCGGCTGCAGCGTTCGCTGGTTTGGGATGCTGCCACCCAAAGTTTTCCTGCGGATGACGAGGCCAACCGGCTGTGCGACCGCGCCCGCCGCGAACCTTGGCACCTCTCCTGAAACCCAGTCCCCGATTGCCCCGTCCGGCACCGGGAAAACTCCGTCCAAACACCCTGCACCAGACTGATCAACGAGCCCCATGCCATGGGTCGATGCGACCCACCCGATTTCCTGCGAGGAGCATACTGAGATGGCAGAACCGACCGTGTTGGACAAGGCCTTCGAGGCCCTCGCGACATTTGACTGGGGAGCCGATCGAGTGGCCATTGAGCCGATTGATGCCGCGATCATTGCCACGCACGGCGATGTTTCGGGGAGAGCCGCCTTGGAGTCGCGCTTGCTCAAGCTGCTCTCGGGCACGATCCCCCGCGACGCCAACGACACGATCTGCCGCATGCTCTCGGCGATTGGTGGGCCTGCCTCCGTGCCGGCTTTGGCTGCGCGCTTGGCCAACAAAGAAACCAGCCATATGGCCCGCTTTGCCTTGGAACGCATCCCCGGCCCAGAGTCGATCGCGGCGCTGCGCACGGCGCTTGAGTCGGTGGAAAATGACTTGAAGATTGGCCTGATCTCTTCGCTCGGCAACCGGGCCGACCCTGCCAGCGTGTCGCTGTTGGCACCGCTGCTCTCCGCTCCAAACGCGGCGCTTGCGAAAGCGGCGGCAGCGGCGCTGGGGCTCATCGGCACCTCGAGCGCGGCGGCGGCACTGGGGGGGGCGAAACCGGCGGAAACAGCGGTCGGATTTGCCCTGCTCGACGCCCGCCTGTGCTGCGCCGAACGGCTGTTGAAGAACGGCAAGCGGGCCGAAGCCCTCGCCATTTTTACGACGCTGGCTGACGGCACGGCCAATCCGAAGCCCGTTCGACTGGCAGCCACGCGCGGCAAGCTCGCCTGCCTCGACAATGCCACCCCCGCGTCCTGATGCCCCGTCCCTTGCAGGTGCTCTTGTCCTGACTTTTTTCCTTCCGCCGTGGCCGTCCCCGGCGGTTTCCCCGCTGACTGAGTGGAGCGATTCTGATGCGTAGGCTCTCTGTTGCTCATATTGTGATTCTCGGGCTTTCGGCGCAGATGCTGGCGGGTTGCCCGGCCGGTGCCGAGGAGATCGTGCCCTTGGTATCGAAGCTTGTGGCCGGGGAAGATGCCGACTTCCGCGCGGTGGGACTGGAGCGCATTCGAATCGGGGCCAAAGGCACAGGCGCCACGAAACAGTTTGCCACGCTCCTCCCGCGGCTCCCGGCTACGGCTCAAGACGAGCTCGCCACCGCTCTGGCCGAACGGGGCGATCCGGCAGCCCTGCCCGCCATTGTTGATCTGCTCAAGGGAACGACCGATCCGGGGGTGAAGTCGGCTGCCATTGGCGCGATCGGTGCCCTGGGAAACTCTGCAGACGTCTCCTTATTGGTGAAGCAATTGGCCCCCGCCACCCCATCTGGCAGCGGTACCGAACTCACCGCCCAACAGGTGGCGGCACGCAACGCCCTGACAGTCTTGGCCGGACCCGAAACACCTGCCGCCATTGCGACTGCCGCGCAGGGAGCGGCCCCCGGGCTGCGGGGATTGCTCCTGGAAGTGTTGGCGAACCGGCGCGACACGGCGGCCATTCCGCTGCTGCTCACGGCGGCCGTCGATGCCGACGCTGGCCTCCGAGCCGTTGCGATGCGATCCTTGGCCAAACTGGGGCGGGCTCCTGAGGTGCCGGGCATGGTGCAGGGGATTCTCAAGGCTGCTCCTGGCGATGAACGCGCCGCTGCCGAACAGGCGATCATCACCATCTGCACCCGCGGGCCCGCACGGGATGGAGCCCGCGACGCCTTGTTGGAAACCTATCGGAAGATGGGAGAGGCCGACCGCCCCCTGCTGCTTCCGTGCTTGGCCAGCGTCGGGGGAAGCGGAGCCCTTGAGGTGATCGAGGGGCTCGTGACCGATAGCGATGCCGCGCGGCGGAAACTGGGACAGGCAGCCCTGGCGAAGTGGCCCGATGGGGCTCAGGCAAACCGGGTCGTGGAACTCTTCAGCCGGGCGACCGATCCTGAGGAACGCGAACTGCTGCTGGCGGCGGTGATCAAACTGGGTCCGCTGGCCGCCGGCGGGCGGTCCGATGCCGATCGGCTCGAAACCCTGCAGAAAGCGATGCAGTTTTGCCAGCGCGATGAAGACCGGCAGAAGGTGCTCTCCCGGGCCGACGCCATCCGCACGATCGAGTCGCTGCGGTTTCTCATGCCCTATCTCGAGACTCCCGCTCTGGCCGAAGCGGCCAGTCTCAGCGTTGTGGAACTGGCCCACCACCGCAATCTGCGCGAACCGAACAAAGAGGAGTTTACCAAGGCTCTCGATACGGTGATCGGCGTCTCCAAGGATCCAGAACTCGTGGAACGGGCCCAGCGCTACAAGAATGGGCAGACGTGGGAACGCAGGAAACCGGTCACCAAGGGGTGAGGCTGGGGATCGACAGATTCCAGGGATTTCCGGCAGTCCCTTGTCAGGAACTCGGCGGTGGCATGGTGTCGCTGCCGCGGGAGTCGGGCAGGCGGCGGAAACTGGCTCCGTCGAGGGCATGCCCTTTCATCAGGCGATAGAGCGTGCCGCGCGGCAGGTGGGCCTCTCTGGCGGCGCTCGATACGTCCCCCAGATGGCGGCTGAGCAGTTCTGTGAGGTAGGTTCGCTCGAAGGCTGCGATATGCTGGGCCCGCTGGGCGAAATAGCCCACGGCGCCGGCCTCGGCCCCAGCGGCCCGTCCCGCCGCCGCCACGATCTCGTCTGGCAGATCTTCCACCCCGGCCATCGGTGATCGTGTCATGGCGATCGCGCGACGCACCACATTCTGCAGTTCGCGCACGTTGCCTGGCCAGTGGTAGCTCTTGAGGATCTGATAGACGTCGGTCGAGAGCCCTCCAACGTTGCGTCCCATTTCCTGACTCGCCTTGTTGGCAAATGACTCCGCGAGCAGCCCGATATCGTCACCCCGCAGGCGCAGCGGTGGCATGTCGATCCGCACCACATTGATTCTGTAATAGAGGTCTCTGCGAAAGCTGCCCTGCTCCACCATGCTGGTGATGTTGCGGGACGTGGCGGCCACCACGCGCACGTCGACTGCGTTGTCCTGCCGGGCGCCCACCCGTCGCACGCGGCGTTCCTGTAGCACCCGCAGCAGCTTGGCTTGGAGAGGAAGCGGCAGTTCCCCCACTTCGTCCAGAAAGAGGGTGCCCCCGTCGGCAAACTCCACCAAACCGATTCGCTTCGCATCGGCCCCCGTGAAGGCGCCTCGCTCATGCCCAAACAGTTCGCTCTCCAGCAGGGCGTCTGGAATCGCGCCGCAGTCGACTGGCACAAACGGCCCGGACGACCGGCGGCTGCGCCGATGAAGGGCCCGGGCCACCAACTCCTTGCCGGTGCCGGTCTCGCCCGTTACCAACACATCCACGGCGCTTGAGGCCACCCGATCAATGATCGAATAGACCTGCTGCATCGGCGGACTCTCACCCAGAAAATCCTCGAAGGAATAGGGCCGCTCCACCGCCCGGCGCAGCACTTGCTCCGCGGCGCTGCGGCGGGATGCCTCCAGCAGCCTGGCCAGCGTATTCTCCAGATCGGCTTCCACGCTCTCAAGACCGAGATAATCGCCGGCTCCCGCCTGCAGACAGGCCCGCGCCTTGGCAACCGTCGGCGCTGGATCGATCACCACCAGCGCCAGCTGGGAATCGGCCCTCCGCAGCTGGTCGACGAGTTGTCCGGCCGGCTCTCCGGCACTCAGGCTGACAATCCCCACATCCCAGGAATCCCTCGCCACGCTGGCGAGTGCCTTCTCGAGCTTCGGCTCCACCCGCAGCTCCATCGGCTGCAGGCGGGCCACGAGCTTGGCATAGGGCAGCCCGGCCTGACCGGAGCCATCGAGAACAAGAATACGGGGTTGCCGCATGGCGGTGGTGAACCTCACTCGGGAGGAAATAAACCGGTTTCTGGCAGCAGGGCGGGGCCGCCAACCGAGCCTGCTGCGTGAGTATGCAGCCCCGTCTGGCTGTCGGCAAATCATCCGTCGGGCTGTCGGCAAATCGTCCGGCAAGACGAGCCAAAACATCTGCGACACCACCTTTCGACCAGCTTCCCCTTTGGTACATTCAAGGCAGGCAGGGAGACTCCTGCCGCGAGATTCCTGAAGAAAGAGATCAGCACCACATGCCCATCGATCCCTACGCAGCCTGTCCGGGTGGCACCGGAAAGAAGATCAAATTCTGCTGTGCCGATCTGGTCGGTGATCTGGAGCAGTTGGACCGGCTGATCGAGGGCGAACAGATTTCGGCCGCCTTGGAACAGGTGGAACGTCTGGCCGAAAGCCACCCCAAGCGGGCCTGCCTGATGGCCACCCGCACGAAGCTGGAGTTTGCCTCCCGCAAACTGGCAGAGGCATCCGTGAGCAGTCGGGCCTTTCTGGAGGCCTATCCAGACAATCCGTTGGCCCTCGGCCATGCGGCGGTGGCAGAAGCGATCGCCGGCCGGCTGCAGGAGGCCGCGCTGCTGTTCGACAAGGCCCGAGAGGCTGCCGGCAAAGAACCCTCACAGGAACTGGTGCGGGTGGCGGCGACGATCGTGCAGGCCAGCGCTCAGGCTGGCCATCCAGGGTGTGCGCAGGGAATCGTGGAATGGCTCTCCGACGCCTCCTTGGGATCGGCCGAGGATCGCCGCCTGCTGGCGGCGGTGGTGGGGTCTTCCGGCGTGGCTCCAAGCCTGCGCACCAAGGTGCATTTCGCTGAATGCCCAGCCGAATCGCCCGTTCGCTTTGAATTCGAGGCGGGACTTAAGCATGCCCGCGGGTGGCACCTTGCCAAGGCGCTCACCACCTTCCGCAGCCTGAAGGGAGTGGCCGCCGAAAGCCCGGAACTGTTCACCAACATCGCCGTGCTCTGCGAAATGCTGGCCCGCCCCTTTGAAGCAGCCGAGGCCTGGATCACGGTGGCCCGGTTGAAAGCCGGCTCACCCGACGACTCCATCGAGGCTACCGGCCGGGCCATTGCCCTTGAGACCGAAGCCGATGAAGACCGCTCCCCGGTCATCCCCTTTGTGAGAGCCAGCGCCCCCCTCGCCGCTGCCGCCGAACAAGCCGCCAGCGGTGCCAGCGGTGTTGGTATTGATCTGCTGGAAGACCGGCTCCGGCATGATGGCCGGTTTGAGTCCGCGCCGTTTGAGAGGTCGGAATGGGTCTCCCGGGGCGCCGCACCGCCGCGTTCGGTGTGGCGGGTCTATGAGGCCGTGGGGGGTGACGGGGCTGCCCCTTCCCGCCTCCTCGCCTCACTTTTGATCTTCGGCCGGCAGACTGACAGCGAGCCGGAGGCTGTGCTGCAGGGATTTGCACCCGACGTCGACTCTGCACGCGGGATTGTGGAGTCGATTCTGGGAGTTGGCTTCATCCCCACCACCGAAGCCACCCAACTCCCCGTCGTCTCGCCCACCAACTGGTTGCTCTCCACCCAGTTCCGCTTGACTCCTCCCCCCCTGCCGACAGCGGGAACCCCACCTGGCACTCCGACGGTGCTCGACACTCTCCTCGCCGAGCAACGCGGAGCTATGTGGGAACGGTTTTTGGATCGCTGGCCGGCAACTCCCCTCCCCGAACTCCTCGGCAAGACGCCCCGCGAGGCACTCCAGCAAGCCGAAGGCGCCCGCCGGGTGGAAGCGTTGGTCGGCGAAGGAGAGGCAACCTCGCGCCGTCGTGACGCTGCCGATGCCTGGGCCACAATGCGCAGCCGCTTGGGCATGAAGACTCCGCCGGCGATCGTGTCGGCGAAGCCTCTGGAAGAGGTTCCCCCGATGCGTTGGCATCGCGTCGATATGGGCGGCTTGGAACTCGACCAACTTCGCGGTCTGTTCCTCACAGCGCTCGACGCTGGATTCGATTCGGCAGCCGAGCGGGCAGCTGAGGCGATTCTGGCCCGTTCCGATACTGCCCCCGAGGACCGCTGGGAGGCGCTGAGCCTGTTGGAAGATCGTGCTCTTTCCAGCGAGCGCAAGTTGGAGATCATTGTCGAACTGCGCACGCTTGCCAAGCAACTCAAAGCCAGCGACGGAATGATCGATGTGGCGGAACTGCGCGTCCGCCTGCAGCGGGGAGATCAGGCTGAAATCATGCGGCTGCTCGATCATCTGCGGCGGGATCACGCCCGCGATCAGAAGGTGCTGGAGGCGGTGGCGGAAGTGCTCGTTGAAGCGGGGATCGATCTGCCGGGAATGGCCGCGCGGGGCGGTGGCCAGCCGCTGGGTGGCACTCCAGCCGGACCGCCAGCACAGGCCCAGCCGGCCAGTGGCGGAATTTGGACACCCGGCAGCGCCCAGCAGGCCGCACCGGCCGAAAAGAAAACCATCTGGACTCCCGGCTGACATGGATGCCGCTGCACACGATGCCGTTGCCATGCGACGGGCGCTGCTGGTGGCCCGTCGCGGGGAAGGGTGTGTCGAACCCAACCCGATGGTGGGAGCGGTGGTGGCGGACGCGGCAGGCCGGCTCGTGGCGGAGGGCTGGCATGAGCGGTTTGGCGGCCCGCATGCCGAGGTGGTGGCGCTCGAGCGGGCCGGCGTGGCGGCCCGTGGCGGCACACTCTATGTCACGCTCGAACCCTGCTGCCATCACGGCAAAACACCCCCCTGTACCGAGGCGATCCGTTCGGCCGGCATCAGCCGGGTGGTGGTGGCGGCTGGCGATCCCTTTCCGGCAGTCAACGGGGGTGGGATCTCAGCGCTGCGAGCCGGCGGCATCAACGTGGAGACAGGCCTGCTGGAAACCGAGGCCCTGCGGCTGACGGCGCCGTTCCGCAGGCTCATCGGCACCGGCCGCCCCTGGGTGACTGCCAAGTGGGCCATGAGCCTCGACGGCCGCATCGCCACGGCCACCGGCGAGAGCCAGTGGATCTCCGGCCCGGAGTCGCGGGCTCTCGTGCATCGCCTGCGTGGCAGGGTGGATGCCATCGCGGTTGGCATCGGCACGGCCTTGGCCGATGATCCGCTCCTCACGGCCCGTCCCTCAGGCGCCCGCACTGCCCTGCGGATTGTTTTTGATTCCCATGCCCGGCTGCCGCCAGCGGGGAAGCTCGCCGCTTCAGCCAGGGAGACGCCCGTGCTGGTGGTCGTGGGGCCGAATGCCCCGGCCGCCCGACGCCGGGTTTTGGAAGAACTCGGCTGTGAACTCTGGACCGACAACGCTCCTCAGCGGAGCGAAGGCCTGCAGGGCCTGCTGGCCGAACTGGGCCGGCGGCGTTTAACCAACCTGCTTGTGGAAGGGGGGCCAACTCTCCTGGGCAGTTTTTTTGATGCCAGGCTTGTCGACGAGGCGTGGATTTTCCTGGCCCCGATCATCATCGGCGGGGCCGCCGCGCCAGCTGCTGTGGGGGGGCGGGGCATCCCCTCGCTGCAGGATCTGCACAGGCTCGCCATCGAGGAAATATCGACACTCGGCCCCGATCTGCTGGTACGAGGCCTCGTCGAAACGCGGAGCTAGAGCGGGGCTATACGCGGACAAAGCCATCCATGGCCTTTGTCCGCTGAGGTCGGCGGAGGTAAACGCCCCCGTCGAGGGCCCGGCTGGCGTTTCCCTCGCCGACGGGCATCGGTTCCTCCGATGCACGATGGCCGCCCCGAACTGAAGCTATTTGGCTGCTGGTATGTCGGAAATCACATTGCGCCAGTGCGTGACGGTGGCATCGGGCTTGATCGATGTCTCGGCAACGGCAACCCGCAAGCTCTTGCAGGAATCGAGTAACACTCCCACCTGTTGGAGCGCATCACGCACCTGCCCATCTTCCGCATCAGGCCCCAGAACCGTATCCCGATCGACGCTCCCCTGCTGCTGCTGGATCGCTCCATAGCGGGCCATATAGACCAGCCAGGGCCGGACGGCGTCGATGAAGCCGGCGACATCCAGCGCAGCGGCGACGGCGAGTGGCTCAGCAAATGTTCCTATCGGCGCACCGGTCTCCAGCTTGGCCGGAACCAGCAACCGGGCAGCCTGCTTGGGCAGGAAGGCAAACACCGCGGTCTTCTCGCCAACACCGATCGACGGGCTTACCTGCTCATCCAGACCGGCATCCGGAATGGCGAACGACCAGACGGCGCCCCCCTCTACCGCGGTCTTCTCCGGATCGGGCACCCGGTAGTTGGGGGGCAGGCTATCCGGATTGATCTCCCGGATCTTGTCGACGAGTTCGTCGGCCAACACAAACAGGTCGCTCATCCCCTCGCGAAAGAGCTTTGAGTCGTCGAGCTTCAGCGTGATTGCCGGCTCCAGCAGCGGGAGCGGTTCGGCTGATTCCGGCAGGCTGCTATGCACCCGCTTGGCCCGGGCCTTGTTGTCGATGACGAAGCCCATCTGACCATCGGCCACCGACGGCAGGATCTTGGTTCTCAGCACATCGACAAACTTCCTCACCACCGGCCCGATCTGTGCCTGAACCTCCTGCATCGCATCGCGATTCATCGCTCCCGCCTTGGGCAACAGATACTTCTGATAGTAGGACCAGCCCATGTTGCCCCACGACACGAAATCGTCAAACTGCGCCGGATCGACCTTCGTTCGCAGCACCAGCGCCGCCAGAGGGGTGCCGCCAGAATGTTCGAGCATGTCGAGACGCTTCGTCCCGTCGAGCGGCAGATTCTTCGACCAGTCCCAGGTATACCCCTCGTAACCATCATTTCCGAGGAAGGCGTAGGACATCATCGGCCCCGGCACCGGCAGACGCTTCTTATAGCTGGCGGCGATCTTCTCCAGATCTTTCCGGGCCTCGACGGCCGCCTCCTCCGGCAGATCGGCCGAATCGGCCAGCGTGTCGCTGAGTTGGGCCAACTGTTCGATGTCGGCGGTGGTCGGAGCAATCACCCTGGCGAGGGGTTCGCTCATGTAAAAGATGCCTGTAATGGCCCGGTCCTTGTGTTCACGCAGAGGCGCAAATGCCGGGGTGGTCATGACACCGCCGCCCGCGTTCAGCGAACCCTTGTTGACTACCAGTTTGTTGAGGTGGTCGATCGAATCGCCAAGCGACAGAATCACCCGGTCGCCGATGAGCCCGACAGCGATGACGATGTCAAGTGACTCCAGCTTGGCGAGCACCTTGTCG
>CAISJI010000154.1 GCA_903885565.1 uncultured Planctomycetaceae bacterium
TCGTTGTCGACCCCGAGCGGTTCGTTGATGACGATGCCGAACCAATGGCGGCGCGAGGCATGGGGGTGGTCTACACCAGACGTTCTGATGGCCAGCCTCTCCGGGCTCCGCCGCCCCCAAACGCACGCCAGAGTCTGATCGAACGCTTCTACCTGCCGCACCACGCCGAGCTGACCGCTGCCGTGGGCCGTTCGCTGGAGGCACATGGGCGGTGCCTGATTATGGACTGCCACAGTTTTGCGTCGCGGGCGTTGCCGTGCGATTTCGATCAGTCGCCCAGCAGGCCCGAAATCTGCATCGGCACCGACCCGTTTCACACGCCTGCGTGGCTGACCGCCCAGGCGGTGGAGCTGCTGGGGCCGGATGGTCCATCGCTATCGATCGGCCATTCTCTGGAGCCTTGGTGCCACTGGAGTTCTACAAACGTCGGCCTGAAGTCCTCTCGATCATGGTGGAGCTCAATCGCGGTCTCTACATGAACGAGAACACGGGGGAGAGGCTGCCCCGTTTCTCTGCGGTGGCACAGGCGATGGCACGACTTGTGACGGGGATGGCAGACGCCGCTGTGGGCCGGCGGGGTCCGCCGACGATCTAGGCACCAGCGACCAGCCCAAGCCATGCCTGCCCGAGTTTGGTTGCGAGGCCCCTTTCCACCTACATAGAGGGGTTGTAGGCTCAGCAATACGGAGGGGGGAGTCTCTCATGAGAAGCCTGCCGCCGTGACAGTTTTTCGGTTGCCTTTCCATCCTCTTACGAAAGTCTTCGCGACAAAGCCATGGGCCGCCAAATCCACAAGGTGCCGCACCAACTACCGCCTCGGCCGGAAGGCTTCGTGGGCAAGTTGGACTACCGCGGAGCGTTGTCTGATGAATTCAGGCCCAAGCAATCGCCCAGGGGGCTCAAGCGGGTAGCCACGGCCGATTTCAGCGACGGCCCGGGCAGCGACGCCTACTTTTCCTACTACCTCTATTCGCAGCGCCATTACTGGATGCTCTACGTCTATCTGAGCTACGACGGTAGCGAGGAGTTGACCGAGTCGCAGAAGTGGACGATCTACTGCTATGCGAAGAAAGGGAAGGAAACAGCCGAGACAGCGGCCGTCTACTTGCTGATGGATGCTTGGAGGGAGGAAGAGTACGACGATCCGCCGCTGATTGAGAACGAGGGGGTGCTGTCGGTTGCCGACCTTGTGCTGATTTGTCAGTCAATTTGGGGCCGAGATCCGAAAATTTCGAAGACGATTGGGCGGAAAGTCCGTTAGCAGGCCGAAGCTCAAGTTCCCTTCGGACTTGCCTAGAGTGAGCTGCCACCTTCCTTGGCTTGAATCTGGCTGTTGGCTAGTCGCCCGCCTCCTTGGGGTTCGGGCCGTATTTGTTTTGGCCCGGCTGGCTATCGAGAAGGGTGAAAAACCACAGGGTCAGGGTGCCCAGAAGAGGGACGGCCACGAGGAGCAGCCACCAGCCACTCCTGCCGGTGTCCTGCAGCCGCCGAACCAGAACAGCCACGCCCGGCAGCAGCATCAAGAAAACAAAGGAAACGGTGAAAATTTCGGCCACCCCGTCCGTCTGGCTGGCTGCAGCAATCAGCTGGAGAACGAACGCGATCGCCAGATTGACGAGATGAAACGTCCAGAACTCCAGCCGCCGGGCCCGTCCGCTGAAATCGACGTATTTTTTGAGGCAACCCAAATACAGGTTCATAAACTTCCTCCAGTATTGAAAAAGATTCCCAGAGAAACGCTGCCGAATCGGATCACTGGCAGAAAAAACCGCCAAAACTGAGCGGCGATGGCTTCCGGCGGACGGGGCGAAGCCGGCCGTGATCTCTGCATTGGGGAGATAGTTGTCCGCCCCACTGCCGCGTTGTGAATTTTGGAAATCGGCTGAGAGATCGGTTGCGCTCCGGCGCCTGCGGCAGGCAGCGAGGCCGCGGCTCGCCGCAGGGGGGCGTGGCAGATGAGAAGTGATTGCCCCTTGCTGGCGGCACGGTTGTCGCGGGACGCCTTCCGCTTGGCAGCATGGCAGGGAATCGCTGTGGCCCCCTGCCTAAGAGAGAACTGTTGGATCAGAAAAACGGCTGAAAAAAATCGCGTGCGGCGCCGCCGATGGCTAGCTGGCAAGACGTTGACCGTCACCAAACAAGGGGGGTAGACTGCCCATGCCTCGTGGTTGCCAGCAGAAAACGCATTGTCCA
>CAISJI010000155.1 GCA_903885565.1 uncultured Planctomycetaceae bacterium
AACTCGCCCGGGGCCCTAAAATCGACCCTCCCGGGGATCTTGTGGCAATGTCCGCCTCTGTACGTTCTCGGTTGGAGGCTGCTGCCCCTCACCCGAAATTGGGGAAGCGTCCCTTTGGATTCTAAGTTTCGGGGACCCCTCGAAGCCATATCCTGATTTCGACCGGGCCCCTAAAGTCGACCCTCCCGGGGATCTTGTGGGTTGGAGGCTGCTGCCCCTCACCCGAAACTGGTCCAGACCTCCGTAGCCATTTTGGCTCAAGGTCTACTCAGCACGACGTCGTCATGGCTGACGACGCAACCAAGGTTTACACGGCATTGCACATTGGGATCCCCGTTTCCACACTTCAGCGGGTCGCGACCTCCAAGACCCCGGCTCCGCTAGTGTCGCTCTCCATCGACCCGACCGTCACCGCCCATCCGGGCTACGACGATCTGAACCGGCACCACCAGTTGTTGTATGAAATCTTGCTCAGGTTTCCGGCCACGATCCCTAAGGCAAGCGACACAGAGCAAGCTTTTCTGTCGCTCGACGCATACTACGGCAGCAACTTGTCAAAAACCACGACAAAACATTCCCAGAGGCTTTGGGCCACCGGTGAGACAGCGGCCGTCCGTAGCATGTTGCAATATTTGTTCAGACTAGTCCGGAAGTCGAGCGGCCGCAGTTCGTCTAGACACGACCAAGTCGAGCAGTTGAAGGCCATGGTTCAGACCCCCATAGCTCAGATTGGCAGATTTAGGAGTCTCAGGATAAAACTATCGATGTGAGAACCTATTCGGGCCAACGGCTGGCCCACGTTTATTATTGATTTTCGGGTGGGGTCTGGGAAGCGGCATCCCCTCCTTGGAGGGGGTGTCTGGGGTCGGCAGCCCCCCAAGAGAAGGCCCCCAACTTCGACGGTAGCCGGTCCGGGCCGGCCGGAAATTTTCAGGTTCAACTATCGATGGGCCCTATAGGAGCTTGCAATGCTTGACCGACGTTTTGCCCGTGGAGGTTTCCAGAGAAACACGACAAGGGTGAACGCAAGATCTCACCCGAATAACGTGGGCTGAACTTTGGGCATTATGGTTTTAGATTTGTGTGTAACCCTTGTTGATCCTCTTGGTTTCTCGAGGATGCACCGGTGCGAACTCGCACTCTGGCCAGACATATTTCAATTGCGAGCGACCACGACGGCGAGGCGACCACATCCATCGTCGAATACAGGACGTAGAGTTGCCAAAAACGAATGTGTTTTCACGTCATGATGAATTTCGGAATGCAAAGTGTAATTGAATCCATGACTTTGGGAACTCGCCCTCTAGGCCCACACCCCCGCTGAGGCGTGCTGACTGCAACATAACCAGACGTCCTGGTGGCGTTGATTTAGCACTGTTTGAGGTTCGCGCGTACATCGTAGTTGACATGTTGCATTGTGATACCGGCCGGGCCCCTAGCAACATGTCATCCATAAAACGGGGATCCCATAGGCTGACATCGCATCGAGCCATGCCGTTGCCAAAGCTGATGCCAAGGCGGCCGCAGCAGCTAAGCGGATCGCCGCTGACGGTGCCGGCGAGCTCGAGGCTACCGAAGCAGAGGCACCAAGGAGGAGGCGAGGTAAGCAGAATGGAGCAGACGGTGCCGGGTCTGGTGAACCTCGCGGAGCACAAGTTCCAGTAAAGAGATCTCGGAGGCTCGCGGTCGGTGAGGGTGAGCCCGCCAAACCGGGGCCAGATGAAGCAGTTGGACGGGACGGTGCCGGGATTGTTGGTGAACCTCACGGAGCACAAGTTCCAGGAACGAGTAGGCTCGCGGTCGGTGAGGGTGAGCCCGCCAAAGCAGAAGCAGCAGATGGAGCGGACGGTGCCGGGTCTGGTGAACCTCGCGGAGCACAAGTTCCAGGAAAGAGATCTCGGAGGCAGGCCGCCAAACCGGGGCCAGAAGAAGCAGCTGGAGCGGACGGTGCCGGGATTGGTGAACCTCAACAAGTTCCAGGAACGAAGAGCGGTGCCGGAAAGAAACCAGCAGTTGCCAAGGTCGCGCCCAAGAAACGTGCAAAACCAGCAGACCATGAAGAGGAGGAGTACGATGCTATGTTCGAAGACGTCGACCCTGTCATTGCAGACGAGTGG
>CAISJI010000156.1 GCA_903885565.1 uncultured Planctomycetaceae bacterium
CCACTGCGATGACTCGGTCGTACGCGTGGCGGCAGGAGCGGTGCTGCCGATCCGCCGTTCGCGGGGCTACTGCCCGCTGCCGATTCCGCTGGCGGGCCGGGCCCCCTGCGTGCTGGCCGTGGGGGGAGAACTCAAAGCCACGCTCTGCCTGACGCAAACCGACCGAGCCCTGCTCGGCCCCCACATCGGCGACACGGGCACCCCCGACACGCTCGCGGCCTTGAGCGCGATGGCAGCGCATCTCATGCACCTTTTTCGCGTGCGGCCAGAGGGCGTGGCCATCGATCTCCATCCCGGCTATCTCTCCGCGGAATGGGCACGCAGGTTTGCCGCTGAAGCGGGGCTGCCGCTGGTGGCGATCCAACACCACCATGCCCATCTGGCCAGCCTCGTGGCGGAGCAGGGAGGGGTGGCGGCGATCGGCCAGGATAAGCGCACGCTGCTGGGCGTCTGCTTCGACGGCACCGGCTACGGTCTCGATGGCACGATCTGGGGGGGAGAATTTTTTCAGGTGCGTCTGCCGCTCGATGCGGCGAGAGTCAGGGAGCCGCCCGACCTGTTCGAACGCGTCGCCCATCTGCAGCCCTTCGATCTGCCCGGAGGCGACGCCTGCATCCGCCATCCCTGCCGGGCGGCGGTGGCATTGCTCTATGCCGGTGGCCTCGCCTGGGACGATCGCCTTCCCGCGGTGGCAGCGCTTTCCGCGACAGAGCAGGGGGTGCTGCGGCAGGCGCTTGTGCGCCGCCTCAACTGCACGCCAACCAGCAGCATCGGCAGGCTGTTCGATGCAGTGGCGGCCCTCGCCGGCGTGCGGCAGTCGATTACCTACGAGGCGGAGGCGGCGCTCTGTCTGGAAGCACTCGCCGGCGACGACGATGGCTCCGCCTACTCGTTTACCCTCGCAGGCAACGCTCCACTGGTGATCGGCTGGCAGAGCGTGATTGAAGCAGTGGTGCACGATGTGCTCAGCGGAATTTCCACCCGACGCATCGCGGCCCGCTTCCATCGGGGCGTGGCACGCATGATCGCCGCTGTCTGCCGCCGGTTGCAGCCAGATGTGGAGCGGCCGTTGGTGGGGCTCACCGGTGGCGTGTTTCAAAATGCCCTCCTGCTCGAACTGACGCTCGCCGAACTGCAGGCAGCAGGCTGCGAGGTGCTCATCCATCACCTCGTTCCAGCCAACGACGGCGGACTCTCACTCGGGCAGGCCGCACTGGCCCGGCTGTTTGTGGGGCGAGACTTCTGACTGGTCCAGCGGGTGACAGAGGCGGAGGGATCGGCGAACGCTTGAGGAGCGCATGCGACGAAACTTTTGCCGGCTTAACTGTCCGTGGAAAAAGTCATCCATGACCTTTTTCCACTCAGTCGACCGGTGGAATCGCCAAGGGTTTCCACGGTCGACGGGCATCGCATCCAGCGATGCTGCACTTTATCCGCAGCCTGCTAGAGAAGGCGTACCCAGTCCAACTGATCGGGGGACAGAGGCGGAGGGATCGGCGAACGCTTGAGGAGCGCATGCGACGAAACTTTTGCCGTCCCGCAGCCGAGGAATCACGGAAGACGGATCTGCGCGAAGTCAGGTGCGAGCTCCGGCACTGGCGAGGAGCGACTGGCGACGCTCGGCTAAAAACGCCATCCATTCTTCCATCCCGGCCCCTGTCTTGGCCGAGGTTTCGATGATGCGCATGCCGGGGCGCACCGCATCGATGTTGTCTCGGGCGAGTTCCCGGTTGAATTCACAGGCCTCCGCCAGATCGAGCTTGGTCAGCGCCGCCAGATCGGCGGTGTTGAACAGGCCGGGATACTTCAGCGGCTTGTCCTCCCCCTCCGTCACGCTCAGCAGCGCCAGCCGAACAGATTCCCCCAGATCCCAGCTGGTGGGGCAGACGAGGTTTCCCACATTTTCAATAAACAGATAGTGCAGGCTGCCCAGATCCCAGCCACTGAGGTGCTGCTGCACCATGTCGGCCTCAAGGTGGCACATGCCGTGGGTCATGATCTGCCGCACCGGAGCGCCGCTGGCGGCCAGCCGCCGGGCATCGTTGTCGGTTTCCAGATCCCCCACCACCGCCGCCACCGGTACCCCTTGCCGAACAAACCTCGCCAGAGTGTCCTGCAGAAACGTGGTCTTGCCGGTGCCGGGGCTCGACACCAGATTCACCACCAGCACGCCGAGCCGCTCAAACTCCCGCCGCATGCTGCGGGCCAATTCGTCGTTGGCTTTGAGAATGCGGGTGCGAACTTCCAGAATGCGGGGGGCGGTCATGAGGAGGGCTCCAGGAGTTCCACGCTTTCAATGTCGAGTTCACGCCCCTGACGGATATCGGCCGTGCGCGTGCCGCAGACGGGGCAGGCAAAGCGCTGCAGGCTCGGCAGCTCAACTTCGTTGCCGCAGGTGGGGCAGAAGATCACCACCGGAACCATCACAATCCGCAGTTCGGCACCGGCCAGCGGCGTCCCTTCGCAGACGAGAGCAAAACTATACTCAAGCGCATCTTTGTGAACGCACGAGAGCTGTCCGAGGCGCAGGGTCACCGCTGCCACACGGCCCCCGCCAGCCTGCCGCAGATGCTCGCTGACGATCTCAACAACATGGGTGGCAAGGGAAAGTTCGTGCATTGTTTTTTCGCAGTAAAAAACAGCTGAAAAGAGAAGCGGCTTTCTTTCCCACGTCTCTCCATACGATACCTGCCAGCAGAAACGGCGGTCTCTGGAAAGGAAAAGTTTTTCTCTGCGAAGCTCTATCTCCTCAATCTCTGCAGGAGTAGAACGGGTTTTGCTGAGGAAGGAAGGCTTCAGACGAGCGGCGACAGGGGCTGAGTCCCGCCACAGGAGGAAAGATGGATGTTGACGTCGCTTTTGAGTCCGCCACCCCCACCCGGCTGGATGTCCACACGCTGATCATCGGTTGCGGCAACCTGCTCCGGGGGGACGACGCTGCTGGTCCGGTGCTCATTCAGCGCATGTTGCAACGCGGTCTGCCACCGCGGGTGCACTGCGCCGACGGCGGCACCGGCGGGATGGATGTCGCCTATGGGATGCGGGGCATGGCGGAGGTGATCCTCGTCGATGCCTGCCGATCTGGCAGCGCGCCGGGCACGCTCTTCGAACTGCCCGGGAGTGAGGTGGAACAGTTGCCCCCCCTGACCGGCCTCAACCTCCACGCCTTCCGCTGGGACCATGCCCTGGCCTTTGCACGCTGGCTGCTCAAAGATGACTATCCCCGGCAGATCACAGTATTTCTGGTGGAGGGGGGAAGCTTCGAGGTGGGTGCGTCGCTCTCGCCAGAAGTCGATGCCGGAATCGACGCACTCATCGCGCAGATCGAAGCCCGGCTAGCGACCATCCCCGCACCAGACGCCTGAAAACTGCTCACGCGGCGCTGACACTCCCAGCCTCAGCCTGCAGATGGCCACCATGCCGCACATAACTCTCCCACCACCAACCAGCCCCATGCCCTGCGCGGCGCCTGGCTCGACGGGCAGCGGCTGCGATTCGCCGATGTGGGCAACCATCGCGTGCTTGGCAGGCAGGGGCCCTGCCTGCGGTTTCCCTATTCAGTCAGCCGGTGCGACAATCGCCAGCGATACTCCATCTGCAGGCGTGGAGCGGCTTGTCGTGGGCGATTCGGGAAACAACCGGGTGATGCTCTGGGACCTGTCCGGGGCCTTGGGGAAGGGGTGATGCATGTGCTTGGCTGTACCGGGACGGGTTGAATCGATCTTTGCAGAGAGCGGCGTCCGCATGGGGCGGGTGAACTTCGGCGGCGTGATCAAGAATGTCTGCCTCGCCTATCTCGAAGAGATTGCCGTGGGCGATTACACGATCGTGCACGTGGGGTTTGCCCTCAGCCGGATCGACGAGGCCTCGGCCCTCCAGACGCTGCGCACGTTTGCCGAACTGGGACTGTTGGAGGACGAACTGGCGGAGTTGAAGGGGGGAGAGGACGACGCTTTGCCGGAGGCGTGTGCCCCATGAAACATCTCAGCGAATACCGCGATGCGTCGCAGGCCCGGGCGATCGCCGCCGAGATTGGCCGCATCGCCCGCCAGCCTTGGGCCATCATGGAAGTCTGCGGCGGCCAAACCCACTCAATCATCCGCAACGGCCTCGACCAACTTCTCCCCCCCAGCGTCGAGATGATCCATGGGCCGGGCTGCCCGGTCTGCGTGACGCCGCTGGAGGTGATCGACCGGGCCTTGGCGATTGCGGCCCGGCCGGAAGTGATCCTCTGTTCTTTTGGCGACATGCTGCGGGTGCCCGGTTCGCGCGACAATCTGTTTGCCGTCAAGGCTGCCGGAGCAGATGTGCGGGTGGTCTATTCGCCGCTCGATTGCCTGACGATTGCCCGACACAATCCCGCCAAGGAAGTGGTGTTTCTGGCGATCGGCTTTGAGACCACCGCCCCGGCCAACGCGATGGCGGTGAAGCTGGCCCGCCAGCAGGGACTGACCAATTTTTCGGCGCTTGTGTCGCACGTGCTCGTGCCGCCGGCCATCGAGGCGATCATGCAGGCCCCCGGCAATCGCGTGCAGGGCTTTCTGGCGGCTGGCCATGTCTGCAGCGTGATGGGCTGGTGGCAATATCCGCCCCTGGCGGCCCGCCACCGGGTGCCGATCGTGATCACCGGCTTTGAGCCGCTTGACCTCCTCGACGGCATCCGGCGCACCGTGGTGCAACTGGAGGCGGGCCGGGCGGAGGTGGAGAATGCCTATCCCCGCGTTGTGACCGAGGAGGGCAATCGAGCGGCACAGGAAGTGATCGGCGAGGTGTTTACCAAAACAGATCGCACCTGGCGCGGCATCGGCACCATTCCAGGCAGTGGCTGGAAGCTGAGCAACGCCTACAGCGATTTCGATGCGGAACTGAAATTTGCCGTTGCGGAGATCCACACCTGCGAATCGCCGCTGTGCCGCAGCGGCGAGATTCTGCAAGGCTCGCTCAAGCCGCATCAGTGCCCCGCCTTTGGCCGCGAGTGCACGCCGCGACACCCGCTCGGAGCGACGATGGTTTCCAGCGAAGGGGCCTGTGCGGCGTATTACCATGCCGGCCGTTTTCTGGCGCACGCTGAGACTGCCCCGGGGGCGGTGCCATGAACGAGTCAGTCAAGTCAGCCGAGCAAGCCAAGCCAGCCGAGCCAACTGATCACTCACAGCGGGTTGATCCAGCACAGTTCACCTGCCCGGTCGAACTGCGCGATTATCCCCGCGTGATCCTCGGCCATGGCGGCGGCGGAGCCTTATCGCGGGAGTTGATCGAGAAGATCTTTCTGCCCGCCTTCGGCAATCGGCTGCTCAACCAGCTCTCTGATTCGACGCTGCTGGAAGTTCCCGCCGGCCGGCTCGCCTTCTCGACCGATTCCTATGTCGTGCGGCCGCTGTTTTTCCCGGGCGGATCGATCGGCGACCTGGCAGTCAACGGCACAGTCAACGATCTGGCGATGAGCGGCGCCCAGCCCGCCTTCCTGAGCGCCGCCTTCATCCTGGAGGAGGGGTTTTCGCTCGGCGAACTTGTCGCCGTGGTGCAGGAGATGGCCCGCGCCGCCGGAGCGGCAGGGGTGAGCATCGTTACCGGCGACACAAAAGTCGTGGAACGGGGCCATGGCGATGGCTGTTACATCACCACCTCCGGCATCGGCATCGTGCCGGAGGGCGTGGCGATTGGCAGGTCGCCGCCGGCTCCGGGAGATGCGGTCCTGCTGAGCGGCAGCATCGGCGACCACGGCATGGCAATCATGAGCGTGCGCGAGGGGCTGGCCTTTGAATCGCCGATTATCAGCGATACCGCACCCTTGCATCACCTCGTCGCGGCGATGCTGAAGGCCTGCCCTGCCATCCGCTGGCTGCGTGATCCGACCCGGGGTGGGGTCGCCACCAGCCTCAATGAAATCGCCCTGCAGGCAGAGGTGGGGATCGTGATCGAGGAGGGAGCGATCCCGGTGACGCCAGCCGTCGAGAGCGCCTGCGAAATTCTTGGGCTCGATCCGCTGCTGGTGGCCAACGAAGGAAAGCTGTTGGCGATCGTGCCGGCAGAGGCGACTGCGGCCGTTCTGGCGGCGATGCAGGCCGATCGGGCGGGACGGGAGGCGGCAGTCATCGGCCGGGTGGTGGCCGATCATCCCGGCATGGTGGTGGCGACAACCAGGTTTGGGGCGAAGCGGGTGATCCCACTGCCGATCGGTGAGCAATTGCCGCGGATTTGTTAGGAACAGCTTGAGCGGCTCATCGGGCGACAGATGCGAAGGCGAAGGGGTCGGCGAATGCTCGAGGAGCGCCAGCGACGAGACCTTTGCCGCCGCGCAGCGGTCATTCCACGGAATTCGCTGAAGCCCCGACGGGCAAAACCCAGAAAATTCCTCTTCGCTATTTCTCCAGTGGGATGATATGATCCGGGGGTACGAGGTGGTGAGAGCGGCTTGGTGTGGCTGAAATGCTGCATTGAAGCCGTCCCAATTGCCCCGCCTGACAGGTTTTCTGGTTGGCTGGATCGAGCCGGGAATTCCCCGGAAATCGCCTAAAACCGGTTTAAAATCTTGTCGGCTGCGCTTTTCTGCTTGCCCCCTCCGCCGACCGACGTGGCTTACACAACAGCCGCGTTGCCAGCCTCCGCTTTCGTCAGCCGCCGCATTGTGTGCCGTGGCTGTCGGGGCGGGTTTTCGGCAGGCCTAGGGTCGGTGCGTGGTAGGGGTTGAATGGCAAGGGTGCGTGCTTTTTGGCATGCCCTCTTCATGCGGTGAGCTGTGCTGCTGTCGGGAAGTTTTTTCCTGCAGCTGCGGCTTCCAAAAAAACCGCGTGCGGTCCACTCGCTTGTGGCGCGAAGA
>CAISJI010000157.1 GCA_903885565.1 uncultured Planctomycetaceae bacterium
CTGGCAGGTGATCGATGCCGACCACAACGTCTTCAATCTCTCGCTCAACGCGGCCACCGGAGCGATCGACGTTTCCAAGCCGGTGATCAGCGCACAGGTGATCTCGGCGGCGATGGGCGTCGGTTCTGGCGGCGCTGCCGGTGTGGGAGCCGCGATCGGAGCGTCGCTGGCTCGCAATCTGATCGGCCTGGGGCTCGATCAGGCCGCCACGATCAGCACCGTCGGCAGTAATCAGCTCACGTTCGCGCAGCCGCATGGCCGGCTGACGGGCGATCCTGTGCTCTATCAAAACGGCACCGGCACCCAGATCGACGGCCTTGTGCCGGGCACGACCTATTACTGCATCCGCTTGAGTAACACGACGATGAAGCTGGCGCGGACCGCCGACGAGGCCCGCGCCGGAAGTGCCATTTCGCTGTCGCTCCCCGCTGCGGCGGCTGTTATTGCCAGTTCAGTCGTGTTTGGCAGCGAGCATGGATTTGCAGCAAATCAGCCGGTCGTCTACGTCAATGCCGATCCATCCAAGCCAGATATGGCGGGGCTCGAGTCGGGACGCACCTACTATTGCATCCCCAGCTCAAGCAGCGGCAACTCGATGCAACTCTCCGCCTCCCCGCTCGATGGCGATGGCGACGGCGTCGTCACGCTGGCTGAGAAGATCGCCGCCTTCACGCCGATCGCGCTGGGCACTCCGTCGGCGGCGGCCAATCATTCGTTCCTGCCGGCTGGGGGAATCAAGCTCATCCCGCAACTGGCCTTGCAGGTGCGGTCGTATGTCAACGATTCGAGCATCACAGCTGTCGGGGCCCTCACGCAGACGGCTGTTGCGAATTCCTCGATCGATGCCGCCGCCTATGCCGGCTCGGCAGCAGCGTCGCTGGGTGGCGCGGCGGGCGTGAGCCTGGGCGGTGCCGGGGCGACGATCAGCAACAAGATCTTCACGCTGATTGAGGCGGCAATTGATGGGGACGGGGCAAGCGGTATCTCGGTCGGGAGCGTCAGCCTGCGTGCCGTCGATACTTCGACGATCACATCGTCTGCCGGGGCCGCGGCCGTGGCCGCCGCGCTCGGTGGAGCGGTGGGAGCTTCGGTGGCCGTCGGCGTCGGTCTCTCTGAGAACATCATCGGGAACACGATCGATGCCCGGATCACCAATGCCGATCAGGGTGTGAAGGCGATGACCGGGGGCATCACAGTCGCGGCTGAGAGTCGGTCGCTGATCTCCGCGACCGCTTGGGCGGCTGCGGTGGCTGCTGCTGCCGGTGGGTTGGTCGGTATCAGTGGTGCGGGGGCCGGAATCAGCGCAGTCAACAGCGTGGCCAACACCGTGTTGGCCCATATCGATTCCTCGAAGATCGACATTCTGGCCCAAAACCAGAATCTCTCCATCACGGCGACAGAAGCTTCGTCGCTCTCGGCGCTCGGCGTGGCTGCGGCCCTGGCGGCCGCTGTCGGCGGAGGGGCCGGGATCGCGATCGGCGTGGGTGGCGGCACAGCCACCAACATCGTGGCCAACACAGTGAAGGCTTACACCTCTGCCGCCACGATCAACACCTCCTCGTCGGCAGCAACCGCCGGCTCAGGCTCAATCACGATTGCTGCCTCAGCCAATGAAACGGTCAAGCTGCAGTTGATCGGGGCGGCCGGCTCGGTGGCAGTCGGCTTTGCCGCAGTGGCCGGGGCGGCGGCGGTGGCCGTGGCCGAAAACCGGATCACTGACACGGTTTCCGCGTATGCATCTGGCGGCACGCTCAAAACGCCCGGCAGCCTCACGATTGCAGCCCAGGCCACCGAAACGCTCACAGCCAACGCCTTTGCGGCGGCAGCAGCAGTTGCAGCGGGCTTTGGCGGGGCGTTGGCCGCTGGTGGCGGAATTGCCACCAACACACTGAATAACTTCGTCTCGGCAGATGTGCTCGGTAGCGCCGCCCTTACGGCGGGTGGAAATGTAGCGATCACCGCCGCCAATGCTGCCGAGTTTAACTCGAGTGTGACGGCTGTCGCGGTCGCCGGGGGGATGTATGGCGGATCGATCGGCATGTCAAAGATCACC
>CAISJI010000158.1 GCA_903885565.1 uncultured Planctomycetaceae bacterium
CAAACTTCCCCTGCACACCCGGCCACAGACAGCAGGGCTCACCCCTGCTGCTGAATATGCTCCGCTCACCCCAAACCGGCCCTATTCCCCGGAGTCTTTCGGGACCACGCAGCATCCTATCAGCCCGCCACCAGAGGGGATAGCCAAGCCGGTTTCTCAAGCCGGCGCAGACCGGCCGAACGATCTGGCGACAGACAGCTTTTTTCAGGACAATCGACCGGCCTGTCCGCCCCCTTTCCGCTCCGCTCAGGCCCCGCGCCGCCGGTGGGGATTGCTCCGCGGCGGGCGGCAGGCCCCGGGATGCTGTTGATGGGTCGCGAAAAGAAAATCATGCTCGTCCTGCTCGGAACGCTGTCAGGCGCGTTCTTGGGGGTGCTGTCGCTCAAGCTCCTCGTGCCCCGGCCCCCTTCTGGCGTCGGCCCCGATGTGCATTTCAGTGCGGCCGCAGGGAGCGAACAGGATCGGCCCGACCCGCATGATCTGGTAGAGCCACCCACGCTCTCGCTGCCCCTAAGGCGCAGTGACGCCTCCGCATTCGCTGCCGTCTCCCCCGCGCCCCTGGCAGCGATCGAGAGCCCGCCGCTGGTCGACTCCCCGCCGGCTCCTGCCGACGATGAACCAGCCCCCCTGCGAACCACAGCCCCGCCGCGCCCCTTCCCTGCCGATCCCCTGGCAGCCCGCCCTGCCGCCCCGCCGCTGCGCCGCGATCCGGCCGTCGCCCCGGCTGTGCTGGAAAATCCGACTGCCGCTGCCGCTCGCAGCGCCTCACGATTCAATTCAGCCAGCGGCCCGCCCGCGGGAGCGCCGCCGCCGCTCGACCGCCAGGTGCCGGCCCTCCGCTCCAATCCGCCCCCCTCTCCACTCCGCCCGGCGGGCCTCGTGCCCCCGGCGACTCCTCCATCCGCTGCCGGCTTTCATGTCGCCCGGGAAGGGGATTCGTGGTGGTCGGTGGCCCAGCAATCGTATGGCGACGGCCGGCTCTACCGGGCGCTCTTCGCCTGGAACCGCACGCTCGATCGCCGCGTTTCGCTGGCCCCCGGCACGCGGCTGGAGATTCCCCCCGCCGCGAAACTCAAGGCCGCCTGGGCGAAGCTTGTGCCGGCGGAATAACCGCTCGGCGGTCGCCCGTTCGGCGGAGACGAAGCTCTGGACGATCATCACCGCAGCGGTCCGCGACGCGGGCTGATCGGCTCGACTACGTGCTCACGCCCACCGCGTGGTATTGGGCGCCCAGCGGACACCAGCCGAGCCGGCTTTCCAGGAAGCGCAGCGCCCGCAAGGCCCTGGGGAAAAATACCCGATACCTCGTTCTGACACGGGCGAACCCGGCCTCCGCCAGCCGCCCGCTCATAGTGCCAGCCGAAACAAGCACAGCGTTGGCGTCGAAGGGGCACGCCCGCACCGTCCGCACGGTCAGCGGATTCCAGGGATTGTGCTCGTACACCATCAGCATTCCGCCCGGCCGCAGCACCCGCCGGAGCTCGCGGAGCACGGCCATATGGTGGGCCTGCGGAATGTGATGAAACACACACGCAGCAAACGCGATATCGAAGGAGCGGCTGTCGAGCGGAAGCGTCTCGTCCGGACAATGGACGAACTTTGCATGCTCCGCGAACCGTTGCTGCCCGACGAGCAGGCTGCGGCGGGAGGCATCGGCACAGGTCAATACCGCATCCGGAAGGTGCCGCTCGAAGAACGGGATCGCGCCCCCCACGCCCGCACCGAAATCGAGGACGCGGGGCTGCGACACGCGGCTGCCACAGTGCTGCATCCATGTTCTGGCAAGGTCGCGAATCTTGTAGTCTGCAAAATATCCGGCCGTCTCACCGGAGGCGGCGATCGCCGTCGCCAGCATGGCGCCGTATTCCTCGGCATAAGCGTCGAATTCAGCGTCGTTCGCCGGGAGAGAATCGCTCATGTCCGCCCCGGCGTCGCCAACGCCTCCCCCCCGGGCCGTGCGAACCTCTCCCGCTCGGCGGCCAGCACCCGCGCCAATCCCTGCGTCAACGTGGTTGTCGCCAGCCGCGAATGCTCGGGGAACACACAGCTTCTGTACCGCGCCCGCTGTGAGTAGAGATGGCCCATCGGGTCGATCGCGCTCGTGAAGAGCAATCTCTTACGACTGATGCGGCGACCGGTGTCGAGAATGTCGGCAACCGTCGTGGGTCTCTCCGACGCCACGATCCTGACGACCGGCTCGGCGCCAGGGAGGCTCGACCGCAGGGAGGCAATCATGGTGCGGGCGGCATCGGCCGAATACATGTAGTCGCGAATCGTGTCGAACGGCACGTAGATCCGCACAGGCCGGTTTTGCAGGACGCTGCGGGCCACGTGCGTGATCAGTCCCTGCCGCTTGTCGGCCGCCTGCCCGGGGCCATAGAGCGTCGAGAATCGTGCGACGAGCACCGCGCTGCCCGCAGCCCCCAGCGACCGCCGCACGATCTCCTCCTGCTGGAGCTTTCCTCGCGCATAAGGCGTCGTGGGCATGGGTGGCGTCGACTCGTCGATGATCGCCGCGGAAGATCCGGCGTAGATGCCGCCGGCTGAACTGGCCAGGGCGAATGCGGTTCGCTGCGCAGGCAGCCCCGGATGTTTCGCAATGAGATCGACGAAGCGTTCGAGACAGCGAGTCTCCGCTGACATCGCCAACTCTGTGCTGCCCATCCCCCCGACGCCGGCCGCCCAATAGATCTCCACCTCGCGGGCCGCGGCCGCCCAGTGGGTGAATGCATCCGCCAGCACCGCCATCTGCCCGAGGAGCCGCCCCTCGTCGAGCCACGGCAACGGCGCCTGCTGACGGAACACTGCCGTGCCCGTGTCGCGCAGCTCGCGGACGAGAGCCCGGCCGAGCAGCCCACCGCTCCCAACCACCCATGCCGCTCTCATCATCGCTCGCTGCCTCTTGTGGGCCTGGTGCTGATCACATAGAGCGGCTTACCCATCGCGATGCTCATCGTGAGCGCCAGGTACTCGGCGATGACCCCGAGCGCCGTGAGGATGCAGCCAGAGAAGAAGGCCATGACGATCACGAGCGAGGCCCACCCCTGCACCGGCGCGCGGCCGGTCACCTTGGCGAAGATCGCATACGCGGCGATGGCGCCGGCCAGACCGATTGAACAGAGCCCCATGAGGGCGATGGCCCGCAGCGGCCGCGCTCCAGCAGAGAGCACAAGGAAAGAAAAATGGGATGCCAATCGACGAAAGGAGTACCCGGAGGGCCTCCCCATCTCCGCACGGAGGCGGAGCGGGCAGTAGCCGACGCGGGCCACAATCCAGCGCATGGCCACGTCCAGATAGACACCGCTGCCGCAGTAGGCGGCCAAGTTGCGGGCCACCTCGCCGTCGACAAGGCGGAAACTGCTGAAATGAGACGTTTCGCCCTCGCCGACCAGCCAGTTGCCGACCGACTTGGCCACACGGCTCGCCACGTTGCGCAGCCGGCCATGCGGCGGCAGGTTCGTGGGCTTGGCATAGACGAGTTGGAGCCCATCGGCGACCGCCATGTCGAGCATGGCAGCGATGTCCCGCGGATCGTGCTGGAGATCCTCGTCAAGCGTGACCACCCAGTCGCCGATCGCCCCGGCCATGCCGGCCAGCGTGGCGGCATGCTGACCATAATTCCGGGAGAGCCACACCGGGCGGACGAAGGCGTGACGTGCGCCAAGATCCGCGATCGTACGATCCGACCGATCCGGCCCGCAGTCATGCACCAGCACGACCTCGCTTACCACGAACCGGTTGCCGCCGCCCGTCCGACGCCCGGCGGTCAGCGGCACGATCTCCTCGAGCAACGCTTCGAGCGTCGACTCGCCCCGATAGACCGGCACAACAATCGACACCCGAATGACGTCACGGCCCGCATCGGGGAATCCGTCACCCGGGTCGCGGTCATGTGGCGACGATGTCAACGCGTGCACTCCATGATCAGAGTGGAGTAGGGAATCCGAAACAGGTCTTCAATGACAACCGCCTTCACTTCGCTGAAAACATCGGTCGCCAGCCCGCGGTAGGCTGGCTCCGACCGCACGTGCCTTCCCCTGTCCGCCTCTAGTAAGGCCCTCCGAATCCGGGACTGACCGCTGGTAAATACGCCATCGAGTGTCACCAGTCGTCCCCCCGGCCGCAGCGAGTCGTAGGCCACTCGAAACAGATTCAACGCCCGGGCGTCATCGAGATGATGGATGACGCCCATGGCCAAAATGACGTCGAAATCGGTGAAACCTTCCACGGCATCCGCAGTCAGTTCCATACATAGGAATCGACCACGCGCCCCATGGCGGCGGCGGCCTGCCGCAATGTATGCAGGACTCATGTCGATCCCGACGTAGTCGACGTTAGGCAGACACGAGAGCATTGCTCCCGTGCCGCAACCGAGATCAAGCACACGGTCGCCGGGCCGGGCCCGAATAAACATCCGCGCGAGGCGTTCCTGATATGCCTTACCACGCGCCAGAAATTGAAACGCGTCGTAAAGGCACGGAATCGACAGGAGAGATTTCACGACGACTTTCCGAGAATGGCTCGTTCTCTGACGGACGCAGCGATCGCATTTTCGGCAGCCATGAGCCTGCCGCCCCTACTTCTTTGCACCGCAGCCCTGAGGCCGTATGTTAGTCACGCCGTCGCTGATTCTCAAATGTCTCCGCCGCGAACCGAATGCCGTGCATGTTTCGAACAGATCGGCGTTCCCATGATGATGACAGCTTTCCGTGCTGACCGAATGACCGCCATTGCGGAGGGCGATGCCCCCGTCCCCCGCCGCGCTGCCGAGCCAGAACAGGCGCCGCGTCCCTGGCCGCGCTTTGAAGCCATGACGGCCGCCGCTTGCCTCCTCGTGGCATTGCTGATGCGTTGGCAGGCGGCCGACCACGGCCTCTCCTTCGATGAAACCTGGATACTCGCCGGGGCGGCGGGGCACGGCAGCGACTGCCTCCAGTGGA
>CAISJI010000159.1 GCA_903885565.1 uncultured Planctomycetaceae bacterium
CGCTTGGGCCGCAGCGGCCCTGCGCTCCTCAAGCGTTCGCCGATCCCTCCGCCTCCATCGCTCAATGAGTATTTATCCAGTCGTCTTTACCCACTCCTCGCTCCAGCGATCCCGAATGCGTTCGAGAGTCGGTTGGCGCTTTAACGCCACCTGCCGGGCTCCAGCCACCTCGCCCACCCTGCGAGTATGACGCGCGAAAAAATAGGCGATCCTCCCTGACTGGCCTACAATCAGGCGACCGCCTCACCAGATGGAGATGCTCCGCCATGCCGGACCGATTGCCCGATTCTCGCTCCGCTTCCCCGCAGCCGTTGGTTCTTCCTCATCCGCTGCCCGCCACGCTCAAGGCCCTGCGAGCCAGCGGGTGGAGGAGCCGCTCCGTCAAGGATGAAGTGCGCGAGAATTTCCTGCAGAAGCTGGCCGATGGCACAGAACTCTTTCCCGGCATCGTCGGCTACGACGACACCGTCATCCCCGAGATCAACATCAGCCTTGTGGCGGGGCACGACATGCTCTTCCTCGGCGAGAAGGGGCAGGCCAAGAGCCGGCTGATGCGGCTGCTCGCCGGCTTTCTCGACGCCCACCTTCCCTACCTCGACGATCCTGCGATCCCCTTCCACGACGATCCCTATCGGCCGATCAGCCGGGCAGGGAAGCGGCTGGTGGCCGAACGCGACGAGGCCGATGTGCCGATCGCCTGGTGGCCCCGCGAGGAACGCTATGCGGAGCGGCTGGCTCCAGGCACGAAATTCGCCGACATCATCGGCGAGATCGACCCGGCCAAACTCGCCGGCGGCACCAGCATGTCATCGGAAGAGGCGCTGCACTTCGGTCTGATTCCCCGGCTGCACCGGGGCATCTTTGCCATGAACGAACTGCCCGAACTCGACGAACTGGTGCAGGTGGGGATGTTCAACATTCTCGAGGAACGGGATGTGCAGATCCGGGGGTATCCGGTGAAGTTTGACATCGATGTGATGCTGTTGTTCTCCGCCAATCCGTCCACCTACAACCGCTCCGGCAAGGTGATCCCGCAGTTGAAAGACCGGATCGGTGCCGTGATCCACACCCACTATCCGCGCGAGCGGGCGCTGGGGATCCAGATGGTGGAGCAGGAGGCGGGAATTGAAGCCGGCGGTCCGTGGCCGGTGGTCGTTCCACCGTTTATGAAGGAGATCCTCGAGCAGATCACGATCTGCGCCCGCAAGAGCAAGCACATCGATCAGCAATCGGGCGTGAGCGCCCGCTTCTCGATCGCCAACTACAAAACGCTGGTGGCCAGCGCCCGACAGCGGGCCGTGCGCCTCGGCGAGCGGCCCGCAGTGCCCCGCATCAGCGATCTGGGGCATCTCTACGCCTCGAGCCTCGGCAAGCTCGAGCTCGACCTGATGGGCAGCCATCAGATGACCGAGCGGCAGGTGCTCGACGGTGTGATCGCCGAGGCAATCGGGATCGTGTTTGAGGAATATGTCGAGAAGCACTCCCTCGACGCGATCGCGAAGGTGTTTGCCGAGGGGATGAAAATCGAGGTGGGCGACATGGTGCCCTCGACCGCCTATGAACAGATCGTGGCGGATGTGCCACAGATTTGGGAGAAGGCCTTTGAGGTGAACGCCTCGCGCGATCCGGCTGTGCGAGCCAGCTGCATTGAATTCATCCTGGCCGGGCTCTACGCCGCCGAGCGCGTCTCCCGCGTGCAAACCCACGGCCACACGATCTACGACACCCGCGGATTCAGGTGACCCCATGCCCAACCGCGATTCTCTCGGCGGAATCGTCCATTCCTACCAGAAGTACGATCCGGCCCGCATTCCGCCCCCCCGCCCTCCCATCGCCGACATGGTCAGCCCCGCCATGGAGCATCTGTTGGCCTTTGGCGACATCGATGAGCTCACCGAGGAACAGCTGGCCGAGGCGATCATGCTCGATCCCGAGCAGATCAAGGGGCTGGGACCGTCGCTTGCGTCGCTGATCCAAACACTCGAGGAGCGGCGGCGGCTGATCCTCGAACGCTATGAAACCGATTCCGTGCGCCCCAAGGCCCGCAAAGCCTTCCGGAACGCGGCCCAGCAGGCCCAGCCACCGGCGAAACACCGGGAGGCCTTCCAGAAGGCTGTGAAGGAGGAACAGCTCCGGCTGCTCGAACGCCTCTGGTATGCCCAGGAAGACGACCAGAGCCGCTTCGGCGCGCAACTGGTGGCGCTCGTCGACCAGCTCGGCGCCGTCTACCAGATCGAGGAGATGGCAGCCCGCTGGAATTTTACCGGCCGGGAAAAACTCACTGTTCCGCTGGCCCTGGAGCTGAAGGAGGAACTGGAGGCGATCGAAGAGCTGCTCAAGCAGCTGGAAGAAGCGAAGAAGAACGCCAAAATCGGCCTGATCGACATGGAATCGCTGCAGAAATATGCCGCGGATGGGCAGCTCGACGAGCTCTCCCGTCTCAAGCGGCAGGTGGAGGAGATGGTGCAGCGGCTGGCCGCCGAGCAGGGTTTGGAGCGGGGTAAAAAGGGATACGAACTCTCCCCGCAGGCGATGCGGCTGTTCCAGGGCAAGCTGCTGGAAAAGATCTTCTCTTCTCTCGATCCCTCCCGCACCGGCCGGCACGAGGGAAAGGTGGTGGGGGACGGCGCGGTGGAACTGGTGCCGACGCGCCCCTATGAATTCGGCGATTCGGTGGCCCATATGGATATCCCCGGCTCGCTCGTCAACTGCATGCTCCGCGAAGCGGGGGAGCGGGCGGCAGACCCGACGCTGCCCCGGCAGCCGCTGCGGCTCCAGCAGCGCGACATCGAGGTTCACTCCACCCGCAACTCCCCCAAGTGCGCCACCACGGTGGTGCTCGACATGAGCGGCTCGATGCGCCATGGGGGACTCTATGTGAGTGTGAAACGGATGGCTCTGGCTCTGCAGGGGTTGGTGCAGCGGGAGTATCCGGGAGATTCCCTGCAGTTCATCGAGATGTATTCCTTTGCCAAGCTGCGGCCGGCGGCGGAGATCGTGAAGCTGCTCCCCAAGCCGGTGACGCTGTTCGACTCGGTGGTGCGGTTGCGGGCCGACATGAGCAATCCAGCCATCTCCGCGGCCGACGTGCCCCCCCACTTCACCAACATCCAGCATGCGCTGCAGCTGTCGCGGCAACTGCTGGCCCGGCAGGACACGCCCAACAAGCAGGTGATCCTCATCACCGATGGTCTCCCCACCGCACATTTCGAGGGGAAAGATTTATTTCTGCTCTATCCTCCCCATCCGCGCACAGAAGAGGCGACGATCCGCGAGGCACAGGCCTGCCGGCGGGAGGGGATCGTCGTCAATGTGTTTCTGCTGACCGGCTGGAGCCAGTCGCGGGAAGACATCCAGTTTGCCTATCGGCTGGCGCAGACGGCGCAGGGGCGCGTCTTTTTCTCCGGCGGCAAAGATCTCGACCGCTTTGTGGTGTGGGACTACCTCACCCGCCGCCGGTCGATCATCAGCTGAGCTGGGGCCTCACTCCGCCGGCGTGGCCGTCTGCGGGGGCCTGGGCTTCGGCGCACCGGTCTTCGTCGGCTTGCGGGTTTCGTGCCGGACCACTTCCGGGGTTTCAAACACCCGGCCCTGATCTCCAGTTTCCTCAATCCAAGCATCCAAGAGCCCGCGGAGCCTGGCCAGCGCCTGCTGGTGCTGGGGATCAGTCGACCCGGCCAGATTGCTGATCTCGTGCGGATCAGCCTTGAGGTCGTAGAGCTCCTCTGCCGGCATCGTCGGCTGGCAGAGCGCCTCCTGGGCTGGCGTCAGCTGCCCGGCGGTGTGGAGTTCCTTGAGCAGGTTCCACACCGGATAGGCCCGTTCCTTGTAGGCGTTGGGCTGGAGAAACGGCCGGTCGGGCGTGAAGTTGCGGATGTAGCGATAGCGCTCATCGCGCAGGGTGCGCAGGCGGAAGATCGTCTCGTCGCAGCGATCCCGCGCCCCGAAGACGCAGGTGCGGGCCGGCTCGGCCGTGGGCCCCAGAAAGACCCGCCCCTGCATCCGCTGGGGCTTGGGGAGGCCCGCGATGGCCAGCATCGTGGGGGCCAGATCGATCGCCTCGATGAAGCGTTCATCGACCGTGCCGGGCTTGAGCTGCCGGGGCGCGGGAAAATGCTTTGGCCAACGGATGACAAGCGGAATGTGCAGCCCCTCTTCGTAGCAGAACTGCTTTCCCCGGACATGCGCCTCGCCATGGTCAGCCATGAACACCACCACCGTGTCGTCGGCGAGTCCTGCCTGCTCCAGCTCCCGCAGCACGATGCCCACCTTGTGGTCGAGTTCCTGGGCCGATTCGAGATAGGCGGCCATGTCTTCGCGGGCCACCGGATGGTCGGGACAGTACGGAGGGAGCGTCACTTTCTGCGGATCGATCGTCCCGGTCGGATGGAAGACGCGGTGCGTCTCATGGAAGTTGATCTGGGCGTAGAACGGCTGGTGCTTGGGGAGATCGGTCCACTCGGCGGGCTGAAACACCTCCCCCTCCACCTGGAAGTTCCAGTCGGTCTTGCCGGTTCCTTTGAATCCAAAGGTCTCCGGCAACTGCTGCAGGAGCGTGCTGAAGTAGCCCGCCGGCGCGAGCCATTGCGGCAGTGTCTTGACTCCGTCCGGCAGCCGGAAGCCGTCGTCGCGGTGGGAGCGGTGGTTGTGGGCGCCGATCGTGGTCTGATACATCCCCGTCATAAAGGCCGACCGGCTGGCCGAACAGACCGGCGCCGTGGTGTAGGCCCGGGTGTACCGCACCCCCTCAGCCGCGAGGCGGTCAATATGTGGCGTCTGCACCTCTGGGCGGCCGTAGCAGCTCAGGGCCGGCCCAAAATCCTCGGCGATCAGCCAGAGAATGTTCGGCTTGGGAGCGGCGGCGCCGGCGGGGGCCTCACCGCGGGCCCCCCCTGCCCCAAGTGCGAGAAGGAACACCAACTGCCGGCTGAACATCTTCGCAAGGCGGGGCATCATGAAGAGTTCCTCAGGGAGTGGCGGGAGCCGGCGCTGCCGGCTCCCATGCGAGCGTGGCAACCACCGGAAAGTGGTCGCTGGGATACTGGCCGTTGGCGGAGAAGGTGACCACCTCGGTGGCCTGGCAGGCGAGGGGGCCGCGGGTGAGAATCCAGTCGATGCGGGAGGCGCCCTCGCGGGGGCCGGCGTAGTTGTGGAAGGTGCCGATCGCGGGACCACGCCGGGCGGCGGTGGTCCAGGTATCAGTGAGACCGTCTGGGCCCACCAGCCTTTCATACACGCTGCCACTCCCCGCTGCAGAGTTGAAGTCACCCATAAGGATCACCGGTAGATCGGGTTCAAGGCCGGCGATGCGTTCGGCGACCAAGCCTGCGCTCTTTTCCCGCGACCCCTGCTCCCGATGGTCGAAGTGCGTGTTGAAACAATACAGCAGTCGGCCCGTCTGCAGATCGCGAAACTTCACCCACGTCACCATCCGCACTGTTTCGTTGCCCCACGATGTGGAGCCAATCAGGGATGGCGTGTCGGAGAGCCAGAAGTGATCGAACGCCAGCGGTTCCAACCGCTCGCGCCGGTAGTAAACCGCCATGAACTCCCCCCGGCTGCCCCCCTCCCGCCCCAGCCCGATCCAGGCGTGGTGGGGGAGGTCGGAGGCGATCTCCTTCACCTGCTGCCAGAGTCCCTCCTGGGTGCCGATGATGTCGGGCTGCAGAGTTTCCAGCAGCGCCTTGGTTACCGGCCGCCGCTCGGCCCAGGAATTGGGGGGACGCGGGCTGGCGTAGCGCAGGTTGAACGTCATCACCGTCAGCGGTGCTGCAGGAGCGACCGGCTCGGCGCCGGCGGAGTTTCCTGCTGCCAGCGCCCCCAGCAACACTCCCCAGAGCCAGCGTGCCCCCCGCCGCACGCCGGCCCGGCCGCGCGCCCGCATGATCCGTTCACCTCTGTGCATGCTGCCACTCCTTGAGCAGCATCGTACCGCACGCAAGCGCGGCCAGAGCCGCCCCTGTGGCCAGCGTCCAGAGCGGCACGATCTGCCGCGGGGCTACTTCCTCCCGCGAGCTTGCGGAATCGGCCAGGTCGATCGCCGGGAGCCCCGCCTGCCGGCGGGCCCGCTCCTCCGCCGCCTGCTGCCTGCCCAGATACCGGCTCTCGATCTGCCGCTGCCGAACAGCATATTTGGGCGCAATCAGCCCCATGCCGACCAAGCCGACCAACGCAAAGAGCAGCCCCCAAAACCATGGGCTGTCGGTGATCCGATACGGCTCTCCCGACACTGTCTTATGCATGGTGCCACCCAGAGGCTTATTTTCACGCAGCCGGCCGTCGGCAGGCCCCACCGGCTCAGGCGATGCCCGGCCAGCGGTGCCGCACATCGCGACCGGCATAGAGGGCCCCATCGCCGAGCGATTCCTGAATCCGCAGCAGCTGATTGTACTTCGCCACGCGGTCGCTCCGCGAGGCGGAGCCGGTCTTGATCTGTCCCGTTGAGAGCCCCACGGCCAGATCGGCGATGGTGGCGTCTTCCGTTTCGCCGCTGCGGTGGCTGGAGATCGAGGTGTAGCCGTTGCGATGGGCCAACTGCACAGCCGCGATTGTTTCGGTGAGCGAGCCGATCTGGTTGACCTTCACCAGGATGCTGTTGGCAATCCCCTCGGCGATGCCGCGGGAGAGCCGCTCAGAGTTGGTAACGAACAAATCGTCCCCCACCAACTGCACCTTGGAGCCGAGCTTCTCGCTGATCAGCTTCCAGCCCTTCCAGTCGTCCTCCGAGCAGCCGTCTTCGATCGACATAATCGGATAGCGGCTGGCAAGGCTGGCGAGGAAGTCGACCATCCCGGCGGAATCGAGCGCCTTCCCCTCGATCGTGTAGGTGCCGGCCTTGGAGTCAAACAGCTCCGTGGCGGCCACGTCGAGCGCGATGCCGATCTCCTTGCCAGGCTTGTAGCCGGCGGCAGTGATGGCGGCCAGAATCACCTCGAGCGCCTCGGCACAGGTGCCGATGTGCGGCGCGAAGCCCCCCTCATCGCCCACTGCAGTGGAGAGCTTCTTGTCTTTGAGCACTTTCTTGAGGGCATGAAACGTCTCCACGCCGGCGCGGAGGGCATCGTCAAACGTGTCGAATCCCAGCGGCATCACCATGAATTCCTGAACATCGAGCGGGTTGTCGGCGTGCGCTCCTCCATTGATGATGTTCATCATCGGGGCTGGCAGGAGGCGGGCGGTCGCGCCACCGAGATAGCGGTAGAGCGGCAAGCCGCAGTGCTCGGCAGCCGCATGGGCCACCGCCAGCGACACGCCCAGAATCGCGTTGGCGCCGAGATTCTTCTTGTTGGGAGTGCCGTCGAGTTCGAGCATCCGCCCGTCGATGCCAGCCTGATCAAGAGCGTCGCAGCCCTCCAGTTCGTCGGCGATCTGGGTGTTGACGTTTTCCACCGCCTCAAGCACACCCTTGCCCAGATAGCAGGCCTTGTCGCCGTCGCGCTTCTCCCACGCCTCATGGGCGCCGGTGCTGGCACCGGAGGGGACAGCGGCGCGGCCGAAGGCACCGTCAGCCAGACTCACATCCACTTCGATCGTGGGATTGCCGCGGCTGTCGAGGATTTGGCGGGCATGAATGTCGACGATCGTGGACATGGGGTGGGCCTCTGAGAAAGGGGTGGGGGGGGGAAGGCGGAAGTTTTGACTGGCGGGAAGCGCTGCGGGCCACCTGTGACCCTGCGCCGCGGCTGGCCGCAATTGTGCCTGTGGGAAGCTCCCACGCAAGGGCGTGGCCGCCGGAAGGGAAAATGCAAAGTGGCTCGAGGGCCGGCGGCGGGGTAATCTGCGCCGACTGGCGATCCCGGCGGCGGCCGTTGGGACCCCGCCGGAGTTCCCTCCTTGCTCGTTGTATCGCCCGCTCCCGGTTCTCCGCTTGAACCGCTTCTCAAAAGGACCGCCTCGTAGCATGTTCACTGGCCTTGTCGAATCGCTCGGGCAGATTGTCGCCGTCCTCCCGGAACCCCCCGGCGTGCGGCTGGTGGTGGAGACTCCCCTGCTGGCCTCCGGAGCGGTGCTGGGGGAGAGCATCTGCATCAGCGGGTGCTGCCTGTCGGTCGTGCGGATCGACGGGCCTCGACTGGAATTCCAACTCGGCCCCGAGACGCTCAGCCGAACTACGCTGGGCGGGCTCTCCGCTGGCTCAGGGGTGAATCTGGAGCGGTCGATGCGGCCGACCGACCGGCTGGGCGGCCATCTTGTGACCGGCCATGTCGATGGGCAAGGGAAGCTGGCATCGCGCAACCAGATGGGCGACTGGGTTGACTGCCGATTTTCGGCGCCGCCCCCCCTCGTGGCGCAGATGGCTCCGAAGGGGTCGGTGGCGATCGACGGCGTCAGCCTGACGGTGGTCGCTGTCGGAGCCGACAGCTTCAGCGTGGCCCTCATCCCCCATACGCTGGCCTGCACGACCCTCGGTGGGCTCCAACCGGGCGACACCGTGAACCTCGAGACCGACCTGATCTTCAAGTATGTGGCCCGTTGGCTGGAAGCACGCCCATGACAGACACCCTCTCCGATGCTCCTGAACAGTCTCCTGTCGGCCCTGCCCGGCAGACCACCGCCTATTTAAAGAAGCTCTTTACCGAGGTGGGCTTCTCCATCGACGCCTCCCGCGGCCAGAACTTTCTCGTCGATCTCAATCTGCTCGATGTGCTTGAGCGCGAGGCGGCAATTGAACCGGCCGACGTCGTGCTGGAAGTGGGCACGGGCACCGGCGCTCTCACCGAACGCCTCGCCGGGAGGGCTCGGCAGGTGGTGACCGCCGAGGTCGATTCCCGCTTGGCGCAGTTGGCCCGCGACCGGCTCATCGACGCTGAAAACGTGACGCTCGTCGAGGGGGATGCTCTGGAATCAAAACACCGGCTGGCCCCGGCCCTGCTGGCCACGGTGGAGGCGGCCCTCGCTGCCGCGCCGGGGGGCAGACTGCTGCTGGTGGCCAATCTGCCCTACTGTGTGGCCACCCCGGTGATCTCGAATCTGCTCGCCCTGCCCCGCACCTTTGCCAGCGCCACGGTCACTGTGCAGCGGGAAATGGCGGAGCGGATGACGGCGACCGCCGGCAGTCATTCCTACAATGCACTGTCGGTCTGGATCGGTGCGCAGTGCCGCTCGTCGATCGTGCGGATCCTGCCGCCGAGTGTGTTCTGGCCCCGGCCGAAGATCGATTCGGCGATTGTGCGGATCGAGGTGGAGGAAGCCCGCCGGGCTACCATCCAAAATCTTGGCCGCTTCCACGGCTTCGTCCGTGCGGTCTTCTGCCACCGGCGAAAACTGCTGCGGGGAGTGTTGGTGAACCTGGCTGGTGGCAAGCGGGCTGCCGCCGCCCGGACAGCCGTTGAACAGATGTATGGCACCATGGGCTTTTCTGCCTCGGTGCGGGCGGAGGACATTCCTCCCGACGAATTCGTGCGGCTGGAGCGGGAATTCCACCTGGTCGTGGGCGAGGCGGGGCTGCCACTGGCAGCCGATCCCGCGCTGGAGGATGATAACGGCTAGCAGTGCCACCGCCCGGCCTGTGCATGGTGGTCGAGGCGACCGCCACATGACCCTCAGTCAGGAGACAACGCTTGCAAGCGAAATTCATCGAGATGAGCGGCCGGGTATTGATGACGATGCTGGAGCCGGACGAGGTCTCGCCAGAGGCGCTGCGACAGGCCGGCCTCACCGACACCTGCCTGGTGCGGATCAACCACGAGGGAGACATCGAGGTGCGCCGCCACGACCGCTGGGATGTCATCGGGGGTCTGGTGGGCAACTTTCTCACCCGCGCCGAACTGGCCAGCGGGCGGACCTGGGCCTGACCTGACCGGCTGTCCCGATTGTGCCCACTTTCCCCGCCGGAAAAACTGTCCGGGTGCGGAGCGATTCAGCCGGTCGTAAGGCCTTGGGAGCCTGTTTTCAGGGTCCCGCCCCCGTGGAAAAAACCGAAACTTCCGGTTGTCTGGCGGGAGTGCCTAAACTGAATTTCGCAGCCAAACTCCTGCCGAAGTCCCTATGGATGGCAGAATGACGGACCGAAACACGGCATGACAGGGGGTGGGCGGAGGTCCCACGCGACGTGAATCCCAATCCAAACAACGAGGCGTCTTTCGCCGACACGATTGTCGACCTCCTGCGCCAACGGGCCTCCTACCGGCCCCACGAACGCGCGTTCATGTTTCTCGTCGATGGTGAGAACGACGAACTGAACATCACCTACGCCGAGCTTGACCGCAAAGCGCGGGCTCTGGGGGCCTGGTTGATCGCCTCGGGCATGTCGGGGAAGCGGGTGCTGCTGCTGTTCCCCTCCGGCCTCGATTTCATCGCCGCCTTCATGGGCTGCCTCTACGGCGGCGCCATTGCGGTGCCGGCCTATCCGCCCAGAAAAAACCGCTCGGTCGAACGCATTGAGGCGATCGCCGCCGATGCCAATGCCTCCGTGGCCCTGACCACGCGCGAGGTGCTCGACCGCTTCGATGGATTGCGGGCCACGGCGCCGAGCCTGGAAAAACTGCTCTGGAAGGTCGACAGCGAACTGGAGGGGGATTGGGCCGACCGCTGGGAACGCCCCGACATTGACGGCGACACGCTCGCCTTCCTCCAATACACCAGCGGTTCCACCGGGACGCCCAAGGGGGTGATGCTCTCACACACCAACCTGCTGCACAATTCCCTGCGGATCATGCAGGCCTTTGAGATCACCCGCTCGCAGACGGGTGTGTTCTGGCTGCCGAGCTTCCACGACATGGGGCTCATCGGCGGGATCCTGGTGCCGCTGTATGGGGCCCGGTTCAACGTGCTGATGTCGCCGGTGGCCTTCCTGCAGAAGCCGCTGCGCTGGCTGCAGGCGATCTCCAAGTACCGCGCCACGATCAGCGGTGGTCCCAACTTCGCCTATGAACTCTGCGTGCGCAAAATCACGCCGGAGCAGCGCCGGGGGCTCGATCTCTCCAGCTGGACGCTCGCCTTCAATGGCGCCGAGCCGGTGCGCCCAGAAACGATCGACGCCTTCTGCGAGGCCTTCGAACCCTGCGGCTTCCGTCGCGAGGCCTTCTTCCCCTGCTACGGCCTCGCCGAGAGCACGCTCATGGTCACCGGCGGCATGAAATTCGAGGCGCCTGTGGTGCGGGCCTTCGATGCAGCCGCCGTGGAAACCGGCGCTGCCGTTCCGCGCAACGGCTCCACTCCCGGCACGCGGCGGCTCGTCGGCAGCGGTCGCGAACTCGATGGGCAGGACGTGCGGATTGTCGATCCGCAGTCGTGCGAGGCCCTCCCGCCGGGGATGATCGGCGAGATCTGGGTGAGCGGTCCGAGCGTCGCCCAAGGCTACTGGAACCGGCCCACCGAGACGGCCGCCACGTTTGGCGCGATGCTCTCCAGGCCCGATGCCGGCTCGGCCACGCAGTCGCTGAAAACCTGGCAGCCCAATCCCGGGCCCTACCTGCGCACCGGGGATCTCGGCTTCTTCGACAATGGCGAACTCTTCGTGACCGGGCGGCTCAAGGATCTGATCATCGTCCGCGGACGCAACCACTATCCGCAGGATCTGGAGCACTCGGTCGAATCGGCCAGCCCCACGGTCCGGGCTGGCTCTGTGGCGGCTTTCTCCGTCGACGTGGATGGCCGCGAGCGGGTGGTGGTGGTGGCGGAGGTGGAGCGCGGCAAGCGGGAAGCGGATGAGGTCGCCGCCTCGTTTGACCAGATCCGTCGGCAACTGGCGATCGAGCATGAGATTGCTCTTGAGGCGATCGTGCTGGTGCGGCCCAACAGCATCCCCAAAACATCCAGTGGCAAGATTCAGCGCCACGCCTGCAAGCGAAAATTCCTCGACAGCACGCTGGAGGTGGTGGAACAGCAGATCGGCTGGTTGGCCCCCGCCGCCACCACGGCCCCCGCTGCTGCCAGCCCTGCCGGCACCCCCTCCCGACCGAGCGATGCCACGCCGCGACTGGCCCGCCTGCGCCCCGTGGGGGAAACCAGCCGTGGCCTGCGTCCCGATCGCGATCTGCCCCCTGAGATCGTGGAGACGGTCTTCGAGCATGTGCGGCGGATCGCCAAGGAGCGGGCCGGCAATCTGACGCTTGATTCCAATATCGTGGAACTCGGCCTCGATTCGCTGGAGCGGATGGAGATCGTGGCGAATCTCGAGGAGGCCTTCGGCGGCCGGTTTCCCGAGCAGGTGCTGCCGCAGATCGAAACCTGCCGCGAGGTGACCGAGGCAATCCTCGACCACATGCCGAATCAGGCCCGCAGCCAGCCGGGTGCGTCCACGCCACCCGCCGCCGCGACCAGCGGCGAACCGTCGCGGGAAACCTGGGACATCAGCCAGTTTCCCGAGGTGCGAGCGCTGGAACAGAATTTCGCGATGGTGCGGGACGCCGGGCTCGAAGACCCCTACTTCGGCATCCACGAGGGCCTCACCAACGACCGCACGCAGATCGGCGGGCGGGAGATGATCAGCTGGGCCACCTACAACTACCTCGGTATGTCAGGGGAGCCGGAGGTAACGGCCGCCGCCAAGGCGGCGCTTGATCGCTACGGCTCCAGCGTGTCGGCCAGTCGGCTGGTTTCGGGAGAGAAGGTTATCCACCGTGAACTGGAGCAGGCGATCTCCCGCTTTGTCGGCACCGAAGACTGCATCACGTTCGTGGGCGGCCATGCCACCAATGAAACCGTGATCGGGCATGTGGTCGGCCCGGGAGACCTCGTGCTGCACGATGCCCTGGCCCACAACAGCCTCCTGCAGGGCGCGGTGCTCTCCGGAGCCCGGCGCCGCCCCTTCCCCCACAACGACTTCGAGGCAGCCGAGGAGCTGCTCCGGCAGGTGCGCGGCCAATACAGGCGCGTGTTGATCGTGGTGGAGGGCATCTACAGCATGGACGGCGACCACTCCGATCTGCCCCGCTTCGTCGCCCTGGCCAAGCGGCACAAGGCGCTGCTGATGGTCGATGAGGCCCACTCGATCGGCGTGATGGGGCCGCGGGGCCGAGGGATTGGCGAGCATTACGGCGTGGCGCCGACTGATGTCGATCTCTGGATGGGAACCCTTTCCAAGGCACTCGGCAGCTGCGGCGGCTACATCGCCGGCTCTCGGACGCTCGTCCGCTGGCTCAAGTACACCGTGCCGGGCTTTGTCTACAGCGTGGGGCTGCCGCCGGCTGCGGCGGGAGCAGCTCTCGGAGCCCTGCGGATGCTGGAACGCCAGCCGGAGCGGGTCGCCAAGCTGCTCTCCAATGCGAAGCTCTTTCTGCAATTGGCCAACGAATCGGGGTTTGACACCGGCTCGTCGGGGGGCTCGGCGATCGTGCCGGTGATCCTCGGCAACTCCCTCAACAGCCTGCGGCTCTCACGGGCGATGTTTGCCCGCGGCATCAGCGTGCAGCCGATCCTCTACCCTGCGGTGGAGGAGCGGGCCACCCGCCTGCGGTTCTTCATCACCTCGCGTCACACCCCCGATCAGATCCGCCGCACGATCTCGATCATGCGGGAGGAGCTGTCGCGGATCGATCCCGCCTTTGCCCGCAAGACGCTGCCGCTGCGGCCTGCCGCGGCCTCGGGGTGGTGAGGCGACGGGAGTCTGCTAGCAGACTGTGGATAAAGTGCCGCATCGCCGGATGCGATGCCCGTCGCCCCAGGGGAACCCTCGGCGTTTCCTCCGGTCGAAGCCGTCGAAAAAGGCGATGGATGGCTTTTTCCACGGACAGCTAGAATGCCGGCATGCCAGCCCCATTTGAAACGCTCAGCCACCGGCTCGTGCTGCCGGCCGATGCCAACCACCACGGCACGCTCTATGCCGGCAGTTTGCTGCGGTATTGCCTCGAGGCGGCCTATGCCGCCGGCTGCCGGGGCGTGGGCCCACAGGCCAACCTGATGCTCAGACGCGTGCTGGGGCTGGAGTGCCGCCGCAGCGTGCCAGTGGGAACGCTGGTGGAGATGCGGGGGGCGGTGCTGCAGGTGCGGCAGTGCTACCTGACGGTGGGCGTGGTGGGGATGCCCCTGCCCGGCCACACGCTCCCCTGGATGGACGGCCTGCTCGGCTTCGTGCAGGTCGACGCCGAGGGGCTGCCGGCTTGCTTGCCGGAGGAGATCCAGATTCTGCCGGCCACACCGCTGTGGCAACCGCTTGCGGCCCGGCTGGAGAAGCTCTCGCAGACCAAGGGAGCCACCGCCGACTGGATCGACGCCGGCTTCGACCGCGACTGAGCCGCTGCCCGGCTCACAAGGGGCCACTGCCCGCCTGCAGAAACGGGCTCGCCGTTGGTATCGCTCCCCAGCGAATACCAACGGCGATTTCCCCGTGATCTCGAAGCGGCCGTGGGCGATAAGGGCCCACGACTGCGGCTTAATATTTGACTTCGATGCCGAAGTCGAGGCCGTTGGAGAGGACGTAGTTCTGTACCGAGGTCGGAGCGGCACCGATCCGGCTGTAGCGGACAGGCACTTCCTGCACGGTGGTGCGTGTGTTGTCGACCGGGGCCGAGGGATCGTTGGCACCAACGATGATCGGTTGGCCGTTGGAATCAAGCACCGGAGCACCGGAACCGTTGGTCAGCACGACCCCCGGATTGTAGGCAGGATTCGCCACGCTCTGCCGGACCAGATCGACCTTCGAGAGAAAGGCTGTATTGGTGCTGGCCCGGGCGATCTGCCCCATCCACATGCCGGTGTAACCGGCGTGCAGCATGATCCCCTGACTGACGCGAAACTGCGTGCCGAGCCGCCATTCGCCGATCGGGGTGAATGTGAAGTTGTGCTCTGCGGAATTGGTGGCGTTGCGCGAGCCCACACCGTAGATCTGGATCAGCAGTGGATCCCCCTGGATGTTGGCCGTCTGCTGGCCACCGGTCAGACCGCTCGACTGGGTGACGACATTCGCCGTGGTGAACGTCGTGCGGAAGTAGTCAGCGGCGAGCGAATCGGGGAAGTTGCTGCCACGGTAGATGTTGTTCTGCCAGTTGAGACCCGCAGTGAACTTGAGATCTGAGGAAACCGTCCACCGCCCCTTGGTGCTCGACATGTTGATCGAAAATTCCGGTCCCACCATGTTGTTGCTGGTATAGGTTTCCCAGGCTCCGTTTTGCAGCGGACTCCCCAGGCCCCGCGCCGAAGCATCGGCCTGAGCCTGAAGGCGGGCTAGAGAATCGGCATCTGACAGGAGCGAACCGCTGCCGAAGCCGCCACCGGTGCCGCCAGTGGTGCCGCCGCCGATGCCGCCAGTCGTGCCGCCGGCTGTGCCACCGGTCGTACCGCCAGTTCCACCGGTCGTACCGCCGGTTGTGCCTCCTGTCGTACCGCCTGTAGTGCCGCCGGTAGTACCGCCAGTTGTGCCACCGGTTGTGCCGCCGGTCGTGCCGCCACCGCCACCACCCGTCGTGCCACCCTGGGGAAAGGCGTACTCACGGCTGTTATAGCCGAGGTTATAGCGATCCTCCAGCTGCACGAAGCGGGGTCCCAGCCCGAATTTGACGTTGGAGTTGGAGCCGGCATGCCGCAGCTGGCGCTGGATGAGAGCCGCCACGCCACCGCTCTGGATCCGCGTCGAATTCGTCTGCGTGAACCTCTGGCTGATCATGTGATCGGGAGGGGGGCTGGTTGTCGTGATCGTGGATGTTGTCTGGGGCAGCGAAAAGAGATTGGAGTTGCCGGTGGTGCCGCCGGAGGTGGAACCGCCGGAACCTGCCTCCCCCTGAGTGAACGTCTGGGCTGGCGTGTTGATGGCAAATTCGCTCGTCGTCTGAAAGCTCTGCGACTGCGGGCCGCTGTCGAGGTAGGAAAACATCACGCCGTTGTTGTCGTAGATCCAGCCGCCCTCAAATCGATTTCCCCACGACATTCGCGTTCGCATCCAGCTGGTGTCGAGCGAGAGGTTGAGCTGGTCGCTGCCGTAGATGATCACGCCGGAACTGGCCCCGCTGGCGTTGTTGAGCTGCTGGGCCACATCCGGATTGAGCGGCTCGACCGGGAAGAACTGCCTGTTCCCCACCGCCGTCACACGCGGCACGGTGATGCCCCAAATGAGACGGTCGTAGTTGAAGAACATCCCCTCGTCGGCCTCCGGCCAGATCTCATATTCCTGCAGATCGGGGGGGGCGAACAGCTGGAAATCGTACATATCTTGATCGGGCAGCAGCGGCATCCAGTCGCCGGCCTGAACCGGCAAAACCGGGGCCAGAAGCGCCGCCAGCGTGCTGATGATTCCCGAAACGCGTTTGACACCGGAGTGTGTAGCCATCGCTATGTGTCCTGGGGAGCAGGAGCCGTCTGTTCCGCCGATGCGGATTGCTCCTGAGGTATCGGTCATGCCGGTCGATGGAGTTGACGAATCTTGGTTGACTCTTCCGAACAGGCGGATGATTCGGCATGCACCGGCAGAAAACGGCGAAAAAGTGGCAGTTTCGGCAGCTTCGGGTATTCTGCAGAGAGCCTGCCGGGAATCGGTCGCCCGCTCGGGGGCGGCAGAATCCAAGCCGCGGCAGCCGGGAGAGGTGAAGATGGGAAATGTGCCCTGTTCAGGCCGTCTGGCCAGCCGCGTCGTCGGTTTCACGTTGCTTCTGGGCCTGAGCTGGGGAGCCGTGCTCCCGGCTGGCGGGCCTGTCTGCCGGGCCGAAGAGCCCCGGCCGGTCGCCCCAAAGGGGGCCGATCCGGTCGCCTTCTTGCGGGTTTCCCGCGACGCCAACGGGGAACCAGAGGCTCTGGAGACCTCGGTCGTGCGCTATTGTGAAACGGCCGAGGCCGCAGCGGCCGCCGGGCGCCGCACCCCGCTGGAAGTTGATCTCGTGGGAGCGGTGCATGTCGGGAGCAAATCCTATTACGACACGCTCGACCACCTCTTTCGCGACTACGACAGCGTGCTTTATGAACTCGTCGCCCCCGACAACGCCCGGGTGCCGAAGCCGGGCCGCAAGGCCAGCGGGGCGATCGGCTCCGCCCAACAGGGAATGACGCAGATGCTCGGCCTGGAGCACCAACTCGAGCAGATCGACTACACGGCGCGGAATTTCGTCCATGCCGATATGTCGCCCAAGGAATTCGATGCCGCCATGGCCAAGCGGGGCGAATCGTGGTGGAGCATGTTCACGAAGCTGATGCGGGAAAATATGGCCCGCGCCGAACGCGGCCAGGGGCAGGCCGGGGAGGTTGGCTTCAGCGATCTGTTTGGGATTTTCTTCGGGCAGGACCGGCCGGTGCGGCTGCGGCGGATCATGGCGGAGCAGTTCACCGACATGGAGATCCTCACGGCCGCCTTTGGCGGCGAGGAGGGCTCATCGCTGATCACCGATCGCAACGGCGCGGCGGCCGAAGTGCTGGCAGACCAGATCAAGGCGGGCCGGCGCAAAGTCGCCATCTTTTACGGGGCGGCCCACATGGACGATTTCGATCGCCGGCTGCGCGCGGATTTCCAGCTGGAGCCGGTGGAAACGACCTGGGTCGAGGCCTGGGACCTGCGGATGCGGTAATCCTGCAGGCAGGAGCAGGACGTATGAGCCTTGGTTAGGGCGCGGAACACTCGCCGGCCTTCCTGATCGATGTTCGGGGAGGGGCTGCCCGTGCCCCAGGAGCCGACTTTCGAGTGAGCGGAAGGCCAGGAAGGCCGCCGCGAACGACAGGCGTCGGGCATGGGCAGTCCCGGACCTAGAGTGACATGCAAGCTCCGTGGCGCATCGGCTGCGGGACGGCAAAAGTCTCGTCGCATGCGCTCCTCGAGCGTTCGCCGACCCCTCCGCCTCCGTCACTCGACAGCTACCGTAGAGCTCGTAGCTGCGACCTACTGCAGAAGGCTGCCCACGGCCAGTTCGGCTGGCTCTGGGGCGGGCATCCGCAGCCGGCGGGTCCAAGCGTCGGCCGTCAGGCGGGCCTGACGCAAAACGTGGTCGTAGCCGAGCGATTCGACCGTTTCTCCGACCGCTTCAAATTCAAAATCGCCCGCATAACCCCGCGCCACCAAGCCGCAGATAAGGGCATCCAGCGGCAGATTTCCCTGCCCGGGCGGCAGCCGCTCGCGATCGTTTGAGGGGAGGCCCAGGGAATCGGCCACCTGCACCACCGCCAGCAGCGGAATCCGGCCGGTGAGGAGAGAGAGGAGCCGCGGATCGTGGCCAAAGTGCCATAGATCAAGGGCGATTCGCAGCGCGGGATGGTCAAACTGCTCCACCCATTCAAGCGCCCCCGGCAGGCAGGTCATAAATCCACAGCCGCCGGCCGCGGCCGGATGCATCGGCTTGAAAGCCAGCGTTATGCCCCGGCCCAGCGCCACCGGAGCGAGCACATCACAGGCATCGGTGAGCAACCGGCGGGCGTGCTTGAGCGTGTGCCCACCGCGGCAGCCGCTATGGAGCGTCAGAATGTTGGCGCCCAACTCGGCTGCGGTGTCGATCGCCTCCAGGGCGTCGTCCAGGCTCTCGCGGAAGGTTCGGCCGTCGCCACCGGTAAATCCCCCCGCCCACTGCAGGCTCGAGACCCGCATGCCAGCCCGTTCGAGGGTCTCCCTGGCTTCATCAATACTGAGGTCGGAAAGCTTGGTCCGCCAGATCGACATCGACCGAAACCCGTGACGGGCAAGGCCCTCGACCTCTGTGGCCAGATCCCAGCGAAGGGTTGTCAGTTCACTGATGGAGGTGTGCAGCATAGTGACAGCGTTTTCTCCTACCAACCGTGTGTCGCACCATGGCCCGCGACGAAGAGCCCGCCTCGAAGGTGCGAAGTATGGGACGCCGGCGCGCAGCCTGTCTAGTGAAGAACGGGAAGCCCGGTATTGCAGCCTGCTGGCTGGCTACGGCAGAGAATTGGCAGAGTGTCACTTGACAGACGGCCTGCTAGCATCCGGAGTGCTAGCATCTGCCTCCAGATCGAAGCAGAGCAGTTGGTCGCGGCCACGCACATAGAGCAGGCCACGGGCCACAACCGGCGGCGCCCAACAGGGAGGGGCGAGCAGGGCACCGCTCCCGGCCACGCGATCGGCCAGCCGCAGACGGGAGAGCTCGGTGTATTTCTCCGCAGTCGCCTGCACCAGCGCCAGATCGCCAAATTCACCCAACACGATCAGGTGGTTCCCGACCGCCAGCAGTGTCGCCCGCCCATAGCCGGGCTCGGCCCAGGCCGGAGTGCCGGTCTTCCAGTCGACGCACACCAACTGCGCGTCGCCGGAGTGGCGTCCGCTGGAGCCGTACAGCCAGCCCTCATGCACGACAGGGGTCGACCAATGCGATTTGAGCGCCTGCTCAGGCCGGGCTCCCTCCCGATCGCGGCGCACCTCACGCAGGCCCTCGGCAGCCACTCTCAGCAGCACGCTGCCGGGGCCATAGGTTTCCGACAGGAGAACCTCGTCCCCCTGCACCACCGGGCTGGCCGCCACCGCACTGAAAAGCTCATCGTCCCGCCAGCGAAAGGATGCGGCCACTGTTCCCGTGGCTGGATCGACCACCAGCAGGTCATTCCGCATCCAGCTGAGAATCCGCTGCCGGTCGCCCATGCGGGCCGCCACGGGGGTGCTGTAGCTGGCGAGTTGATTGGACGACCGCCACGCTTCCCGCCCGCTGACCAGATCAAACGCCACCAAACCACTGTCGCTGCCCTTCACGAGGTCGAGCCGTTCCGGCGCTGGCGGAATCGAGCCCGGAGGGCTGCCTCCCACCTGCACGACAACCAATCGCTGCCCCGCTCCCTCCACCACCAGAGGCGCAGCTCCCACCCCGAAGAAATTCTGCACGACGTGGTAAGTGGCAGCCGTATCGACCTCCCACAGCAAGGCGCCATCGGTCAGCCCCCGACATTCCAGCCGACCGTCTGCGGCGAATGTCACCACCCTGTCGCCATCGATCACCGGCTGCGCCCGGGGGCCACCGTCATAGCCAAACGTGTCGGCATAGGCCGTGGGCGTTCCCTGCTCCCAGAGCGGGCGGCCCGTCTCCGCCTCCAGACACCGCAGCCGCGAGCGCTTGCCCACGCGATCAAAAACCACAATGCGGCCACGGGCCACCGCCGGAGCGCAGTAGCCTTCACCCATCGACAGGCTCCAGAGCAAGCGGGGCCCTGCCGCGGGCCACGGCACGGCCATCGTGCTGCAGGAACTTGTGCCACGCCCCCCTGGTCCCATGAAGCTGCCCCAATCCTCGCCAGCCCGGATGGCGATGTCGGCGGCTGGGGGTGGCTCGGCAGCGCAAAGAATCTCGACAGCAAAGATCCCGGCCAGCAGGCCCAAGAGCCACCAGCGGATGCTGGTGCGATGCAGGTGACACGCAGCGACTGCGGCCCCCGATCGATGGAAGGACCAGCCCGACGGAATTTCGAAAAGCTGTTTCATGGCAGGATTCTGGCGAAGCGCTGGCCGAAACGTAGCAGCAACCACGCTCAAGCTTGTATGGTGAGGGGCAGGCAAGGACTATTGAAGCCTACTCGAAACTGAGACAGGACCCAGGTTGATGACGCGCGACAAGCCACTCCAGATCGGCGGCGGGAAGGTGGTCATTCCACCCGATGCGCTGGAATGGCAGTTTGCCCGCAGCAGCGGTCCGGGCGGACAGCATGTCAACCGCACCAGTTCCAAGGCCCTGCTGCGGTTCGATGCCCGGCATACGCCACACCTGCCAGAAGCCATGCGGCGCCGTCTGCTGGCGCTGGTGGGGCCGCAACTGACACGGGAGGGTTCGCTGATCATCACCAGCCAGCGCCACCGGGATCAGCCGCAGAACGTGGCCGACTGTCTGGAGAAACTGTCCGCCCTGCTGGAACAGGCGCTGATTGTGCCGAGGATTCGCCGGCGCACCCGCACGCCCCGCTCGGCGATTGCCAAAAGGCTGGAGGGAAAACGCCTGCGTTCAAAGACGAAATCGCTGCGGGGCCAGCCGGCTGAATGATGGCCGCTTGCCCTGCAGTGCGGTTGCTATAATTCTTCAGTGTTCTCGGCTCACCGAGTCATCGATCCGCCCCCCTGCCCGTCCGCTTCCGAAAGGAATCCTCCATGGCCGCACCACGCGATATCGACACGCTGTTGAAGGGCTGGGAGTTTCAGCCGGGGGAGGTCAGCGCCCGCCTCGTCAAGGCCCGCAACGGCCGGGAAGTTTTGCAGATGCGCGTCGACATGGGCATGCTGCAGATGGAGGCCGATCTCCGGCCTGACGGCGGCCATCCGCACGGTGCCGAGACCTATTTCGACTATCTCGTTGGGGAGGCGATCCGCACCGGCGAGTCATTTCGCCTGACCAGGGAACAGTGCGCGGAGGCCGATCGCGAATTCGTGCAGTTCTACCACCGGCGCATCTGCTGGCTTTCGCTGCATGAATACCGGCGCGCCGCCAAAGACGCCGACCACAGCTTGGCCTTCATGGATTTCGTGCGCCTCCATTCTCCCGACGAAGAATGGACGTTGTCCCACGAGCAGTATCGGCCGTTTGTGCTGTTTCACCGCGTCCAGGCCACTGCCTTGGCAACGCTGGAAGAAAGCGGGCCGGTTTCGGCGATCCAGGAGATCAATGCTGGCCTGGGAAAGTTTAAGGAACTCTTCGCCCGCTACGACGCCAGCGAACAATACTCCGACGACGAGTTGGTGCGGCGCTTGGAATCGATGCGGGAGAGTGTCCGCGAACGGTATGAAGTGGGACGGACGATCGAAGAGCAACTCGCTGATGCTGTGCACGCGGAAAACTACGAACTCGCCGCCTCGCTTCGCGACCGCATGCTGCACCTCCCGACCGAGGAGAAGATGTCCCCGCCAGCCCCCCCCGCCGACGCGCTCGACGCTTCTCCAGGGACTCCTCCCGAGGGTGGATCAGATGCGACGGAGTCTTCCCTCTCGAAGCCCCCCCGTCGTCGCGACGGCTGAAAACGGACCGCCGGGGAAACTGCAGAGGGGGCAGCGGACTTGCCAGTGGAGGGCGTCTGCCCACTCTCGCTGGGAATTTATTTCAAATCCCCTCCCCCTCCCTGTCGCTTCAGTCGTCCACTGCGCTGCCCAAACCTGCTCTGCCCCCCGACGCCAGAATGAGTCTGGGTAGCCTGCGCAAGCTGGCCGGTGCCCGGACCATTTTTCCGACCGGCGCGCCATTTGGCGCGCATAATGCACATGGAGTATTCGGCGGCGGGAGCGGGGCGTGTGCCTCGTACAGCTGCCTGAGGAGACCACACCGATGCCAACGACCACATCGACCGCGACCCCTTCCCTGTCGTACCCCGCCCGCGCCTATACCGTGCAGGTGGCTGGGGAGGAGTGCTTGGTGCGGGCTACTCAGATCTGGCCGATTGCCGATCTGCTCGCCCCCCCGCTGCCAGAATTGATCGGGGTCGACGAGATGGATGCGGTGGGGGCTTTGGCTCCCGATGAGGCCGGCATCCCTGCTGAAGAGTCGATCGGCGCCGGTCTTGCCGCTGCGCCGCGGCGTGGCCGCCGGCAGCGTGCGGTCAGTTCGCGGGCCATGTTCTATCGCGTGGGCGACCGCTAAACTCAGGGCCAACCGCCGGCAGGGGTCGTTCCCCCGGAAACCGGCTCACCCCGCCTGAGAAGTGCGCCATGCCCCAGACGCTGATCCCGCCCGGCGAGCCGTGCCTTCTCTCAAACTTTGATCCCGGTCATCACGAGGGCTTGGAGCGCGCGGCGGCCGAGGAAGAAACGCGGCTCCACTGCACTGCGCTCGATGAACTGGCCTATCGGTTGTTCGCTGAGGCCAAACGGGCCGTGGTGGTCGTTCTGCAGGGGATCGACGGCTCCGGGAAGGATGGCGCGATCCGCATGCTGGCCAGCGGCATCAGCCCGCAGTGCCTCGATGTGAAAAGCTTCAAGTCCCCCAGCGCCCTGGAACTCTCGCACGACTTCCTCTGGCGTGTGCACGCCGCCGTGCCGGCCCATGGACGCATCGGGATCTTCAATCGCTCCCACTATGAGGATGTTGTCGTGGTGCGGGTACGGAAGCTCGTTCCCAAGGCGATCTGGCGCGAACGGTATGCCCAGATCAACGCCTTTGAAAAGCTGTTGCGGGACGGCGGGCTGACTGTGGTGAAGTGCTTCCTGCACATCAGCAAGGATGAGCAGAGAAAGCGACTGGCCGACCGATTGCGCGATCCCGCGAAGCAATGGAAGCTCGGGCCGAGCGATCTGGAAGATCGGCGTTTGTGGGACGATTTTACCACGGCGTACGAGGATGCCATCACCCACTGCAACACCCCCGAGGCTCCTTGGCACATCGTGCCGGCCAATCACAAGTGGTATCGCAATCTCGTGGTGGCCCGCTTGGTGCGGAAGACACTTGAGGACCTCGATCCCCAGTTCCCCCCCTTCGATCCGGCCCTCCTGGCCAAGCTGGAGTAATGCCACAGGCACGGCACTCTGGCTGTCCGTGGAAAAAGTCATCCCGGACCTTCCGGATTGGAGATAGCCCACTCGGCCGCCTGCAGGAACCGCCGAGGGTTTCCTGGGGCGACCACCGCCGCATCCGACGGCGGATACTTTATCCACAGCCTACTGGCGTTCGACTGGCCACCGGGCCTGGTATCCGTGGCAACCATCGCTCAATCAGCGTCGGGCGGGGATCGCTCGCGGCGCAATTGTCAGTTCGCCGTCCGCAGCCAGTGCGGCGGTCAATTCCTGGCAATCGACTTCGCCGCGGAAGGCCATGCTGCCGGGACGGGTGCCCACGGCCGTGACCATCAGTTCGATCACTTCCCCTGCGGGCAGGGCCTGCAGCGTGTTGAATCGCACCTGCCCTGGGTAGATGTCGGCCGCGTGGCCAGTGGCCGTCACCGGTTCGATGCCTTCCGCGAAGTACATCGTGGCCGTCACTGCGCTGGCCGGTTCGCTGCCGAGATTGCGCACCGAGATGCGGAGCACGATCGCCTCCCCCTCACCCACGGCCTGCGGCGGCGACTCCACCTCAAGCGCTAACAGCGATCCCTGAGCCGGCGAATCTTGGATCAGCGAATCTTGGATCAGCGAATCGTGGGCCAGCGAATCGTGGGCCAGCGAGTCGTGGGTCAGCAATTCCGGTTCTGTTTCGCCGACGACGAATGCCCCTGGCTCGGCCAGAGCCACTTCGACCCCCTCCATGGCATTCGCTTCCATCGTGTCAGCCGTGTCAGCAGGGTCGAACACGACCAGCGGCTCGAAAGACTCTACTTCGCCGGCCTCGAGTTCGCCGGCCGCAACGGACGGGGCCTCTGTCTGGAATTCCGGCAGCGGTTCTGTTTCCGCCAGCACCGGGGCGAGCACCGCGAGTTCCTCCGCGGTCAGTTCGGCAAGCGGCTCGGTGGTCTCAGCCGACACCGCACCATGGTCGGTGACGATCTCCACCAAGGAGTCTGGGGTGGCTTCCTCGACCGGTGCCTGCGCCGCCTCGACCGACACCTGCCGCTGAACCATCCGGGGCGCGGCGGCAGGCGTGGCGACCCGAGCGGGCCGGCGTGCTGCAAGCTCAACCGGCCTGCCTGCGGACGGCCGGCGGGCAGGCGCGGCGGCCTTGGCAGAGGCGGCCTTGGCGGGGATGGCTCTGGCTGGAGCGGCCTTGGGCGACTGCTGAGCGGGATTGGCCATCAGGACTCGAGGCCTCGAGAAGCTGCCGAAACTCTTCTGCAGCTTTTCGAGGAGCGAGGTGCGCGGGGGGGCCAGCGATTGGCTGGGAGCGGGACGCTGCTCGACTGCCACACGCTGCGGGCGCGGAGCGGGGCTGGCCTGGAGCACTGTCCGGGCTGGCAGTCGACGGACGGGGGCATGGGGCTGCAGATCCGTCGCCGTCACGGCGGCATTCTCAGGCGGCGCTGCGGCACCTTCCTGTTCGAGATGGTCGTCAGAGAGTTGTTCACCGCTCCCGACCGAAGCAGCGTCATCGGCAGGAATATCAGCCGGCTGTGCCACGGAAACCGCTGCACCGGGCGCGAGGGGGGCCGGAACCGACTCCAGTTCCGCGGGAATGGCCGTGGCCATCGGCGCCAAATCTGCTTCCCACGCTTCCACCTCGGACGGCAGGGAGGGAGGCGAGGCCTCCAGTGTTTCCTGCTGTGCATCCTGCGAAACACTCGCAGCACACTGGCAATCCTCCTGGGCCATCACCTCCTCTGGGGCAACGGCTGGGGCGGATGGGCTGGCGGGAGCGTCGCTGGCCTCAAACAGGTCTGGAACGCCCTGGCTGCGATCTCTCAGCGAAACATCCTCGGCGACCACAGCGAGCGGGGGGGCAAATTCCAAACTCTCCTCAGCCGTCACGCCCTGCACACTCAGCAGGCCAGTTTCGGCCGCCATGGCAGGGGCGTTGGCCAGCGACGGAGCTGCCATCACAGCGGTGCCGGGGGGGAGGGGCTGTGGCTCTTGCGGAGCCGCCAGCTCTGCCTGAGCCAGACGCGGGTGCGAATGCTGTGGCGCAGACTCTGGCCGCGAACTGCGCGGCGGGCGTGCCAGGGCGGCCCGGGGCGGTTGGGCGGCGATCGAGCGCGGGTGAACGGCCTGCGCCTTGGCAACGGCCTGCGCCTTGGAGACGGGCCGCTGCGTGGCTGTGGGCTTGGCACCGCCGCCCGCGGGGACTGCAGCGGCCGCGGGCCGCACCCCGAGGGGACGGGGCAACTTTGTCATCGCGACCTTCAGTCGATCGAGCAAACTCTGGCGCTGCGCCGCTGTGTGGGCTGCGGGCTGCGCGGTGTGGGCGGCGGGCTGTTGGGCGTGGGTTGCCGTCGGCGCTAACGCTTGCCGCGCGGAACGTGCGACAGTCGGCACCTGCTGCTGGGCCGTCGACAGTTCGCTGGCTGCGGCAGGCGCAGAGTCGCTGGCCTGCGGAACTGTCGATTCCTCGGCATCGACTCGCTTCAGAGCCGGTTCCTCGTGCTCGGGTGCCGGTACCGCTTCCTGTTCGGGCTCAGCCGACTCCACCGAAACCAGATCGGCGGCCAACGTGGGGCTGTCGACCACGGCGGCAAACTGCTCCTGAGGCGCGGTTGGGGGCTGGAAGGAGCCCGCCACAGGAGGAGGCATCACCGCTGGCGCAGTGGGGAGCGGAGGACGCGGGAAATCGGTGGCTGACTCGGGCGGGGCCAACGTCGGTATTCCCAGCGAGGCCCCCGGGGGGGCGGAAACGGGCAGGGAGACTTGGGGGACAAGCCCTCTGGAATCGGCATGGCCATCGATGTCGGCCAGAGGAGGCGTGACCATCGCTCCCGCCGGGCTCTGGCCGGCAGCGCCGCCTGTCGGCTGGGCTGTTCCTGGCTGAGGCACCACGCGAATCGGCAGATTGGAGGAGGCGATCCGCTTCGCCAGCGGCAGGCGGCCGGTGGCCGCGGAGGTGGCGTCGGACTGAGACACGATTGAATAGGTCCGGTGGCCTTCCGCCGGCTCCGCGCCGCGGGCTGCCAACGCACAGAACGTCGCCCCGGAAGCAAGCAGACCGATCAGGAACGCCTGGGAGATTCGTGTGCGGAGCATGGGAATCGCATCCTGAAAGTGTGTATGGCGGCGGGAGAGCCCCCCGGTTTCATCGGTTCTCAGGAACCCAAAGCTTTTGCCGGTTGTGCCGCTGGTGGGGAAAGAAACGCCCGTACCGGTTCCACCGGCAGGAGTTGGGGCAAGCTGCGTGGACTGCGCCACGCCCGGCCCGCACGGGGGCGCTTTGGCGGGATTTGCCAGTTCGCATACATTTTGAACTGCTCTCCGTCTGTGCCTGCCCGTAACGCCATCTGTCCCCAGTCGAGAAGCCCTCATGAAATCTCTTTCGGAATGTTCCGCCCCCGTGTCGGTTGAGCCAGGTTGTGTCGCCGGGGCAAGCGGCTGGTCTCCCGGAGACTGGCACAGCCTCGCGGAGCGGGTGCTCGCTGGCGGCAGGATCACGCGCGAGGAGGCGCGGGCGGTTTTGGCGTCTGGAGACGAGGAACTGCTCGACGTCCTCGCCGCGGCGTACCGCATCCGCCGCCAGGCGTTCGGCAACACCGTGCAGCTGTTCTTCCTGATGAATGCCAAGAGCGGGCTCTGCCCGGAGGATTGCGGCTACTGCTCCCAGTCGAAAGTTTCCGACGCTGCCATTCCCCGGTACAACCTGCTCTCGGCTCCGAAGCTGCTTGAGGCAGCCCGCATCGCCGCCGAGCGCCAGTCGAAGACATTTTGCATCGTCATCTCGGCCCGCGGCCCGACGGAACGCGAGATGGATGCCGTCTGCAGCATCGTGCCGGAGATCAAAGCGAAGTTTGATCTCAACATCTGCGCCTGCCTGGGGCTGCTCACACCCGACCAGGCAAGCCGGCTGGCCGCCGCCGGGGTCGACAAGGTGAATCACAACCTCAACACCAGCGCCCGCTTCTATCCTGAAATCTGCTCGACGCACACCTACGAAGACAGGCTTTCCACCCTGTCCGCCTGCCGCTCGGCCGGCTTGCAGTTATGCAGCGGCGGGATCATGGGAATGGGGGAAACCCACGAAGACCTGATCGACATGGCTGAGGAATTGCGCGATCTGCGGGTGGAATCGATCCCCCTCAACTTTCTCAATGCCATCGATGGCACGCCACTGCAAACCACCAACCGCCTCAACCCCCGCGACTGCCTGCGGGCCCTGGCGATGATGCGGCTGATGAATCCAGCCGCGGAGATTCGCATCGCCGGTGGACGGGAGCTCCACCTCGGGAGCCTGCAGGCCCTGGGGCTCTATGCCGCCAACTCCATGTTCGTCGGCGATTACCTGACCACCCAGGGCCAGCTCCCTGAAGCCGATTACAAGATGATCGAGGATCTGGGATTTGTGATCACCCGCGGACAGGAAGCGGCCGAGCCTCCTGCCGCTTGCACCTGAACGCGATTGAGCGCATCCGGAGAGCTGGAAAAAACTGGCTCACTCCATCGACTGACCGAGGCGGAGGGGTCGGCGGCAACTCCCGCATCACTCCTCGCCCGCTGCGCCGAGGCTCATCAGCAGTTCGCTCATTTCGCCGGCGGCATGACCATTGCCCTGCTGCCGGGCCGCTTCGATCCCCTCACGCAGGGCCAGACGGGCATCGGCATGCCGTCCGCGTTTGACCAAGTGCTGCGCGGCCATTTGGTAGGCCGGTACATAGGGAGGAGTGCTGCGGGCGAGCGCCTCGAGAATCTCCAGGCCCGCCTCCCACTCCCCGGCCCCTTCCAACTCCAGCGCCAGGCTGTAGCGGAGGAAGACGTCATCCGGATCGTCCCGGAGCATCGTTTCAATCTTCTCGCGCCGGCTCATTGCCACGGGGCTGTTCTCCTGAGAAATTCTCCACCGCCACCCGCACCACGCGCGAAACATCCCGCCCGTGCACCACGGCAATCGATTGGTTGGGGAGGCACTGGAGCGACTGGGGGGCCACCAATGCTGTCGCGCAGGTGGCGCGGACCTGCTGACGTCCCTGCTCGAGCGCGGCATCGATCCGCCACAGCCCTTCCTGCGGCATAGAACCGGCCGCCGCCGTGGGCATTCCCTCTCCCACGGCCCACAGGCTGGCGCCATCTTTGCTATAGGCCGCATCGCGCACCCGCTGCAGTCCGCTCCCCACCTGCAGCAGGCGGAGCAGACCGTTGCCTGAGTGCATGGAGAGGAGGGCTGCTGTGCCTGCCGGTTGGGGCATAAACATCACCCATTCATCGCGGGGGCTGAGCGTGATGGCTGCGGGGCGCTCCGTCAGCCCACGCGGACAGCGGCGCTCGGTGAAGCCACCGAGGCGTGATCCGGCAATGGAGCAGCGCAGCAGCGGCGGCATGGGGGCCGGCAAGCCAACCACAGCCAGCCAGTCCCGCGCCGGACTCACCGCCACCTCCACGCCAGTGATCCCAGCGATCTCCGCCGTCGCCTTGCCGAGATTGACCGTCTGCACGGCCTCGTCGCCAGGGGCGGCCTCGCCAGGGCTGGCCACGCGGTGCACCCGCACCGACCACACCTGCTCTGTGCAGCACACCAGCGCCAGCGTGCTGGAATCGAGGCAGGCGATGGCCACGGTCCGCCGCCCGCTCCCTGCCGGGGCTGGTGGGATCGCCTCCCACCGTTTCGACGGCTCAAACGGCTGCAGGGCCGTGACGGCGCCATCCTGCTGATGGAGAACGTAGAGCGTCTGCCCGGAGGGAGAGGTGGCTAGCCTGGCCCCCCCCGCCACACCCTCCAGCAGCACCAGCGGCTCCGGAAGCGGGGCGGCCCGCAGCGTGCCCGTCAGCAACACCTGGCAGGCCACCGCCAAGAGAAGCCAGCTGGTACCGCTGCGTAAAAATGCCCTGGAGCACTCTTTCCACTCGCGGTGAGCCACAGGCATCAGCTTCATGGCTGCTGGGCAGCCACGGGAGGCAGACCATGAGCCGCCTCCCAGGCAGCGATTGAGTCGACGTGGTCCAGCGTGAGAGCGATGTTGTCGAGTCCCTGCAGCAGGCAGGTGCGTCGGAAGGCATCGATCTCAAATGGCTTGGAAAATCCCGCGGAGTCTGCCACGGTGCAGGTGTTGAGATCGACCCGCAGTGTGTAGGGGCTACCGCCGCTGGCTGTGGCCTGCGCCGTGCGACGAAACAGTTCTTCCACATCCTGTTCGTCGAGCCGGATCGGCAGCATGCCGTTCTGGAAACAGTTGGAGTAGAAGATGTCGGCGAAGGTGGGGGCAATGACAACCCGAAACCCATAATCGGCCAGCGCCCACGGGGCGTGCTCCCGGCTCGAACCGCAGCCGAAATTGCGCCGCGACAGCAGAATGCTCGCCCCGGCAGCCTCAGGCCGATTCAGTTCGAACTCCGGCTCCGGCGACCCATCGGGGCGGAAACGCCAGTCGAAAAACAGAAACTGCCCAAAGCCGGTGCGCTCAATCCGCTTGAGAAACTGCTTGGGAATGATCTGATCGGTATCGACGTTGGCCCGGTCGAGGGCGGCCACGACACCGGTGTGGGTGACAAAAGGTTTCATGAGCGGTACCGCCATTCTCGGATATCGGTGAAATGTCCTGCCACGGCCGCTGCCGCCGCCATGGCGGGCGAGACGAGGTGCGTGCGGCCCCCCTTCCCCTGACGACCCTCAAAATTACGATTGCTGGTGGAGGCACAGCGCTGGCCCGGAGAGAGCGTGTCGGGGTTCATTCCCAAACACATGCTGCAGCCCGCCTCGCGCCACTCAAAGCCCGCTGCGGTAAACACCTTGTCGAGCCCCTCCAGCTCCGCCTGCCGCTTCACGCGGCCACTGCCCGGCACCACCATGGCGTGGATATTCGGGGCAATCGAATACCCCTGCACCACCTTGGCGGCGGCCCGCAGATCCTCGATCCGGCTGTTGGTGCAGGAGCCGATGAAGACCCTGTCGAGGGCGATGTCGCTGATGCGCGTCCCGCTGGTGAGGCCCATGTATTCCAGCGCCCGGTTGCTCGAGTCCCGCTCGCTGGCATCGGCAATCGCGGCCGGATCGGGCACGGTGGCATCGACTCCCACCACCTGCGCCGGATTGGTGCCCCACGTAACCTGCGGCACCACGTCGCCCCCCTGGTAGATCGCGGTGCGGTCAAACCGAGCACCGGGATCGGAGGGGAGCTTCTTCCAGGCTGCCACGGCCGCCTCAAAATCGCGGGGGGCGTAATCGCGGCCGCGCAGGTAATCAAACGTGATTTGATCGGGGGCGATCATCCCCGCCCGTGCCCCGGCCTCGATCGACATGTTGCAGACGGTCATCCGCTCTTCCATGCCGAGGGAGCGGATGCAGGGGCCGGTGTACTCGATCACATAGCCGGTGCCCCCTTCGGTGGAGAGTTGGCCGATGATGTAGAGCACCAGATCCTTGGCGGTGATGCCGGGATGGAGGGAGCCCTCAACCCGCACCTCAAACGATTTCGGTTTCGACTGGCGCAGCGTTTGGGTCGCCAGCACATGCTCCACTTCGCTGGTGCCGATGCCGAAGGCCAAGGCGCCCAGCGCCCCGTGCGTGGCGGTGTGGCTGTCTCCGCAGACGATCGTCATGCCCGGCTGCGTGATCCCGAGTTCGGGGCCGATCACGTGCACGATCCCCTGATCGGCATCCCCCAGGTCAAACAGCCGCACGCCAAACTCACGGCAGTTGTTGCGGAGCGTGTCGATCTGCTGGCGGGAGATGGCGTCGGCGATCGGCAACCGCCGGTCGGTGGTGGGGATATTGTGATCGGGGGTGGCGAACGTCGCCTCAGGACGGCGGACGCGGCGACCAGCCAGACGGAGGCCCTCAAAGGCTTGGGCGCTGGTCACTTCATGGACCAGATGACGGTCAATGTAGATCAGCGGCTGTTCGCCCTCCGGCGCGCACACCAGATGGGCGTCCCAGATTTTTTCCAGCAGCGTGCGGGGGGTGGAGGGCATGGTTGGGGTGCGCAATCCCTAAGGGTGAGCCGGGAATGAAAATATGGAGCCGGGCGAACGGATCGACCGCCGCCGCTCAAAACCCCAATGTAGCCGCCGCGGGGCCGGTCTTCCACCGGGGAAAAATGGCCCCGGTGCTGGCCCCGCCGATGGCCATGGTGGGGGCCGGTTTTTGCTCAGGCAGCCCGCCGCTTGAGCGTGCGGGCCGCGAGGGAGTCGAGTTGACTCTTCTCGAGCACCTGCCAGAGCGTGGCACCGCCGCGGGTTTTTGCGGCGGTTTCGACGAGGATGGTGGTCTGAGCATTGACGACCCGCTGGATGAAAAACCAGCTGCGCTCGAGATGCTGCGGTTCATTGTCGGCCGAGACGAGCACCAGATCGAAGAGCCCCAGATGGTTGCACAGCCGCGACAGCGAGGTATCGGCGCTGCCGGGCCAGAGTTGCACGCGGGCCAGCGGCCGCAGCCGCTGATGCGCCTGCTTGAGCGTCACGCCGGGGGGATCTCCCGGCAACCGCCCCTCAAAGCGATCGAGTCCGACATACTGCACCCCCTCTTCGGGCGCTATCGTCTGCAGCAGCGACAGGAGCCGCTCCGTGCGCTGCAGGGTTCCCAGGCCGATCTCCAGCACGCGGCGGGGAATGGTGGCCTGCACCTGACGGTAGATTGAGCGGTCGCCTGCCGGCTGAGAAAACCGGTTCAACCAGAACGTCCCCCACCAGCCGAGCTTCGCCATGGCCACAATCCCCTGCGCGGTTGCCTGAACGACGGCAGCGGCGTCATGCCCTGCGCCGCCGGCCTCAGTTCTCCATCGGCGCACTGCGGTGGCAGAATGGAGCAGGCGTTCGCCATCCCGCAGAGCTTGCCGCGCCCCTGCCCCCGGCAGGATCGGCACACCATTTCCCCCGCTGCAGAGGCGAGGTAGGCTGGGACTGCTGGCGGCCCGGCAGAAACTGGCCCGCACCACCACATTCTTTCCCTCCCTACGAGGTTTCCCATGCGTTTTCTTGTTCAGGGCATGATCGGGTTGGCCCTCCTGGCCGGGGCTCTGAAAGTACGCGGCGCAGACGCTGCCGAGTCACAGCCTTGGATCACCCTCTTCGACGGCACCTCGCTTGCAGGCTGGCACGTCAGCGCCAAAACCGGCCACAGTGGGCCGAGCAAGAACACCTCCGGCGGCCGCTGGGTTCTGGAAGATGGGGCCATCGTCGGCTCTCAGGATCAGCCGGGCAACGGTGGAATCATCCTCACCGATCGGGAGTTTGGCGATTTCGAGGTTGTTGTGGAGATGAAAAACGACTTCGGCCCCGACAGCGGCCTGTTCCTCCGCAGCACCGAGGAGGGGGCCGCCTATCAGGCGATGATCGATTACCACGCCGACGGCAATCTGATGGGAATCTATGGCGAGGGGCTCGGTGGCCGGCCCCACATCCGTAACTACAGCTTCAAAGATGCTGTCACCGTCGTCGAACCGCAGTCGCACGGCGATCCCCGGGTACCGTTTCCGATTCTGCCCGAGGCCTGGCCCTCGTTCTGGCGGCATGGCCAGTGGAACGAACTGCGGGCCAGGATCGTCGGTGGGCAAACGCCCACGATCACAACCTGGATCAACGGCGTGAAGATTTCCCAGTGGACCGAAACCGAGGCCCGGCATCCGGCCCGGGGCCGCATCGCCCTGCAGATCCACGGCGGCGGTGCCCCCAAGGATTACGACGGGAAATTCGTGCGCTACCGCGGCGTGCGGGTGAGGGAACTCGACGCCGCACAATAGGCAGCCGTTGGCCCCTCTACCCCGGCTCACGGCCGGGGCAGCGGGGCTAACTGCACAGCGTCGACGTCGAGCGTGCCGGTGGCGCCGAGCATGCCGATATGCACGATCGCCTCGCGGGCCCACGCCGGCACTTGCAGCGTGCCCTCGATTGTTTTCCAGGGCGACGTGCCGAGCCAGGGCCCCAGAAAAGTGCGTACCGAACGACTGCGCCGCTCGTCGAAAAACTGAATCGCCAGCCCCGGAGCCTCCTCCGGTGAGAGCCCCTCCTGAATGCCACTGGCCCGCATCTCCAGCGTCACCCGCAAGCGCCCCACCATCCGGCCGTCGACAGGAAACCCCTGCCAGAGCTGCGCCGGCCGACCCGCCTGAGCATTTTCCAGCCGGAGATATCCTTTTCCCTGCGGCGCATCGGCCCCCTGCTCCACCCGCATCTGCCGCCCGTAATACCAGGCCCTCGGCACGGTGGAATCGGGGAGAAATTCCTCGAAGCTGCCATTCTCAAGCGCCGGCCGGCTGCCATCGGGCTGCACGCGCCGGGCCTCCTCGGCCGCCCCGGTCATCGGCACAAAAAAACTCGGCACCAGCGCCTCCCGCACCATCTCTCCTTCGCGCTTTGTCAGCCGCACGAGCGTTTGATCGTAGCGCTCGCCGACAGGGATGATCATCTTCCCCCCCTCGGCCAACTGCTCCACCAGCGGCGCGGGAATCTCCTCTGGAGAGCAGGTGACGATGATCTTGTCGAAGGGAGCATGCTCAGGCCATCCCTGAAAGCCATCGCCGATCCGGGTGACGACATTTTCATACCCCAGCCGGCCCAGCGTGCGGGCCGCCCGCTCCCCCAACACCCGGCTGATCTCGATCGAATAGACCATCTCCACCAGCGGCGCCAGCACCGCCGCCTGATAGCCACTGCCAGTGCCGATCTCCAGCACCCGGTCGGTCGGCTCAAGGGCGAGTTGCTCAGTCATGTAGGCCACCACGAACGGCCCCGAGATCGTCTGCTTCTCGCCGATCGGCAGTGCCATGTCGAAATAGGCCAGACCCCGCTGGGGCACCGGCACAAATTCATGCCGCAGCGTGGTGCGCATGCTCGCGAGCACCCGCGGATCGCTGACGCCGCCGCCGGCGATGTCGTCGCGCACCATGCGCTGGCGGGCGGACACAAAACGATCGGCTTGCCCGCGCTCGGCCGGGGCACGTTCAGCCGCAGTCGGGGGAGCAGCCTCCGGCTCATCTACCGGGGGCGCGGCACCAGCCGGCAGGAGGGACAGAGCGCCCCCCAGCCAGACCATCAGCGCCACGACACGCCAGCGCGGGTTCATCATGAAGAGCCTCTCTGCCAGCCGCCCGCCCCACCAACCCGCTCCCGCCCACGCGCGCCGTGGTGATCACGGCTGCGGTACGATCTTTACCAGTTCGATTTCAAATACCAGCACCTCGTTCGGCTCGATCACCGGGGGCGATCCCTCCTCGCCATAGCCGAGGGCCGGCGGCACAAAGAGCCGCCATTTCGACCCCACCGGCATCAGCGGCAAAGCCTCCTGCCAGCCCGGCACCACACCGCGCACCGGAAACGTGGCCGGCTCCCCCTTGGGATCGGTGGCGTCAAACTCCTTGCCATCGAGATGGGTTCCCCGGTAGTGCGTGGCAACAGTGTCCGTGAGCTTGGGAAAGGGACCATTGCCCCTCGTGAGCACCTCATACTGCAGGCCGCTGGGGAGGGTCACGATCCCCTTCTTGGCGCCGTTGGCCTGAAGAAATTCTGCCGCTTTGGCCTGATTGACTTTGGCCACCTCAACCATCCGTTTGGCAAACTCCTGCTCCTGCGCCCGCAGCCGGGTTTCAAACACCTCCAGCGCCTGCCGGCATTGCTCATCGCTCAACCGTGGATTCACCCCGCGCACCGCATCGGCCAGCCCCTGCGCCAGAGCGAGGGGATCGATGGGGGCCTGCTGGGCTTTGAAGTCGGCGGCAATCCGACTGCCGATCCGCTGGCCGAGCGCATAGCCGAGCACGCTCTCTGGTGTGGCTGAAACCGGGCCGTCAAAGGGCGCTGGAGCCCGCAGGCCGGGAGCCGCGCCAGGCGGCTGGGCAAAGCCTTCTCCCGCCAGCAAACAGCCGAGCATCATCGCCAGCAGCGGATGGCGGCCCGCCACCGCGCCACACCATCCCCGCTCTGCTCCCACCCACATCCGCAATCCCATCGGTGTTGTCTCCTCCTGCCAGGGCTGCCTGGGGGACAGCCCTCCATGGCATCGGTATAGTGTAACGCGAAAGTCTCTGACGCTGGTCCCTCCCGCCTCCGCGAGTGCGCCCATGGCTCCCCCGCCCCCATCCCGCTCCGAGCGAACGCTCGATACAATTCTCTCCAATGCCTCGGAGGGAGCGCGGGAATCGCTCCGCCTGCTGGCGGAGATTCTGGGCAATGAGCCCTCCTCGGCCCTCTCCCCGACCACGTTTGCCATCCAACACCTCGGCGGAGGCGTGCTGGAATTGGCCAGCAGCCGCGTTGCCACGCAGGGCACGTCGCTGGCGCTGCTGGGCAATCTGCTGCGCATCGAGATGGAGCGGCATGCCGGGGCCGTTGTCATCGGCTCGCCCGGCGAGGGCCTGCCCCCCACCTGGTCGCAACTGACAGTGGGGCCCGATGAGCGGGTCTCGGTGCCGGGCCGGCTGATTGTGTTCTTCCCCGCCGGCACGCTGGCGGCGATCCCGCTGTGCGTGCATATCGACGATCGCCATTGGACGCGGGAGTTTGCCGTGCTCTCCACACTGGCGCAGAAGCCTGCCGCAGAGGCGGTGGTGCGGTCGTTTACAGCCCGGCTGAAAACAGCCGAAAACCCTCTGCGCGGCCGGGTGCTCGAGGCGAGCTGCGTGGAAAACTCTCTCCATCTGGGGGTCACCTCAACGCCGGCGAGTCGGCGGGAGAGCCTGATCCTCCCCGCCCCTCTCTGGGCGGAGATCGACATCTTTCTCGCCTCGGCCACCAGCCGCCGCGACCTCATGCGGCGGCTCGGCCTGGGCACCAACCGGGGTCTGCTCATCGCCGGTCCACCGGGGGTGGGCAAAACGCATCTGGTGCGGATTATTGCCGCGGAACTCAGCGGCCAGTTCACCACGATCCTCGCCGACGCCCATGCCATGCGGCACCAGATTGCCGAACTCTACAGCGAGGCCGAAACCTTCGGCCCGACGCTGGTCGTGCTCGACGACATCGACCTGGTGCTGGGCCACCGCGATGCCAATGGCGACAACGGGGCGCTGGCCGATTTTCTGGCCACGCTCGACGGCGTGCTGGAACGCAAAGACATCCTCACGATCGCCACGACGAACGACCCCAAATCGCTCGATCCGGCAGCGCAGCGGGCCTCCCGGTTTGATGTGGTGATCACGCTCCCGCTGCCCGACGAGGATTCCCGCGAGCGGATCCTGAAAGGGTATCTGGCGCCGCTTGACCTCCCCTTCGATTTCCCAGCCGTGGCCCGGGCGCTGGAGGGGGCCACCGGCTCCGATGTGCTGGAGGTGGTGCGCCGCACGGTGCTCGAGCATGGCGAAACATTCACGCAGGCGCAGCTGCTCGATGTCGCCGCCACCGGCCGCTGGCAGGCCACGGTCAATCGGCGGCGCTATCTGTAGCCGGGCGCGGGCCCGCTGCCGCGCGTCAGGCCGAAGGAGCGGGATTGGGGGCAGGATTGGCGACGGCCTTGGGCCGGCCGAGTGAGCCTTTGGTGATCTCGAGAAAGGCGGTCTCCAGATTGACCTCCGATTCCCGCATCGAAATCAGCTGGTGGCCGGCGGCGATCAGGCGTGCGGCCAGCGCCGAGGGATCGGCCACTCCCTCGGCAAGCGTGGCGAGCACCTCTCCATCGCGCACCGCCAATTGCGAAATCTCCGGGCAGCCCTCCAGCGTCTTGGCGGCGGGCTCCGGCGGACCGGCCACCCGCAGCCGGATGACCGGCCGGCCGCGCACCTGCGCCAGCAGTTCCTGCACATCGCCGCAGGCGAGCAGACGGCCATATTCGATGATGCCGACGCGGTTGCAGATATCGGCCAACTCGGGAAGGATGTGGCTGGAAACCAGGATTGTCTTTCCCAGTCCCTGCAGCCGGCGGAGGAGATTGCGCATCTCGATGCGGGCACGCGGATCGAGGCCGCTGGCCGGCTCGTCGAGCAGCAGCACCTGCGGATCGTGCAGCAGCACTCTCGCCAGCCCCAGCCGCTGCGTCATGCCGCGGGAAAGACTCGTCACCAGCTCATCGCGCTTCACCGTCAGATCGACCAACTCCAGCGAGCGATCAGCCACCCGCTTCCGCTCGGCCCCCTCGATCCGATAGGCCGCGGCAAAGAATTCCAGATATTCAATCACCCGCATGTCGTCATAGACGCCGAAGATATCGGGCATGTAGCCGATGGCCCGGCGGATCTCGCGCGGGTGGGTGTAGATCGAGTGCCCGCAGACGTAGGCCTCGCCCCAGGTCGGCGCCAAGAGCGTGGAGAGGATACGGATCGTGGTGGTCTTGCCGGCACCGTTGGGGCCGATAAAGCCAAACAGATCCCCCTTCTCAAGCTTCAGGTCGAGCGATTCAAGCGCCGAGAAATCGCCATACTTCTTGGTGAGGTCGATTGTTTCAATCATGGTCTTCGCGTCTTGAGAGGAATGACTATCCGCCACAGCCCACTACCTGCTTCCAAAGCGCTGCCCGAGGGCATCGCCACAGCCTCCGGGCCGGCCGTTGTCTGCCGCCACGCGGTGCCGCGCGGCCCCCGGCCCACCAGCACCGCCCGGTCGACATTCAACAGCGGGGAGAGATCGAACCGGCCGAGTCGGCCGGGATCGCTGGAGGTGTAGGCACTCCCCCCCGCCGCAGCGTGGAGGCCGGCCACTTCGAGAATCCGCAGGGGATCGAGTTCGGCAGGGTCCCACCGCGTGGCGACGATGCGTTCGGCATTGGCGGCATTTCTCGTCAGCGCCCCGGCCAGCGAGCGTGGTCCCTTGCCACCGTGCGTGGAATAGCTCGCGCCGGGATCCAACCGGCCGATGTCGTAGAGCCAGCCGGAGTGCACCAGGCGGCAGTCTTCCAAGGGAAAGTCGAGTCGGTTCACCACCTCCCCACGCAGCGTTCCCTGGGCCTCGCGGGTGAGGCTCGCCTCCAGAGGCGGCCGGGGGCAGGCGGCGATCCATTCCGCCTCCAACAACCGGCTGGAGGAAGCGGCCAGCGGGATGCCGCGGAGTGTGGCCAGCGAAGGTCCGTAGGCATAATCAGCGCTTGCCAACGAGGGATGGGACGTCGGCGAGTCGGTCGCCCCCAGCCCGCGACCAACGGCGCCAAACCACGACACGACAATGTCGGCCGGTGGAACGGCGAGTCCCTCCCGCGGCACCGCCGCGGTGTCGAGCGTGGCATTGGCAGGTGACCAGATGCCGGCAAACGAAACCCCCCGCGTCAGCAACCCCGCCATGTCGATATCGACCAGATCGGCCTGCGATTCCTGCCCCGCCTCGCTCTTCCACTGCCGTGCGGTGGAGCCGGCCAGCGCCACGAAACCAGCCACCAGCAGCGGCAGCGACAGCCAGGCCAAGCGAAACCGCCCCTTGCCCCGCGATACCAGCCACCAGTCCAAAGGATAGAGGGCTGCGATGTAGAGCAGGGCGAGTCCACCAATGATTTCAAACGGCACCGGGCGCACCGAGGGAAACTGGTCAACCGCCAGGCGGAGCTGTCCGGCCATGTCGAGCGCGCCGCGGGCCCCTTCCGCTCCCCGCCCTGCAGACTTTCCCTTGGGACGGCCTCCCAACAGCTCCACCAGCAGTGTGTCAGTTCCCTGCCAGGTGCGAAAAAAACCCTGATCCAGATCGAGGCCGATCCAGGTGATTGTCCCAAAGCCATGAGGACTCCGCACGACCAGCGGCAGATCGCTGGGGGCTGTCCCCTCAAAGGCCTCAATCACGCCGTCCATAGCAGCAGCATCTGCCAGCAGCGGCACCTCCAGCCCCTGCAGAGCTTTCTTGTCCAGCGGACGATCGGCTCGGGCGTAGCTTTCGATCGCGGTCGCCCGCCGCAATGGCGCCATCCCCTCCATGCGTCCCGGGGTGTTGGTGAGACCAGGAATCCACCCGGCCGCCACAGACTCTGCCAAGCCCGCCCGCACCGCATCGGCTCCCGCCAGAAACACGAGCCTCCCTCCCCGCCGCACCCAAGCGTCGATGCCGACCAGCGCCGCCGCGTCGGCCCCCCGGAGGGCCGCCACCGATCGACCACACACGATGATCGCATCGGCGCCGTCATAATCGAGGCCCGTGGGACCCAGCAGCCGCGGATCGGCGACAGCCACGACCCGGGGCCGGGAGCCGTCGTCGCGAGCCATCAAGCGTGCCGCCCGCTCCATGCTGGGAAGCTCTCCGACGACGAGCACAACTGTCTCCCCGCCGGGCAGCGGCGCGGGGAGGCTGAGCGGCGCAAGGCCCGCCACATGCTCCGCGGAGATCTCAGCCGACAGGCCGTCTCCGCCAGCGTCTTCCGGCGGCACCTGCTCCAGCAGCACGCGGCCTACGGGGCGGCCGAAGCGGACCAGAAATCGGACTGACTGCGTGCCATCAGCCGCCTGCGTCACGGCCATCGCTGGCGACCGCACCCACTGCCCGTCGGAGTCTTCGGCCCAGGCACAGAGTCTGCCCGCAGATCCGCCCCCCGAGGCAGAGGAAGAGCCGGAGGAAGATGCAGAGGAAACCAGCAGCGGCGTCCACGAGCCCGTCCGGTAGACATCCTGAAAGCCGACGCGCACGTTCCAGGGCCCGCCCCCATCGACCGATGCCGGCGCCGCCTGGCTGGGCAGGGCGCCTGCCTGCCACAGCACGAGCAGGGATGCCCACGCCCACACGGCGCGGAGGCACCGCCCGACCAATCGCCCACGGCGGCCGCGTTTCATGGCTTCTCCGCATCGGGACAGGTGCAGGTGAACTGACCGCAGCCGGGACACCCAGTGCCATATTTCTTGGCCACGGCCGCTTCGAGATCGACATTGACGACATTGGCGATGGTGGCCAGCCAGGCCAGCACATCGGCGAACTCCAGGGCGATCTCCTCGTGGGTGCCGCTGCGCAGGGAGGTGGCCAGTTCGCCGATCTCCTCGGTGAGCCACATGAAGGTGCCCTCGACCCCGCGGGTCGCGTCCTTGTCGTGGTACATGGCGCGGATCAGCGTCTGGAATTCATGGAGTGTCATCGGAAGCTCGTGTTCCCCAAAAAGATTTGCTCTGGTTTTACACAGGCCGGCCACTTGGTGCGACCGGCGCCTGCACCGCCGGGGCAAACCATGGATAGATTGCCGGCACCACCACCGCCGTCAGTAGCGTGGAGGTGATAATCCCGCCGATCACGACCGTGGCCAGCGGCCGCTGGATTTCCGCCCCGGCGCTCTCCGCCAGCGCCATCGGCAGGAATCCCAAACTGGCGACCAAGGCTGTCATCAACACCGGCCTGATCCGGACCTCGGCGGTGGCAAGGGCCGCCTCGCGAGCCGAGAGCCCCCCCTTGCGGGCATGCTCTGCCCCCGACACCCACACCAGCCCGTTGAGCACCGCCACCCCAAACAGAGCGACAAATCCGACTCCTGCGGCGATCGAAAAAGGCATGCCCCGCAGCGCCAGCGCCACCACTCCCCCGGAGGCCGCCACCGGCACGGCGCAGAAAATGAGGGAGGCCAGCCGGAACGACTGGAAGCTCGTGTAGAGGAGCATGGCGATCAGGCCAAGCACCAGCGGGGTAATCAGCGCCAGCCGTCGGCCGGCCGAGAGGAGATTTTCGAAATCCCCTCCCCAGGCGATCGTGTAGCCGATCGGCAGCGGCACAGCTTGGGCCACCAGGCGCTGCGCCTCGGTGACAAATCCAGCCACATCGCGGCCGCGCACATTCGCCGAGACAAACGTGCGGCGGCGTGAGTTTTGATGCTCGATCGAGGGTGGGCACTCCTCCATCCGCACATCGGCCAGTTCACCCAGCGGTACCGGGCGGCCCCCGGTCGCCCCCACGGGAATCTGCGGCACCAGCTCCGGGTTCTCCCGCCATTGCCTTGGGAACTTCAGCGTGAGCGGATAGCGGGGCCGCCCCTCGAAGATCACGCCAGCCTGAATGCCTCCCATCGCCGAGACGGTGCGCATCACTTCCAGCCCATCGATGCCGTGGCGGGCGAGCTGTTCGGGCCGGGCCACGATGCGCATCGTGGGCACATTCGACTGCCAATCGGCACGCACATCGACGGCGCCAGGGATCTGCCGCAGCGTCTGTTCGATCTGCTTGCCGATCGAGCCGAGCTGGCCAAGGTCGTCGCCAAACACCAGCACCGCGACATCAGCCTTCACGCCGGCGACAAGTTCATCGACCCGCATCTCGATCGGCTGACTGAAGCCAAAATTGGCCCCCGGCACCGTCGCCGTCAGTTTTTCCGACATCCGCTCCACCAGTTCGTCGCGTGACACCGCCTGCGGCCAGGTGCGGCGGGGCTTGAGCATCACCCAAACATCCGTCTGCTGCACGCCCATGATGTCGTTGGCAATCTCAGGGCGCCCCGTCTTGCAAAACACGGTACGCACCTCGGGAAAGGCGAGCAACTCCTGTTCAATGCGCGTCGTGAGCGGAACAGAATCCTCCAGCGTGGCGCTGGGCAACCGGGTGACCTCGACCAACAGATCCCCCTCATCGAGCCGCGGCATAAACTCCGCTCCCAGCCGCGCCGCAATCGGCACTGTCGCCGCCACCAGCGCCAAGCTTCCGAGCGTGACAACCACCGGATGGTAGACCGCCAGCCTGGCCACCGGCTGATAGGCCCAGTGAAACCACCGCATCAGCAGCGGCTCATGCTCCGGCTCCCGCTTCAGCACCGTGGCCGCCAAAACTGGCATGAGCGTCAGGGAGATGACCAGCGACCCGGCCAGCGCAAAGAGCACGGTGAGGGCCATGGGGCGGAAGAGCTTCCCCTCCGTTCCTTCCAGAAACAGGATCGGCACATAGACAATCGCAATGATGAGCTCGCCAAACATCGTCGGCCCCCGCACCTCGAGCGCCGCATCGGCGACCACCTGGCGTTTGTCGGCCCCCTCGGGAGCCAATCCCAGCCGGCGGACGCAGTTCTCCACCATGATCACCGAACTGTCGACCACCAGCCCAAAATCGATCGCCCCCAGGCTCATCAGGCTCGCCGAGATGCCGGTGGCCCACATCAAATTGGCCGCGAAGAGCATCGAAAGCGGGATCGCCAGCGAGACGATGATGCCGGCCCGCACATTCCCCAGCAGCACCAGCAACACGCCCACCACCAGCAGTCCCCCCTCGGCGAGGTTGTGGAGCACAGTGTCGAGCGTGCGTGCGATGAGCTCGGAGCGGTCGTAGAGAATCTCCAGCGTCACGCCAGGGGGAAGTGTCGACTGCAGGGCGTGCAAACGCTCCTTGGCTGCGTCGACAACGCGGCGGCTGTTCTCCCCGCGCACCATCATCACCATGCCGGTGACCACTTCGCCGCGGCCATCGCGGGTGGCCGCGCCCTGCCGGGCCAGCGGGGCGATGGTCACCTCGGCGATGTTGCGGATCAGCACCGGCACGCCCCCGGGGGGACTGCGCACCACGACCTGCTCGACATCCTCCAGACTGCCGAGCAACGAACTGCCCCGGATGAAACGCTGCTCGCCGTTGGTGACGATGTACCCGCCGCCGGTGCTGTCGTTGTTGCGTTCCAGCGCCGCCAGCACCTCACCCAGTGAAATTTCCTGCGCGCTGAGGCGATCGGGATCGACCCGCACCTCGTAGCTCTTGGCATAGCCCCCGTGGCTGTTGATATCGGTGACGCCGGACACCTCGCGCATGGCGGGGCCGATATCCCACTCCAGCACGCTGCGCAGATCCATCAGATTCTGCCCCGAGCCCCGCACCTCAAACTGCAGAATCTCGCCCAGGGCCGTGCTGAGCGTGCCGAGCTGGGGCTCGCCGTGGGCCAAGGCCATGCGCCCCTTCGCCTCCGGGAGCCGTTCGGCCACCAGCTGACGGGCTCGAAAGATGTCGGTGCCCTCGTGAAACACGACCGTCACCAGCGAGATGCCAAACCGGGAGACGCTGCGCACCTCCTCCACGCCAGGCAGGCCGCTGACGGCCAGCTCCACCGGATAGGTCACATAGCGTTCCACCTCCAGCGGCGAGAGGGTGCCCGATTCGGTCACCACCTGCACCTGCACGTTGACCAGATCGGGCACCGCATCGACCGGAATCCGCGTGGCGGCATAGAGCCCGCCTGCGGCCATTAAGAAAAACAGCGCCACCACCAACGCCCGGTTGGAAAGCGACCATCTGATCAAACCTGCAAGCACTCCAAACCTCTGTCTTTCATGCCCCCTTGCGGGCCGGCACAGCCTCACCCGCGGCGCTCGAGCAGATGCCTGTCAGGCCTCGGCGACTGGCTCACGGCCCGGCCCGACTGCTCCCCACGCCACTATTCAGCAGGCCGGTCCTCCCGGTCGAGCAACAGTTCACTCTTTAAGACGAAGGCGCCCTGCGAAACCACCTCTTCTCCCTCTTTCAGCCCGCTGGTGATCTCGATCAGGGGCCCGTTCTCCGCCCCCGTGACGACATCGGCGCAGCGAAACCGACCTTTCCCCTGAGGCACAAACACAAAGGCTCGGGCCTCATGGCGCATCACGGCGGTGGCGGGCACGGTGAGCCCATCCTTGAGGCCCCCCTGCGGCAGATCGACCCAGACAAACATCCCCGGCTTGTAGTGGGCATCGTCGTTCTTGAGTTCAGCCACCAGCGGCACGCTGCGCGATTCCGCCTCCACGATCGCTCCCACATGCTGCACCACAGCCGTTGTGTCATGGCTGTCGGCGCCCGGCACGTTGACGCGCACCTGCTGCCCCTCCGCCACGTCCACTGCCGTCCACTCCCGCTCATGGATCTGGGCCCGTACCCAGAGCGTGGAGGTGTCGGCCACGACAAACATCTTGTCGCCCACGCGCACCCGCTCACCCCGGGCGATGAACACATCCTCGATCATCCCCCCGATCGGCGTGCGGAGCACCAGCGAGCTGATCGAACTGGTATCGCCAGGACTTTCCGCTGCCTCGGCGGCCACATCCGCAGCAGCTTTCTCGGCAGGAATGTCGTTCCCCAAACGGCTCCCCACCAGCATCCGCAGGTGTTCCCGGGAGATCTGGACCAACCGGTCGGCCTGCTCGAGGCTGGCCCGGGCCCGCTCGCGGTCCTGGCGGGTCATGAACCGGGCCTCCTCGCAGGCGGCGATGAAGTTTGCCTTGGCAACCTCCAGATTGCTCGTGCGCTCCTCGATGATGCGGCCCGAGAGCACGCCCCCCTCGCTGAGCGATCTCGTGCTGGCATTCACCTTTTCCACAAACAGCAGTTTTGAATACGATCCCAGCAGTTTCTCGCGGTAGTTGCCCAGCACCCGGTCCTGAAACTGCTGCTCGACCTGGGCCAGCGGTGGCTCGGTAGCCAGTGTCTCCAGCAACGACTCGACATTATCGGCGATGGTGGTGCTCCACTCGGCCGACTTCCGCTCGATGAGTCGATCATCCTCGCGGCGTCTGACATCATCCCGCGCCATGCCAACATCAGGGCTCGAGAGTTCCACCAGTGGATCGCCGGCTACCACTTTCTGTCGCACCTGCACCAGCATCCGCGAGACGATCCCATCCACCGGCGAGGCATAGTCGAGACGCTGGCGGGCGTCGTAGTCGATGCGGCCCGGCACCGTGAGGTGGTCGCGCAGCGGGAGTTTTTGGACCGTGGCAAACCCGATGTTGGCAGCAACCTGCGCCGATTCGGAGAGCATCACGATCTGACTCTGGCCCGGGCCCCCCACCGCCCCTGCCTGCACTGGGGGGGCTGGTTCGGCGGGGGAATGATCTCCGCCACCGCTGATGTGGTGGGTCGACAACCACCACCACGCCGCAGCCCCTGCCACCAGCAGAGCCACGCCGCCCACGCTGCGCCGGGCCGCTCCCCCCCACGACTGCCCTCCGCCCCGGGGCGTCAGTGGCCCGTGTGGGGTCGCTGCCTGCGCAGCGGGCTGACCATGAGCGGGGGCTGGGGCGGACATACTGGCAACTCGGGAAGGGTGCGCGGAGGGACCAAAACAGATCCGGACCAAGCGCCAAACAAAACGGTCGGCGGCAGGGGCACCGCCCGCTCCAAGTCTACACAATCAGCGGAAAGGGCGGATATACTCATCTGTTTGCCCACCCGCTCCTCCGCTCCACATGCCCCGTGACTTGAGTGACGGGCCGCCCCGGAAGTCTGCCATGAAGAGCCTCCGTCCAATCCGCATTTTCGACACCACGCTGCGCGATGGCGAACAGTCGCCGGGCGCAAGCATGAACCTCACCGAAAAAATGGAGGTGGCGCAGGCGCTGGTGCAACTGGGCGTGGATGTCATTGAGGCGGGATTCCCGATCGCCTCGCCGGGCGACTTCGCCAGTGTCAGCGAGATTGCCGCCAGCGTCCGCGGGGCGATCATCTGCGGGCTGGCCCGCTGCAACGATGCCGACATCGACCGGGCGTGGGAGGCGCTGCGTCTGGCGGAGCGGGCCCGCATCCACGTGTTTCTGGCGACGAGCTCGATCCACCGCGAGTTCAAACTGCGGATGAGCGAGGACGAGGTCACCGCCCGGGCCGTGGCCGGGGTCAAACGCGCCCGCAATCTCTGCGCTGATGTGGAGTTTTCGCCGGAGGACGCCGCCCGCACCGATCTGCCGTTTCTCTGCCGCGTCGTCGAGGCAGTGATCGATGCCGGTGCGACCACAGTCAATATTCCCGACACCGTCGGCTATGCCACGCCGCAGCAGATGTTCCGCGTCATCCAGGGCCTGCGCACGGGGGTGCGGGGCATCGATCGGGCCGTGATCAGCGTCCACTGCCACGACGACCTCGGGCTGGCTGTGGCCAACAGTCTGGCGGCGGTGGAGGCGGGAGCGGGGCAGGTGGAATGCACCATCAACGGTCTGGGGGAACGGGCGGGCAATTGCTCGCTGGAGGAGGTGGTGATGGCCCTGCGCACGCGGAGCGATTACTACGGCTGCGACACCCGGATCGTGACGCAAAAGCTTGTGCCGACCAGTCGCCTCGTGGCAACGATCACCGGCATTCAGGTGCCGCGCAACAAGGCGATCGTGGGCCGCAACGCTTTTGCCCATGAGGCGGGCATCCATCAGGATGGCATGCTCAAAGACCGCAGCACATACGAAATCATGCGGCCGGAGGATGTCGGTCTGGAGCGCACCGATCTGGTGCTGGGCAAACACAGCGGCCGCGCGGCGCTGGCCGACAGGGCGAAGGCCCTCGGCTACCAGCTTTCCACGGAGCAGTTGCAGACGCTGTTTGACCGGTTCAAGGTGCTGGCCGACCGCAAGAAGGAAATCTACGACGGCGACATCGCAGCGCTGTGCGAGGATCAGTTTTCAGCGTTGCCGGAGCAGTTCACCTTCGCCGGCTACACGCTCTCCTCCGCCAGCGGCCATGCGCCCACGGTGGAATTGCGGGTGTTGCAGAATGGCGTTCCTCACACGGCAGCGGTAACGGCTGGCGACGGCCCGATCGACGGCATCTTTCTGGCGATTGAGAAGCTCACCGGCATCCAGACTGTCTGCCGCGATTTCCGCGTGCAGGCGGTGACGGTGGGCAAAGATGCGCAGGCCGAGGTGACGGTGGAACTGGAGCATGCCGGCCAGGTGCAGCGGGGCCGGGGCGTCTCGACCGATTCGCTGGAGGCTTCCGCCAAGGCGTTTCTGGCCGCCACCAACCGCCTCGCCCTCGGCGGCCAACCCCGCATCCATCCGCAGCGGGCGTGAAGGCTATATCGCCTCGCGACCGCGTTCGCCGGTCCGGATGCGAACGCATTCATCCATCGGCAGCACGAAAATCTTGCCGTCGCCGATCTCGCCGCGCTCGCCGCTGCGGCCTCCCTTGATGATTGCCGCAATGGTCGGCTCGACGAAATCGTCGTTGACGGCAATCTGCAACTGCACCTTCCGCAGGAGGTTCACGGCGATCTCGTGGCCGCGAAACGTCTCCGCGTGCCCGCGTTGCCGGCCGAAGCCCTGCACGTCGAGCACCGTCAGGCGAAACACCTCAACCTCTGAGAGGGCCTGCTTGACGCTTTCCAGTTTGCCAGGCTGGATGATGGCAATGATGAGTTTCACGGATGCGACCTCCTCGAGTCTGCCGGATCGTAGCGGCAGAGGGGGGGTCGCCACAACCAACCCCTATTGTACACACACTCGTTCTGCTGGTTCCCTCTGTTTTGGCCGACCCTCAGCCACAGCAGCCCGATCGATCGCATTTTTCCCCGCACCATCCCGAAGAATGCCCCGGCCTGGGTGAGCTAGGCGGAGTGCCCACCCAAGCCGTTGGGGCATCCTTCTGGATGATCGGCCGAACGTCAGGGATACCCGGTGGAGTGTGTGCAACAAGGTGATAAAAAACCGGGGTCCCTGACGATCGACGTGGGCAAAACTATTCGTTGCGGACCATCACGAAGCCGTGGTAGGCCTCGTTGCCGTGTTCGTGGATATCGAGGCCCTCAATCTCCTCCTGAGCACTCACACGCAGGCCGACCAAGAACTTGATGAGCAGCCATGCCACTGCCGAAACCGGCACGACGTAAGCCCCCACCATCAGCACACCCACCAGCTGGGCGATGAGCTGCTTGGTGCCGCCTCCGAAAAACAGACCGGCATAGGGACCACCGGCAGCGGCAGTACCGAACGGCGTGTTGAGCACAGTTCCGGAGAGATCAGTCGTGGAGAACAGGCCCACGCAAAGCGTGCCGAAGATGCCGCACACCAGATGCACGCTGGTCGCTCCCACCGGATCATCCACACCGATCCGATCGAAGAACAGCACGGCGAAGATCACCATCACACCGGCAATCGCCCCGATGATCAGCGAGCAGGGCACCGTGGTGTAGGCGGCACAGGCCGTGATCGACACCAGTCCGGCCAGACAGCCGTTGAGAGTCATGCCGATGTCGGGCTTTCCGAGCATGATCCACGCGGTGAGCGTGGCAGTCAGCGTGGCAGCGGCAGCAGCCGAGTTGGTGTTGACGGCCACCAGCGCCGCCAGAGCCCCGCCGTCACCAGCCACACCCATCGTGCTGCCGGGATTGAATCCAAACCAGCCGAACCACAGCACCAGGCAGCCGATGAAGGCAGCCGTCATGTTGTGACCAGGGATGGCATTGATCTTCCCGTTCGGACCATATTTCCCGATGCGTGGGCCCAGAATGATGGCCCCCGTCAAAGCCGCCCAGCCGCCCACCGAATGCACCACCGAGCAGCCGGCAAAGTCCCAGAAATTCCATTCCTTGGCGAGGTAGCCGAAGCCCCATATCCAGTGGCCGACGATCGGGTAGATCACCAACGCCATGATGAAGCAGAAGATGATGAACGCGTGATACTTGATCCGCTCGGCAACAGCCCCCGACACGATCGTCGCGGCAGTCCCGGCAAACACAAGCTGGAAGAAGAACTTGGCCCACAGCGGCACGTGCGTCCAACTGATCGCCCCGTAGACACCTTGGTAGCGGTCGCCCATGAACGGACTGTTGTCAGCGCCGCCGACACCCCATGAGCCGGAGTTGCCAACCCAGCCACCATCCCCGGCACCGAACATCAGATCCCAGCCCAAGAACCAGAAAGCGACCGATGTGGCAGCAAAGACGACGAAGTTCTTGGAGAGGATGTTGACGCAGTTCTTGGAGCGGGCGAAGCCGGTTTCCACGCAGCCGAACCCGAGGTTCATGAAGAATACCAACATGCTGCAGACCAACACCCAGACGGTGTCTGCTCCAGTCCAGAGCTTCTCAACCATCTGCTCCATCGACATAAGATTGGGCTGATACGGCGCGGCCGCCGCCGCAGTCGCAGCCGCGACCGCTTCCTCCTGCGCGAAACCGACCCCCGAAAACAGCGTGCCGACGCAGACGCAGGCAAGCAAGCCCGCCACAGCCATCAGCCGCGACCGGGACGACGCGCGGGGAGATGGTTTGGGGTGCAAAAAGAGATACCGACCAACAGAACAGCTTTCAGATCGCATCGTGCTCCTCCAGAAGGGGAAGGGGAAAAGATCCGGCGAGAAACGCCTCCGCAGCGTCGGACTCACCGGGCGGCAGAATCTTCTAACCGCACCCTTGCCCTGCAATGCAAGGGACGTGCCGAAACGCAGGAAACACTTCTCAACCGCCGCTTCTCCACCGCCGCCACCAGCTGATTCACCTATAAAAACAGGCCGATTTGGCCATGAATGAAAGCTCAGAAAAAAATCGCGTTCGGGGGCTTTCCCGAGGCGTGCCCACTCCAATCACCTGCGGAGGCACAGTTTTGAGGCACGCGATTGCCCAGCAAAGCGGCACGCCCCCCGCCACTGGGGAAACCATCTCCCACGGCGCAGCCTCCCGCTCAACCAGATCCGCTCCGCTACGCCTTCCAACTCATGTGAGCGCATGGGGGAGAACTTGAGCGACACCTCGGCATCTCGGGTGGGAGAGGCGAAGGGGTCGGAGAACGCTTGAGGAGCGTCGGGCCGCTGCGGCCCAAGCGACGAAACTTTTGCCGCCCCGCAGCCGGCGCGCCATGGATGTCGACCGCGTTTGAGAGTCAGGTGGAAGTGGGCCTCACTCCGACGGTATTCCAGAGCCGGCTGCCGCTCAAGCAAACGGGGGCGTGGAGACTGACGAGCCTGCCGGTGGCGGGGTGCGGAAATTCCAGGCGGCTGGCATGGAGGCAGAGTCTGCCGGCGTCGCCGAATGCAGCCGGCGGGGCGTGCGGTGCCGGCGGATCAGCGCTGAACTGAGCGGCAGCAGCCGAACTGCTGTAGAGGTGATCACCCAGAATCGGAGCGCCCAGCCAGGCGAGGTGGGCCCGGAGCTGGTGCGATCGACCTGTCACCGGCTCCAATTCCACCAGCGACCAGCCGCCGGAAATGCTGCTGGACAGAGCGTCAGTGGCGGTCGCAATCACCTGCCAGCGGGAGATCGCCGGCCGCCCCAGAATCGGATCGATCCGCTGGCGGGGCGGCAACCCTGGATCGGCCGCCAGCGGCAGGTGGATCGTGCCGGCCGGCCGCGGCAGCCGGCCCTGCACCACCGCCAGATAGCGTTTGCGCACCTGCCGCCGCTCAAATGCCAGCCCCAGGGCTCCCCGGGCGGCCCGGGAGCGGGCCAGCACGAGCAGCCCGGAAGTATCGCGGTCGAGCCGATGCGCCGCCTCCAACAGCCCCCCTTCCTCCCCGGCGAATTCCGGCAGCGTGCGCAGAACCCGGGCCACATCGGGGGGATCGAGCGGCGTCCGCGCCGGCACGCTCGGCATGCCCGCTGGTTTTTCCACCACGACGATCTGGTCGTCGATCAGCACCACACGCAGGTGGCCAGCAATTATTGCGTGGCTGCTTTCTCTCACAGCACGCCGAGCGACTCCACCCAGGAGCAGAGCGTTTCGGCTGGCACCTGCTCGAGCGCAGCAGGGGGCAACATGCCCACCGGATAGCCAGCCTCCTCCAACCGCCGGGAATCGAGCTCCAACCGGGGAACGGGCTGACCACCGCTGGTTCCAAAGAGCACCACGCGGCTGCGGCCCGGCTCAGCCGCTTCCACCGTGGCCTGCCGGGGCAGGCCAGCGTTGAACAGGGCCACTCCCCGCACGCCCGGCCCCAGAGCCTCCGCCGCCAGCCAAGCCATGGCGGCGCCGGCGCCACTCCCGGCGAAGGCAACTCGGGAAAGGTCTATTGGCCGCCGTTGCCGCAGCGAATCGAGGGCCCGCGCCACGCCGGCGATATCTTCTCGGCCCCAGCGCTGCGGATCGGAGGGCTCAGGCAGGATCACTGCCACCCCATAGCGCGAGGCCGCCGCGGCCCACTGCGCCGAGGCAGCCCGCACCGCCTCGGTCTCAGCCGCCGCGCGAGCGGCCCCGGTGGCCGCCCCCTGCGGAGATCCAAAATAGACCAGCACCCCCAACGGCGTGCCCAGCGGCGACTCAGGCGCGGCTGCCGGCAGCACTGCCAGCGGCGGGTGAGCGATCTCCGGAGCGGGAAGTTTTTCCACCACTGCCTGCGCGGGATCGGCCTCGGAGACGGGCACCAATTCGGGCACCGTGGCAGGCGCCACCACGGTGGCCATCTCCAACTCAAGCGGGAGGCCGTCTCGGCGCACCGTCACCTGCACCACCGTCCCCGCCGCCAGCCCGCCGACAAAGCCGGCCAGAGCGCCGGCGTTTGAAACCTCCAGCCGCTCTCCACCGCCAGAGCTCCCCGCTTCCCCTGCGGCAGCGACTGTCGCCACCGCCTCGACGGAGTCACCGGCCACCAGCCCCGCCTGCGCGGCCGGCCCGGCGGGCCACACCCAGGCCACAGGTACACCCGGGGTCTCGCCCGCATTCTCGCCCTTTTTGTTCGCTGTGCGTGTGGGCACGATCCCCAGCACCGATCGCCGCCAAGGGGCGAGCGCGGCCACCAGTTCGACCCGCAGCGGCACGCGCACCTTCCCCCCGTCGGCAGAGCCGCGCTCCACCACCAGTTCGACGGAGTCGCCGGCATAGAGTGGGGCCAGCACATGCCGCAGTTCGGCCACGCGGGCGATGCTCCGCCCTCCAGCCTCCACGATCGTGTCTCCAGCACGCAGCCCTGCCCGTGCCGCTGGCGAACCGGCCCGGCAGGTGGCCACCGTTGCTTTGGACGTGAAGGGATCGCGAGCAGAATAGCCAATCCCCAGAATTCCCGGGCTGAGCGTCTCCCCCTGCTGCAGCCGCGGCAGCACCCGCAGCAGATCTACCAGGGGCACAGCGAAGCCGATCCCTGAGTCGTAGAGCTCAGTTCCCATCGTCATGCCAGCAGTGTCGGCAGGCACTGGGGCCAGGATGCCGATCACCCTCCCCTGAATGTCGATCAGCGGCCCGCCGTAGTTGGCAGGAGAGACAGAGGCATCGGTCTGCACAGCCTTGCCCCAGGCCCGATTCATCGCCGAGAGGATCCCCACCGCCACACTCGGAGCCGAGCTGTTCCACGCCCGTCCCAAGGCGATCGTCCACTGTCCCACCCCCCACGACTCCCGCGGCGCGACCGCCAGGGATGGCAGGGGCGCGGCAGCGGCGGGGACTTCGATCTGGAGCAGCACCAGTCCGCGGGCGAGATCCCGCCCCACGGCCCGGGCCACAACACGCGTGCCACCGGGTGTGCCTGGCAGCACCACGATCGCCTGCTTGGCATCCTTGGGGACGGCAAACGAGGTGGTCACCACCCAGCCCGCCGGATCAACAATCAGGCCGGACGATGGCCCCGCTGCGGGAGCTGCCTCGGCCGGGCCGCCGATGCTCGCCTCCGAGACACCCGCCGCTTCGATCCGCACCACCGCCGCTGCCACCCGGTCGACCGCCGTGCGAAAGGCCTGCTCTTCGGCCGCCGCCACCGACCACTCCGCCGCGGGCTGCCCCACCGTCTGCCGAGCACTGGCCACAAACAATAGACAACAGGCAACGCAGCACATCTCGGCGATCCAGCGGCCCCTGCTCCAGATTCCCGGCAGGACGATTCTCATGGTTTCCTCGACAGTGCAGGACGCGGCCCCAATCCACATTCCACAATGCTTCCCTCGCGCACCACGGTGAACTGCACCCGATCGCCGGTTGCCAGTTCCGCAAGAATGTGCTGCACTCCGGTCCGCGATGAGACCGAGCGACCGTTGACCGCCACCACCAGATCATCGGTGCGCAGGCCTGCTGCGGCAGCTGCGGAGCCGCTCCGCACCGACTCGACAAACGGCGGGGTTCTGTCGAGCAGATCGGGCACGAACACCACTCCCAACAGCTGCGGATCAAAGCGCATCGCCACCGAATCAAGCGCCGCTTCAGCCGTGGGTGTCGGACTGGTCCCCTGCCCCGCGAGCACGCTGCGGTAGCCCTGCTCAACCTCATCCACCGGCAACGCGTAGTTGAGCCAGATGCCGCTGGTGGTCGCCCGCAATTCCTTCCCCAGCATGCCGAGCAGTCGCCCGCGCCAATCGACGACGGCACCGCCAGCCGACCCAGGATTGTTGGTGGTGCAGTCGAGGATATAGACATCTCCGCGATAGGGTGCCTCGTGAGCCCCCCGCCGCGCATCCAGCGGCACCACTCCCGACACCACTCCATGCTGCACGCTCACCCGTTCATCCCCCACGGCGACTCCGAAGAGATTCGAGAGGGCGAACACGCGCGTGCCCGGCGCCACACGGGGAAGCTGCTCCCAGGAAAAGGCCGGCAGATCCTCCCCCTGAATCGAGAGCACCGCCAGTTCCCGCAGCGGATCGCAGCCGAGGAGGGTGGCCGAATAGCGGCGGCCATCATCCAGCACGCAGTCGATCTCGTCGGAGTCCAGCACCGTGCTCTGCACCGTCACCACATGCCCTGCGGCAGAGACGAGAATGCCGGTCTGATAGGCCTCCAGGCCCCGCACTCCCCCGGCCCCATAGAGCTTCACCACGCAGCGGGCACTCCCGGCGATCGTCTGCTCAGGACTCACCGGCGGCGCGGCGCTGACGGCAGCCCCCACCACCAGCCAGCCCAGCAGCAGGCCGCAGCAGATGCCGCTCACACTGCCCGATCGTTTTCCTGTCTGCATCATGTCTCTCCTGGAGCTTCCACAGGCCGCGGGACCTCCCCGGCTGAATCGGCAGGGCTGTCGGCCTGCGGCGCCGCTGCCTGCACACTGGCCGCTTCGATGTGGAACACACCAAAGAGTCTGTCGCCGTGACGGGCCTCGATCCGTGCCGGCCATCCCGCCGGGATGCCGGAGATCGGCAGCGCTTGCGCGAAGGTGAGTTCGCAGGGATCGGCATCGGGTGCGGTCCACAGATCGATCGCTGCCACAGCACCGCTGGGCGTTACGGAAACCCTCGTCTCCACCGCCGCTACGGCGGTCTCCAGGACATCGATCAACACCGGTTCCGCGCCGCTGATCAGGGCCGCCGGGTCGAGCGGTGCGGTGCCCCAGTAGCTGGTGCGTCCCAGAGCTGTGGGTCCCTCCAGCACCAGCCGGCGCCACACGATCAGCGCCGCCAGCATTCCGCCGCTGCCGGGCGGACTCGGATTGGCGTCGAGATCACCGCTGGCATCCACCGAGGTGGTGCCGGTGGGCAGATCGATGGTGGCGCGGCTATCGGCCAATTCGATACGAAATGGCTCGCCGCTGCCCAGGTGGCCCGCCATCACCCAGGTGCCGCGCCCAGGATCGGCGTGCCCGGCAGCCACACTCCGGGCCACGCGCGACAACTCCACCGTGTTGAAGTGGTAGTTGGTGAAGCCGGGACGGGCTTCGTACACCTCCTTCACGGCCGCGGAGAGCTGGTTGGGGGCGGGATGGGCAGGCGGTTCGGGTTTCTCCTCCGCTGGCTGGGGCGCTGCGGGGGGGCCGGGGCGTGGACGACGGGTCTGCTTGGAATTTTCCCCCGCCACGATAGAAGCCAGTTCGGCGGCAGAATGCACCCCCGCCAGCCGCACCAGAATCTCATAGCGGCGTCCCTGACGGCGATAGACCAACGGCACCCGCCACCCTGCAGGCAGCGTGCCCAGAACATTTTTCAGCGCGTTGACGGTGCGCACCGTGCGGCCGGCAATCGACACGATCTCGTCGTCGTAACGCAAACCACGCCGGTAGGCATCGGAGGAGTCCAGAATGTCAGACACCACCACCCGCCCATCCTCGGCTGTCGCCGCGGTCGCACCGAGCGTGGCGTGATCGACCAGCCTTCCCCCCTTGAGGCAGCCGAGGAAGTGCCGCAGCTGGTTGGCAGAAATGGCATAGCCCACTCCCACATTCACCCGCCCCCGCTTCTCAAACGAAGCCCGGCCGTTGACGCCGATGATGCGTCCCTGGGCATCGAAGAGTGCTCCGCCGGAATTCCCCGGATTGATGGCGGCATCCACCTGCAGGCAATCGGCATATTCCAGGATCGTGCCGGCAGGAAACTGGTAGCGATGAACCCCCGACACGATGCCGGCGCTGATCGAGGGATGGAAGTCGGTGGCCAGCAGGAACGGATTGCCCGCCGCAAAACAGAAATCCCCCACCTCCACGGTGTCGCTGTCGGCCAGTGCGGCATAGGGGAAATCATCCCGCCCCAGCAATTTGATCAGCGCCACATCGCCGGTCGGATCGAGCCCCACAAGCACCGCTTCATACTGCCGGCCGTCCGCCAGACCGCACTGCATTGCCACGCCCGCCGGCTGCACCACATGAAAGTTTGTCAGGGCGTAGCCATCCGCACTGATCAGCACGCCGGAACCCCCGCCCGCCTCACCGGCGAAGATGGCCACCGCCGCCTGCGACGCCCGCGCGATCACTTCAATCCGCTGTTGCTGCGCCGCGAGCACCTCCGGCGCCACGTCCGCTCCGTTGGCCGGCGGCCCAGCCGGCTCGGCAAACGCCGCCGAGATCACGAGCAACCAGCCGGAAATGCATGCCGGCGCACACCAAAGCAGGCGGAGAACACCCCTCGGACGGGATCGTTGGGCGATTGTTTGTTTCATTTTTCGATGACCGGTGTGGTGAATCGCACGGGGCTGCCCAGATCTCCGCTTGTGCCGTAATCGACCGTCACCGTCAGACGCCTGGCGCCAGCAATTTCCAACTCAATCGGCAGTCCCTCCCCCACCCCATCGATGGGAAACACACCGGCATCGATCTCGCGTCGGAAGGCCTCGGAGTCGTCGACTGAGATTGTCACCAGCGTCTTCCCCGCCGCCATCCGCCCCGCCGCCGGGGCCACCACGGTGCGGAATCGCCGACTGTCGGCCGGCACGCGCCACACTGCCACGGTGCGGGGCCGCACCACGAGCCCCTCCCGGGGAAATTCGCCGGCAGCCACCACCGGCCGGGGCGCAAAATAGGGGGCAAACCCCGGCAACGCGGCGAGGGAACCAAAGTAGGGCTCCACCTCCAGCCGTTCCGGCGGCAGACCAGTCAGCGCCAGCGTGCGATCGGCGGCAAAGTCGATCCTGGCCAGCAGGGGCGCCGGCACGCGCACAACGTCATCCAGCACCAAGCCGGTCGGCGTCCAAACCACTTTTCCAGCCCGCAGACTCCCGCCGTCAACATCGACCACGATTCCCCGTGGAGCCTGGTTGGTCGCCTGAGCACGCAGCCACTGAAGCCCGATGATCTTTGCTCGCTTGACGGCGATCGTCTCATCATCGAGCAGAACGGTGACGGTTTCGGGAGACACAGCCGTTATCGCGCACTCCACAAACTCATGGGCCGCGGGAGTACCGACCACCAGGAGATCGCTCTCGGTCGCCTCCGGAACCGCCGTCTGCCAGCCCGATCCTCCGCTCCAGTCGAGGGTGTGGAGCCGCTCCGCCGGAACCTCGATTGGCCCATCAGGCGTAATCAAGAGGGCCTGCTTGCCATCCCAGGAAAAATCGTCTGCCTCAAGCGTTGATCCATCAATCCATGTCGACCGCAGCGCGGCAGGCTTGGCTGGCAGGACAGCCGCGCCACTGCGTGTCACGACGCGCACCTGATCCAGTGGCAGCACCAGATCCTGTCCGGCAGAGGCAAGAGCCACCCCGTCGGCACCGATTCGCGCAAGCGGGCCCGAGAGCATGGTGCCATCGGTGCGTTCCACGCGAAAGGTTCCCGCCCCCCCCGCTTCACTTACCACAGCCACCGGTTCGGCAGCGGCCGCCCGCCCAGCCGAGCCAATCACCAAGAAGGCAAGCACGAAGCCGCTCAGCACAAAAAAGTCTGGCACACAGAGGAGCCGTCCCGCCCGCCGGCCGCGCCAGCAGCGGCCCAACGAAAACATCCACTCCGGCGCAGAGAGCCACCGGTCAACCGAGCGAAAGAAGTGCATGGAGGAATTTTCACCGACAGTTAGGGGGTCTGTTCACCGGTCGCCAGACGCTTGAAGTATTGCTCAATCGCTTCCCGGTAGTGGGCCGGATATTCCCGGCCGATCTGCTGGAGCGCCTCTTCGCGCTGATGAGGAGGCAGGTTGCCCCAGCCGCCGGAATCGCCAATGTCGCGCGGCGTGACATCTCCCGGCCCCTTGCCGTCGGCGAGGCGACTGTCGTCCATCGGCTTGCCGTTGCCCCCCTTGCCCGTGCCCGCACCCCCGGCGCTCCCCGCCTGTGACTCCTGCTGCTTTTCGATGGCAGCGATCATTTTGTCGAGAGATTCGATCACGCCATCCTGTACCTGGCGCGTGCCGGGGCCAGCTCGCCCCAGCCCCAGGCGTCTGGTGATGTCGCGCATGCGGCGTGCAATGTGATCAAGCGATTCATCCTCCAGCGACTTGATATCGGCCCGCAGCAACCGGGCCACCTGCTCATAGCGCACCGGAATCTCACCCGTGCGTTCCAACAGCCGTTCGAGCGATTCCAGCGCCAGATCACCTTTCAGCAGCCAGTGCTGGCAGGCGGCACGATGGAAGAAGAGCGACGCAGGATCGATGGCGGTGGCCGGATCGAGGTCGCCGATGATCGCCAGCCCCTCGTCATAGCGTTCCAGCCGCACCCACTCCCTCCCCAGCCAGAGTTTCACAGCGTCCCGTTCCCATGGATCGGTGGCTGGATCGGCCCACCAGAGCGTCGCTGCGGCCGATCCTTCCGCAGACTCAGCCGCCGCGGCCGCCAGCACACCCACCACGCGCGGGTCGGCGACGGCCAGCGCGGCGACCACCGCATCGAGCAGATCGCTGCCGGGCGCAGCGGAGCGTTCGTCCCATACTTCAGCGGCCCGCTGCCGATCGGCAGCAGACACTGGCGTTCGGGCAATCCATTCGGCTACCTGCCGTCCCACCGCTTCGCGCGTGGGGATTGACCATGTCGGCTGCCGGGCCAGTTCGCTCTCCGCAGCCTCCGCGCCAGAGGCCACGCCCGCCGCAGCGGGCTGATCGGCATCTCCTGCCAGCGGCATCGCCGGCACTTCCACTCCGGCGTTGCAGAAAGCCACCGCCAGCAGGCTGTGAATCAGGTGCAACAGCAGCCGATGCGCTGCCCGTCGACCGTGGCAATCCTCGGCGGTCCCACCGTTTACGAAAGTGGAAAAAGTGCCGGGATCACTTTTTCCACGGGCAGCTAATTCTTCGGCACCGCGAATCGGCATGGAGGCGAACCTCTGCAGAGTGACCAGACACAATAGCCACTCGCTTTTCGCATGCGCATGGCCCCAATCCATCATACCCGCGAGCCTGTCGCCGGGCACAGCGTTCGCCCCCGCCGACCACTTTTGGCCCGGGGACTGGCGAGAGCGAAGCCCAGGATCATTCCGTCAGGCCGCTGACAATCCCATGGGCGGCCCGTTCTATCTTTCGCTGCCGGTCTGACAGACGCCGCACGGCGTCGAGCAATTCCGGCTCATCCGCCTGCTCCGCCCCCTCGGTCAAGAGCTGGGAAAATCGCTTGGTGCGGGTATTCACCCGCATCTGCAGCGAGCGGATCATCTTCAGTTCGGACAGTTTGTCGACGAGCGGTTGCTCCCCCGGCTCGGCGGGGCGTCCGCCGGCCGCCCCCTTCTGCCGCGCCTGCTGCTGCCGCTGCGCCTTCTCAAGGGCCGCGAGCATCTCTTCCAGATTGGCCACGATGTCTTGAACGATACCGCGCGTCGTCGCCCCGGCATCCCCCCTGCCGAGCCGGCCTGCTGCCGCAGCGGCATCGTCGCGCACCTGCTCGAGGGCCTCGGGGATGGCCACGGCAGATCCGTCATCGCGCACCAGCGTCAGAGCCTTTGTGGCATCGAGGCCGACCGCTGCCTGCTCCCGTCCCAGCCTGACTGCCTCCAACTGCTGTTGCCGATCTTCTGCAGGAGGCGGTTCGGCGGAGAGTTTTTCCACCCCGGCCAAGACTCCCTTTTCTACCCGCAACATCCCGCGCAGCCGGGCCTCGAGTTGCACCAGCAAGCGTTCCACTTCCTGCTCGCGCATCTGGCGCAGGATCTCCTCCAACTCGGCCCGCGCCGTTTCCAATTCCTCGATCGCCTTCTCCTGCTCCTTCCGCGCGTCGCGACGCTGCGATTTTTCAATTTTCTGCTCAGCCTCGCGCATCCGCTTCTCGGCCGCCTCCAAGCGGCTCTTGCTGCGCTTTGCCCGGGAGGATTCGTCGTCTCCCTCCGGCTGGTCGGCTGCTTCCGCCTCAGATGGCTCCGGCATCTCTTCAGCCGGCTGCTGGGGAGCAGCCTCCCCCTCGCTCCCTTCGCCGGCCCCTGCAGATTTCCCCGGCTGCCCGGCCGGGGCATCCCCCGGCGGCGTCTTGCCCCCTTCGCCCTGAGGCGCTGGGTCGCCACCCGCGGCCGGTTCTTTCGGTTTGTTTTCGCCAGCGGCTGGCGGGGTGTCGCCAGCGGGCGGCGCGTTGTCGTCAGCGTTCTGAGGCGCTGGGGCCGGCTGTTCTTCCGGTTTCTTCTCCCCCTGCGGCTGGCTGTCGGCAGGCTGGCCGCCTTCAGCGGCTTCGGGGGGGGCATCGGTCGCTTCCATCCGTTTGGAAAAACTCCCGATGTCCCGCGAGAGGCCGCTGGTCTCTTCGGCGAGCGCATCCTGCCGCTGTGCCAAGCCCTCCTCCTGAGCCCCCGACTCCGTCGATCCCTCAATGTCGCGTTGCCGCGCCATGATCTTGGAGAGCCGCGAGAGGAACTGCCGCACCTCTTCTTTGGTGTTGGCTAGCCGCCGGTCGGTGTCACCCGATTCGAGCAACTGGAGCAGTTCGCGCAGCCGGTCGAGTGTTGATGCCTGGGTGGTGCCCGCCTTGAGCAACTGCCCCTGTTCGAGCAACTGCACGATCGTATCGAGCCGGTTTCCCACCTCCTGGCTGCGGGCCTGCTCAAACACATTCCGCAACAGCGTCGCCCGGCGTGGATCGCTGGGAGCCAGCAGATCGGCCAAGCGCAGAAATGTGCGTTCCAATTCGCGAAACTGATTGAGCAGCTCCTGCTCCCGCTGCGCTAAAACAGCCGGGGCGCCAGTGGCAGGAACCGCTGGCGCAGGCTCTTCAGCCAACGCGATCCCCAGTGCCCCAGGCGACACCATCGCCAACAGCACGAACAGGCTGTGGATCGAGTGCCCAGCGGCGGGGCGCCGGCCGCAGGTCGGGCGGGTCGATTTGGCTGGCGGGGGGAAGGAACGTGTCATGGTTGCTGCAGAGCCTCGCGGGCCCGCTGTTTCTGCCGTTTGAGCGTGTCGGCGCGAATTTCCTCCTGCGTGCGGATCACGCCCCGCAGAAGTTCGATCACCTCGTTGAACGACTCCAGTTCCATCATCCTATCCAGAACCGCCCGCATGCGGGCGAGCACCTCATCGGTCTGCCGCAGCAGCCCCTCCCGGTCGAGCGGTCCCGCCCGCCGACTGGCGGCCAGAAGCGCGGGAAGCCCGGCAGAGGCGATCGATCCGAGCGGCTCGGCGATCTGCGTCACCACCCTGGTCTGGAGTTCGGGTGAGAGGAGTTGGTTGTTGTCGAGTTCGGTACGGATCAGGCGGAATGCCCCGGCGATCTCCCCCGTCTCGCCGGTCGCCCGCGCAGCCGCCTCGCCAACCTTGCCAGCCTGTGCAGCCACCACGGCGCCGGCCCCTTCAGGAGGCACACCAGCATCGTTCTCCGGGGCGGGAACGCCTTCGCCGGCCAAGGCATTGCGAGCCTGCTGGAGATCTTCGATCACGCTCTCAAATCGGCGCCGCAGCAGCACCTCGCGGGCTTCCAGCATCGCCAGCAGCGCCTCGCTGGTCACCACCTGCAGCGTCCAGGTGTCGCTGGAGGATGTGTTGGGGAGTTGGTCGAGCGCACAGCCATCGGTGGCACTGACCACCAAGCCGAGTGTGCGCCCGGGAGCGAGCGCCAGCGGCTCAAGCCTGACAACCTCGGGTGCGTCGGCGGGGAGTTCCACCACCATGGCGCCGGTGGCAACGCGGCCAATCGGCAGGAGCGTTTCGTCTCCGTTGGCGACGCTGATGCGCACCGCCGCAGCGGCAAGGCCATGGTCGTCGCTGATCGCGCCCTCCAGCGGTATCCGGGCCTGCGGCGTGACCGCAGTGGAGATGCCCTGCATCTTCACCGCCACCTGCGGTACCTCATCGGGCACCGCCGTCAGCACAAATCCGATCGGCTCGCGGTTCTCCAGTCCATCGGTGTCGGTCAAACGGAGCACGAGTCCCCGTTCCCCTTCCACCCGCTCCAGCCGAGCGGCGATCTGCCGTGCCGTGGCGGGCGCTGGGGTGGTGGGAAGTGTGGCCAACGTCTCCTCGCGCCCGTCGGCAATTGCCAGCAGCGTGGCGGACGCGAGCGGCTTGGTTGCATGGCAGACGATCTCCACCGTGGAGCCCCGTGGCACCTGCACCAGCCGGGAGGGGGCAAGCGTGCGAACTCCCCCGCCGAGATAGGCTGGCAGCGTGGCGGTCAGTTCCACGCGTTCCAGGCTCGGCGCATCGACCACTTTGAGCAGCAGGCCGCGCAGCCGCGCGTCGCCGCCGCGCACCTCCAGCGTCAGATCCTCGCTGACCCCCTTGAGCAGATGGCCGAAAGCCTGCGCGCCATCGGCAACTCCACCGCGCATTCCCATCCGATCGGTGCGCCAGCCGCCTGCTCCACGGCAGCGGAGATCGACCATTTCGGGGATCTCTCCGGCAGCAGCGGCGGTGACGATGACATCCACATCGCTCCCCCGCGCCACTTTTCGCACCCCGTCGGTGAAGCCCACCGCCTCCAGGCTGGTGCGCCGGGGCCAGGGCTCGTTCTGCGCCAACACCATCCGCCGCATCCAAAGATTGGCCACGGCTGGTCGCGCCAGCGCCAAACCGACCACACTGGCGACCGCAAGGGCTCCCGCCAAGGCCAGCATCACAAGCGACCGGCGGCGAAACAGGGCGTCGGGATCGACCCCGCCGACCACCGCCGCCGCCTCCTGGATCGTGGTCTCCAGCAACGTTCCGTCAACGCCCCCGCCAGGGCGGGATGAGAGCTCGATGGCAGTCGACAAACTGTCGCGAAACGCCGGATAGCGTCTCTCCAGCAGGGTCGCCAAAGAAGGATCTTCCAGCTTCGCCTGGAGCCGGCCGACCAGTTTGATTCCCACCAGCACAGCCAGCCCAAGAACCCCCCCCCACAACAGCGGCACGCGCACCCCCTGCGGCGGCTCCACCAACCAATCCAGCAGCAACGTTCCCCAAAACAGCGCCGCCACGGCCAGCCCCAGCAGCGCCAGCGATTCCACCCAGATCCAGTGGCGCGTGCGCCGGCGCAGGGTTTCAAGCAGACCCCGCAGTCGCTCCAAGGCGATGGACGCCGGGGCGGAGAGCGGGGCGGCGGCTGGTCGGTCGACGGCGGTGGCCAAGGCTCTGCTTTCGGTTGGGTGGGTGACGACACGCGTAGGAATCGGTTTCAGGCCAGCTTCACCAGGCGGCGCACAATCCACTCCAGGCACAACAGGCCGACGCTCAGGCCCATCAGCAAGGCATTGAGGCGCCGCTTAAACGCTCCGTCGGGAGCGCCGGTTTCATATTCTCTTCGCGAGCGATCGGGGATGCGGGCCGCCAAGGCCTGCGCCGCCTCGACCCCCCAGGGCTGTTCCTCGAGGAAGTGGGTCGCACCGCCGGTGAGCAGTGCCAGTCGTTCCAGCAGCCCGCGATCGAGCCGGGGGCGTTCCAGTTCGCGATCGGGCAGTTTGGCCTGCACGCGGCGCGACAGGGTGTCGCCGGAGCCGCCCCCCAGATCGACATCGATCCGCCAGCCCCCCTCGCGGGCTGCCACGAACGACCCCTGCAACACGCCCGTCCGCCCCGGTTCCCCCGCCAGCGGCACCCGCACCACGGTCCCATCGGGCCCCACCGCCATGCAGATCGGCTGCGGCGTGCCGGGGGCAGCGGCACTTGGATCGGTGTCTGGTCCCACAACCCGCACCACCACATTCGAACCAACCGCAAAACGATCCCGCTCCACCAACAGCCTCGTGCGGCGGGCACCGCCGAGCAGCCGTCCCTGGGAGACATGCCGCAGCAGCTGGGTTGAGAGTCGCTCAAACAGCGAATCGTCGAGCGACCGCAGCCGCCATGTCTCTCCGCTCCCCAGAAAAAACACCGAACCCGAACCATAGAACTGGCTGGCCATGTAGATCAGGCCGCTGTCGGCTCCCACCTGCGCCGAGGGAGTGCCCGGCGGTGACACGCGGGCGTAGACGGTGGCCCCCGGCTTGGCAACGGAGGTGTCGAAGCAGGAGAACACCCCCTTGAACCCGCTCCACACCGTCTGGCTGGCGATCCGGCTGGCGCCCAGCCAGAGGAATTCGGCCTCCTGCCCCTCGCGCGTAAACTGCAGCGGCATCGGTTCCTCAAAGCCGGCCGGCTCATCCATGAGCACCTGATTGGCGCGGCGCAGCTCCACCGGATAGAGATTTCTCATGAGCGCTGTCTGCGGGTCGGCCAGCCAGGCATCCATGCAGATGCTGCCGGCCACCAGCACCAGCCCGCCCGATTCGCGCGACACCCAGCGTTCCAGCCGACTTTGAGCCGCAGGATCGAGCCGGCGCCAGTCGTAGTCAAAGGCGACTATTGAATCGTACGCGGCCAGCTCCTCAGCGGTGGCGGGAAAGGCATCGAGCACCCGGCGGGCATCCTGCGAGACACCCGGCCCGGCCGTGCCCAGCAGCACGTCGACGGCAAAGCTCTTGTCGCGGTCGAGGACATTGCGCATGAACTGATACTCGCGAGTTGGCCCGCCAGCCAGCAGCAAAACCTGCGTCACCCGGTCAACCACTTCCACCTCGGCCGCCTGCAGGTTGTCGGCCGGCAGGCGATCGGCGGCAGGGGCGACCACGCGAAGCGCCAGTTGGCGTCGGCCGGTGGCCGTCAGGCCGGGCACTTCAAACCGCACGGCTGTCAGTTCGCCATTGCCGCCGAGCACGACTTCGGTCGAATCGATCACCCGGCCCGGGCGCGTGCTGCCGGGCGGCACGGCGGCCTCAGTGGCTGCGCCGTCGGCCGGCGCCTCGGAAAGCTCCACCTTCACCGCCTGCCCCGCCAGACCCTGTGCCTGAAGATAGGCCGCCACGGAAAACCGATCGCCTGGATAGACGCGAGCGGGCACCAGCAGATCGGCGACGCGGACATTGGCCGGTAGATGATCGGAGCCGATGCCGAGCGAAAAAATCGGCACGTTCGCCTTGGCCAACGCGGTGGCAGCCGCCGCGGGATCGATGCCGGCGTTGTTGGCGCCGTCGGAGAGGAGAATCACGCCGGCCAGGGCCCCAGTCGGTTCTTGATCGAGCACATGCCCGAGCGTCTCGCCCAGCCGCGTTTCAAAGCCCCGCGGCGCCAGCCGCTCCCGCCAGGCCGGAGGGGCGGCTGGTGACTCGGCGCTCGCCGCGGTCTCTGGGCCCCCCTCCCCCGCCGGGCTGCGGCTGCCGGTGGTGGCGGGCAAGACCGTCAGCGACTCGGCGTCGGCATCAAACCGCCACACCGCCACCTCATGCGTGGGCGCAAGGGCCGTGAGCAAGCCCCCACTGTCGAGCACTTCCAGCGCCTGAGCCGCGCGGGAGGTGGAGGCATTCTGGATCGCGGGGTCGTCCTCGAGCGTCATGCTGGCACTGGAGTCGATGAGCAGAGCCACGCGGGAGGGAAACACAATCTCATGCTCGCTGGTGCGTTCGAAATCGAGATAGGCCGCTGCCAGAGCCGCCAGCGCTCCCAGCCGCAGGGCGGCCAACAGCACGCCCATCCCGCGGGGCAGTTCCGCTGCATCCCGGCGGTACATCCAGAGCACAATTCCCACCACACCCGCCAGCGTCAGCACCAGCAGGGGCATCTGCCACCACTGCGAAAAGCCCTCGATCAGCCTGCTCTCGATACGGTGCTGCACCCGTTCGGCTGCGCCGAGCAGGGGCGACAAAGGCAGCAGACTGGAAAGGGGGTCGGTCATGGAAGTGGACAGCGTCCGGGGGGCCGGGGGAGATCAGGCAGAGCGCGGCTGGCGAACTGTGGGATGGTAACTGGAGGAGTAGGCGAGCAACTGTTCCAGCAGCAGCACTCCCAACAACCCCAGCAGCAGTGGGGTCACCAGAGAGACACCCGCCAAAGACTGCGTATCGGGCTGCAGGGCCGCGGCATTCTCATACGTGAAGGGGACGCCTGCCAGTGTGCGATCCAGCCGCTCCCGACCGATGCGCTCCAGCCGCCCTTCGTCGGGAGCAACATTCACGGCGAAGAGCCGCTCCCGTTGGGTGCCGTCGGCCCGCTGCCACCGGGCGGCATAGGCTCCTGGAGCATCTGCGGCGGGCAAGCGGGCCGCCAAGCTCCCGGTCTGATCAACGCTGGCTGTCTGATGCACGACTGTGCCATCCGGGGGAATGACAAAGTCGACTTCGATCCCATCGACGGCGGCGTCCAACGGCACCCGTACCGCCGCACCAACTTCCAGCGACTCCGCCTTGCGGCGCGCGCTGGCCAGATGGCTCTCCAATTCGAGCATCACCACAACCCAGCTCGGATTGCCGCGTGCCCAGGTATTCCACTCCGGCGCCGCCGTGGTCAGCACCACCACCACCATGCCGGCCCCAAAGGCCCGCTCGAGCACCAGCGGCGCTCCGGTGCGCAGCGAGAGCAGGCGGCGCAGCCCCCCTTCGACGGCTGTCTCACTGCCGCGCTCCACTGCCATGTAGCGATCGATGCGCACGGCATCGAGGAGCGGGTTGCGCTGTCCGGCCAGAACGGCAACGACCGGATGCTCTTCCACGACGACATCCGGAGCCTGCGCGGCCGCATCGGGAAGCAGATCGACCGCCCCGGCCAGCGGCACGGGAAAAAGCCCCTTGCCGTCCCGCACAAGACTGCGATTGACGAGCTCCGGCTTGGTGCGCGGGCCGACGAAAAAGACCACCCCGCCGCCACCGCTGGCAAAGGCCTCCAGGGCCGCCACCTCCGCCGGATCGAGGCGCTCGACATCGAGCAGCCAGATGCAGTCGAACGATTTCAGATCGAGCGTGGTCAGACTCCGCGCAGGCTCCACGCGAGGCCGCAGGCCGGTGGTGGCGCCCGCCCCGGGGGCCAAAGCGGCAGCCAGATAAAAGGCATCTCCCGTGCGGGCCGCTGCCCGCACCTCTCCGGCGGCTCCGAGCGCACCGTCGATCAACAGCACATCGACCCGATCGACCACATCGATCACCGCCGTGCGTGCGTTATCGACAGCCACCGCATCGGCTGGAATGCGGGCCTCCACCACATGGCTCCCGGTCTGTGGAAAGCGCACGCCGATCCGCTGCGTGGCCACACCGCCGGCAGGGATCTGCTGGATCCGGACCCCCGGCCGCTCTGCCCCATCCTCGCGGAGCGCCACCGCCACATCGGCCACCGGCCGGTCCGACTGATTGCGCACCGCCACCTCCAGCGGCACAAGCACGCCGGTAGCCGGCACTCCGCCGGCCACTTCCAGCCGCTCAATCGTGAGATTGCCCGATGGACGACCGCCTTGCGCTCCAGCCGTGGCATCGAGGGCACAGTCGACGAGGCGAATCTCCGCACCTTCCGCTGTAAGTTCGCGCAAGAGCGCCGCAGTGTCGTCGGCAGTTTTCCATTGGCCCGCGCGAAAATCACTCACCACCCACACCACGCGGGCCGACTTCGCCCCCGAACCGGCGCCGAAGAGTTCGGCTGCGGCCGTGACTGGCTCGCGGGGCCCGGTATCGTGCGCGGAGGGGGCCCAGCTCGCCAGTTCGTCGCGGATCTGCTGCATCACCGTCGGCGTCGCCGGGCGGCGGGGAATGTCAAACTTGGGCGCTGCCGCGCCGCTGGGATCGGCGGCTGCCAGCCGGGAAAACCGGCCGACGGCCAGTTCCTGCACGCCACTGGCGGCAGCCAGTTCACTGCAGATCCGCTCCACCACCTGCCGGCCACGGTCAAAGGCGGTGGCCTCCTCGCCACCGGCCTCTCCCGTGCGGTCGCTCATTGAGTAGCTGTCGTCAAGCAACACCACATGCGTGGTGCGTGCCCCGCCGAGCAGTTGTCCAAGCGCGCTCGTCCAGCGCGGCTGGGCCATCGCCAGCACCACACCAATCACCGCAGCCACTCGCAACAATAAGAGCAGAATCTGCTTGAGTAACACACGGGTGCGGTAGCGCTTCTGGCTGGCCAGGAGAAATTCCATCGCCGCCCACGGCACCCGGCGATGGCGCAGCAGATTGATGAGGTGGATCACCACGGGGGCCGCGGCGAGAGGCAGCCCCCACCACAACAGCGGCAGGAAATCGAATGTCGGCATGGCGGAAATCCTCGGCTACACGGCCATGCTGGAGCGGCGGGACAAAAATTGAACCAGCGCCGCATCGACCGGCTCGCCGGTGCGGATCAGGGAATAGTCGCAGGAGGCGGCCGCACACCGCCGCCGGGCCTCGGCGAGGAAGGCCTCCAAGGCTGCCAGATATCCTGCCCGCAGCGCCCGGGGATTGCAGGCGAGGTGATCGGGGATTTCCAGCCCTTCAAACCGGGTGGGGCCATCGAACGGAAAGGTGAGTTCGTCGTCATCCATCACGTGCAGGAGCACGAGATCGTGGCCGCGTTTCCGCAGCAGTTGCATCCCCTGAAACATTCCCTCCCGATCGCCGAGCAGATCGGAGATGAGAACCACCAACCCGCGCCGCGGGAGCGTCTCCGAGAGCGTCTTGAGCACCGGCAGAAAGGCTGTGGCCCGCCCCTTGCTCGCCTCTCCCCGCACCGTTTCGAGCACCTCGACAACGCTCGCCAGCTGCGAGCGCTTCGTGCGGGCCGGCACCGCCGCACGCACCTGGCTGTCAAATACTGCGCAGCCGGCAGCATCACCGTGCGACAGCGCCAGCCAAGCGAGGCTCGCCGCCAGGGTGGCGGCATATTCATACTTCGACAGGCTTCCCGACTTGTAGTCCATGCTCGAAGAGGCATCGACCACCAGCGCCAGCCGCAGGCTGGTCTCCTCCTCAAATTCCTTGACGTACAGCCTGTCCTGCCGGGCCCACACCTTCCAGTCGACCCGGCGCAGATCATCCCCGCGGACATACTCCCGGTGTTGGAGAAATTCCACCGACTGCCCCTTGTAGGGGCTCTTGTGCAATCCGGCGAGCACCCCTTCCACGACAGCCCTGGCACGCAGCTCGAGCCGCGTGATGCGGGCAATCGCCTCAGGATGCAAATATCGTTTGGAAGCGGGCGTCACGCGTCAGCTCATCCTCTCTGGTGGGAGTGGTTTCGATGATCCGACGGATGATTGAATCACTCGTCACGCCCTCGCTCTCAGCCGCGAAGCCGACCACGATGCGGTGCCGCAAGCTCGGAGCGGCGAGCGTTTGGATGTCTTCGACCGTCACATGGCTGCGCCCCTGCAGCAGGGCCCGCGCCTTGGCGCCGATAATGAGAAACTGCACGGCCCGCGGTCCCGCCCCCCAGGAGAGTTGATCGGAGACAAAATCGGGCACCCCCTTCTGGCCAGTGCGGGTCTGGCGCACGAGCGTCAGGGCATAGCGCACGAGATGGTCGCTGACAGGCACCTCCCGCACGCTGGCCTGCAGGTTCACGATGTCGGCCGCGGAGAGCACCGGGCGTGCCTCCTCGGCGGGCAGGCCGGTGGTCCGCCGGGCGATCTCAAACTCCTCATCGAACGTCGGATAGTCGACAAACACCTTGAACATGAAGCGGTCCTGCTGCGCCTCCGGCAGCGGGTAGGTGCCCTCCTGCTCGATCGGATTCTGCGTGGCGAGCACAAAGAAGGGATCGGTCAGCCCGTGCCGCACGCGCCCCACGCTCACCTGCCGCTCCTGCATTGCCTCCAGCAGCGCTGCCTGCGTCTTGGGGGGCGTGCGATTGATCTCGTCGGCGAGCACCACATTGGCAAACAGCGGCCCCTCCAGAAAGCGCACCTGCCGCGAGCCGGTGGCTCGATCCTCCTCGAGCACATCGGTGCCGATGATGTCGGCCGGCATGAGGTCGGGAGTGAACTGGATGCGGCTGAACGAAAGATCCAAACTGCGGGCGAGCGTGCTGATCAGGAGCGTTTTGGCCAGCCCCGGCACCCCCTCCAGCAGGCAGTGGCCGCGGCTGAACAGGCAGATGAGCAGTTCCTCCACCACCTGATGCTGGCCGACAATGACCCGCGAGAGTTGTTCGAGAATCCGGTTGTGGGCCTCGTGGAGACGTTCCACTGCCGAGCCAGCGAGTATCGGTGAGGTCATAAAAGCTCCGGGTGGGGCGGACGGACGACGGCGGCGGACAGGTTTGCCGCTCAGCGTTGATAAATCGGCAGCGTGCCCTTGTCCAACTGCAAAATTGTGAGGTTTGACGCAGTCGTGTACACCGGGCCGATGTATCCCTGCGGCCAAAACAGCCCCTCGCGATCCTCTTGGGCCTCGCTGATGAGCCGTTTGTCGATCTGGTCGCGGTAGCCCGACCACTTCCGGCCCCCCTCCCGGTACATCACCTGGGCGTAGTAGAAGTGGGCGTAATGCCAGTGGCCGAAACCGTTGTTGGAGATGTTGCCGAGGTGCTTTTCGGCATAGTCGAGCATCCGCGGCACATGCGTGTCATCATATTCGCCGGCATTGAAGAGGCAGGCGATCGCGGCGGCAGAAATCGCCGGCCGCCCTCCCCCGCCCTTGGAGCTGTACTGCACGCCGCCGTCGGGCATCGTGCACTTGTGGATGTAGGCGATGGCCTTGTCGATGATTTCGCGCGGCACCGGGATGCCGGCATTCCGGCAGCCGCGCAGCCCCTGCACCTGCGTGATGGTGGTCGAACCCTCGTCGAAATTGTTGCCGTCCTTGGCGCTGACATAGCCCCATCCGCCATCGGCGGTCTGGGCCCGCCCGGAAAACTCCACCGCCTTCACCAGCACCCGTAGCAGTTCCTCGCGGCGCCGTTCATCCTCCTCTTCGCCGATCACCTGCGAGAGGAAGAGCATGGAAAAGCCGTGGCCGTAGGTGTAGCGATCGTCTCCCTTGGGATCCCCGATCAGCCCGTTGGCACGCGACCGGCTGACGAGATAATCGACCGCCTGGCGGATCGGCTCGGCGTAGCGCCCCTGGGTGGTGGTCGACCCTTCCATGAGCATCGCCGTGCCGGCCAGCGCCGTCATCGCCGTGGGATAGCGCCCCTCATTGGCTGCCCAACTTCCGCGCCGCGACTGTTTCTGCACCAGCCAATCGAGCCCCCGCGTCACCACCCGATCGAGCTTCTCTTCGGACACTTCCGCCACGGCCTGCCCCGCCCCCCCGCAGCAGGCCAGTCCAAGCGCCACCAGCCACACCCCCACCTGGAGCATGGCAGCCGGGCGACCGAGCGCAGCATGGGCTGGCGCGGGGAAATTTTTAGGCATGAAAAACCGCCTCTGGGAGCCGATGAGAATGAGACTAAAACGGCAGTGAAAACTGCAGCGTTTTTTCCAACCAGTATTCCAACTCAGACAGAATATCCCGCGTGACCGGCAGCCGGCCGGCAGCTTGAAACGGCGGGCTCGGCGCCATCGGGCGCCCCGTGAACTCGAGCACGATATCAGACACCTCGCTGCCACCGCGCCGCAGCGTAATCGTATGCGCCCCGGGATCGCCTGTCATATCGCAGCCGAAGAGCATGTGCGGTTGGGCATTGATCTTGTCGTCGAGACAAACGGCATGTCCGGTCCGTTTGTCGAGCGCCAGCACGCTCAGGCGGGGCCGATCGCCGCCCCGCGCGGGCTGAATCTGGCGGGCAAAGAGCAGCACCGGCAGTTCTGCCGCCTGCGGCACGTGGAGGCAGTGGCGCAGCAGCGTGGCCGGCACAGGCCAGAGCATGTCGCCTGAGTCGCGTCCCACCGCCCAGAGCGAACCGCTTACCGGCTGGTTGTCGCGCGACGATGCCTGTTGCGGCAGCGTGGTGATCATGCCGACTTTCTCCAGCATTTTCCGCTCCTCCGGGGTCTCCTGCCGACCCACAAAAACCAGAAATCGGTCCTGCCAGGGAATCACCCGCAGCTGCTCGAGCCCCTTGGGCATCTCCGGCAGCACCACCTGAAACCGCACAGCCTGCGCCTCCAGATCGACCACTGTGAATGCCCCCGCGGGATCGACAACCGCAAGATGGCCGGGGCCAGCGGGCGCCACGCGCGAGAGTGGACCGTAGGTTCCCAGCGGTGTCTTGGTGAGCGTGACCGGATCGAACAGTTCCAACTGAACATTCTGCGGCGTGGCGGCACCGGGCTCCCCGGGCGTTGCCACCGGCGGTACGATCGCCACCATGCGTCGGCCGCTGGTGAGAACGCGCAGTTCGCGGCGCGGCACATCGCAGGTGCGCACCAGCCGCCCATCGGCCATAGAAACCACAACGGCCCCCCGGCCATCAGCCGGACAGACACACACATAGTCGTCGTCGGCGATCACCTCGCCCGAGGCGGGCAGACGCTGACGTTCCCACCGCACAGCACCGCTCACAGGATCGTGCAATGCGAGCGAAGAATGCACCAGCACCGGCACACCCGTGGCCCGCAGCTGCCCCCCCTGCACCGCCATGATCGGCACCATCTCCTCTGTCCCTCCCTGAACCCCAATCCGCATTCCCAGCGGCACATTTCCGATTCGCCCGGCCCGCCCGGCGGCGAAGCGTCCCATTCCCGCCGCGGGCATCTCCATCGCCCCGCCGGCAGCGTCAGAGAGCATCCAGAGCCGCCGATTGCGTCCGCCCCCCTGACCGGTCAGCTCGAAGGCGGCCAGCAGCGGGCCCGACCGCACCACCACCACGCGTCCCACTGCCGAGGCCTCGGTCGCCATCGGCTGGAACATCGGCACCAATCCTTCCAGGCGGCCTCCCCCTTCAAATCCAAACGGATCGCCGATGCGTCGACCGTAGCCATCGGTGGCCACCAATCCCGGCTGCTGCATGTCGTAGGCCAACCGCAGGCCCGGGAAGAATGAGGTGCCGTGATCATCCACGGCGATCGACATCATCCGCGCCTGCCGCACCGCCTCTTCCGAAGCCCGCACGTCACCGCTCCGCTGTTCCACCACCTGGCCAAACGGCCACGCCGCTGCCGTTTCGCGCCACGCCGCCGGGTCAACCGCCGCCACCGAACCCTCGGCCGCTGCCAGCTGGGCAAACTCGCGACGCAGCTCCAGATCGCGCGCCGCATCGCTGCCCGGCTCGGTCGCCGCCAGCAGCGCAGCGGAGGCCTCGATGAGCCCTTGCCGCGCCGCCCCTGCCGCCGGATGCCAGGCAAATCGCTGCAGAAAGGCGTCCCACCGCACCACCTGCGCCGCCCGGTCGGAGAGAGCTTGAGTCGCCGCGAGTGACTGCTCCACCGCACGGTCGATTTCTGCCCGTAGCCCCGCCGGAGCAGAGGTCCACAGCGTCAGCAACCGCCCCTGCATCCAGCGGTCTTCCGTCACGGCCACCAGCGGATCGGAGGGATCTTCCCAGAGGGGTGCCGGGGACGGCGCCACAGCGGCAGGCATCTGGTCGAAGTGGTCGAGCTGGTGGCGGCAGACCTCCCACGCCTCAGGGAAGGCGCCGGCTTTCATGGAGCCATCCACGGCCACTCGCAGCATCGCCTTGCGAGTTGGATCGACCCCCTCCGACCAGACCAACGGGCCAGCCGGTTGGGGCGTGAAAAAAACCTCCCGCCACAGTGGCGCAGCGGCGGCGAAATCGCGTTGCATCCCGCAGAGCATCGCCTGAGCCATCACATCCGCCGGCACGCTCGCCGGATCGGCGGCATGTGCTGCCCGGATATGCGCCAGGCCATTGGCCACGTCACCCCGATCGAGTTCCATCTGCCCCAGCCAGAAGAGGCCCCAGGCATCGGGCGCCACGCGCTTTGCTGTTTCGATGCGTTCCTTGAGGCTATCGGTCTGGTGAAACACATCGAGCGACTCCACTCCCTGCGACACCACCTCCCCTCGATAGGCCAGCAGATTGCCCGCCACAGCGCCCCCCCGGGCAGCCGACCGCCCGGCGATCAAGCCACTCCGCAGATCGACTTCGATCACCTCGGGGGTGTCCAGCGGCAGGAACAACCTCTCGGCGGTGACAATGCCGCGTCCGCTCGGCCGGGCACCTTCCAGATCGAGCGGTTGGTCCCATTGGCTGCGGCCATTCTCGAGACTGAGGCTCTCAACACTCGAGCGTCCCACCACCACCACACTCCCCTCCCGCACTCCGGCGACATAGAGAGATTCTTTGCGCGGCACCTTCCAGGCCACAGCACCAGAACGCAGATCGAGGCAGTGCAGTTCATCTGATTCGCGTGGCGTGAGAATGGCCCGGCCACCGGCGAGGATCACGGCGGAATCCCGCCAACCGCTGGCCGGCTGGGCAGCCCCGCCGAGCAACTGGCCATTGATAATGATCCTGCCCCCCATCCCTCCCCCAAGCATGTTGCCGCGCCGCACCAGCACGCCATTGGGAAGCAGCACAGCATCGCTCTCGCCCGGCTGGGGATAGTTGTAAGCCCATAGCAGCGTTCGGGTTGCCAGATCGACCGACACCACAGTTCCGGCGCCTGTGGGGCAGACGAGCACCCCGTCGGCAAACGAAGGGGAGAGTCCGGCCAAGCGGCGTCTCTGGCCATCGCGGTTGTCGATCGCCCGTTCTTCGTCAAGTTCGGCCAAGGGCTGCGTCCAGAGCAGGGCCCCGGTGGCGGCGGTCAAGACATCCAACCGCACCTCTCCCCGTTCCTCCACCAACACAAACAGTTGATCGCCGATCGGCAGCGGGGCACCGAGAAACCAGCCCCCCCCCGTTACCGGCTCGGGAGCCCGCCCCCCCTCGGCTGGCTTTGCCGGCGCATCGGTCGCGGGTGCAGGCAACCGCCAGCGGAGCGTTCCTTTCTCGGCAACGTCGTAAGCGGAGAGCACGTTGCTGGTTCGGCCCGCTGCGGGCAACCCGCGGAGGCCGCGCCGGATGCCGTTGCCGCCATCGGCCAGCGAACCGGACAATTCCGCCGGATCGCTCTCCACGGCAAACACGAGCCTCCCATCGCTGGAGAGCATGCCGCTGGTGGCGTCATCGAACACACCGCGCAGCGCTCCCGCGCCGCTCGGTTCGCGGCCTTCCATATCGTCGCCATTCCCCTCCAGCGCATCGACAAACGATGCCGCCGCTCCTCCCGTCTGGAGCCAGACGCGCTTGCCCGTTTCAAAGTCGATCGCCAGCAGGCCCATCGGGGAATGCACCAGAATCGATCCTCCCACCGCCAGCGGACTGCCAGCTGGCAAGAGCGGCATCTCCCGATCCGCAAACTGCTTCCGCCGCTTTTCCAGCAACCGCGCCTCCTCGGGATGCCGGGTGAGCGGCACGCGGTAGCGGGGCACCAGGAGCGGCCGTGTTGATGCGACCAAGGCGTTGCGGGCCGCATCGCCACGCGGCAGCAGCCATTCCCCATTGCGGCGGCCTTGCGCGCCTGCCGGCTCCCCGGCGATCCCTGCCAGCCAGGCGGCGGCCCCACCCGGAGCATAGGAAAGGCCAACATCCTTGCCCCCGAGCCGCACCTGTCCGCCCCGGCCGGCACGCACCCGATCGAGCGCTGCCATCGCGGCCTCGCGTTCCCCCGCGCGCCACCACGCCACGGCTCGCATCACCGACAGCGTCGGCTCAAAAGCCTCACCGCCGCCGAGTGTCTGCAAGCGATCGAGCCAGGCAGCAGCCTCCAGCGGTTGGTTTCCCTCCAGCGACTCAAGCGCCGCCATCATCGTGGCCCGCCGGCCGGCGGGGGTGTGAAACCAGCGGCGGGCGACAGCCACCACGCCAGACCTGTCAGCCCGGGCTATCGCCTGCTCCAGTTCCCGTTCGGCACGGGCGCGAAACTGCAGTTCGTATGCCTCGCGGCCCTGGGGAGGAAGCGCCGCCAGCAGGCGGTTGGCGTCGGTCTTGATACTGCGCCAGGTGCTGTTGCCCTGATCGGGCCGAAAGAAGAAGTCGCGGTCGCCCCCGAGAATTTCATCGAGCAACGTGGCAGCATCGCTCCACCGGCTATCGGCGATGAGCCGGCGCACCCGGTCGAGCTGCCGCTCTTTCAAGCGGTCAGTCGGGAGCGAAACTCCCCCCGAATCATCCGCCTCTTCGACCTCGGTTTCAGCGGGGGCGGCGTCGGGCTGGGGGGCCGGCAACTGCCCCCACGCCAGCCTGAAAGTTCCGCCGGCAAGCCCCCACGCCAGCAGGCAGACGAGGGGGATTCCGGCAGAAAATCGCCCCACACCATGGAAAAACAGTGCCATTTCGATCCCCACAACGTGCTTTTCCGGACCGCAGCCACCGCCCACCAGGAGGGCCCCTCAAACGGGTGTCGCGAGCGGCGAAAATGATCGTATCACATCTCCAGACAGCATCTTAGGACGGATCGGGTCCGGGCAGCAAGGAACCCGTGGAACGGGTTTGGGAGGGGGGAAAAGGGTCAGAAATTTCAGATTCCCCAATTTTTATAGGGAAAACCGAACTTTATCGGTTGCATTTTCCCTCCCAAAGCCTCTAATCAGCGACGCAATCGGCAAAAACTTGCCGAGCATCAAACGGCGGTGGTGAACCGCCGCACACAACACCTTGGGGGAGAAAAGTCGATGGCGAAGAAACCAGGTAGCAAGCCTCTGACGAAGACCGAGATCATGCGGAGCATCTCCGAGACGACCGGCCTGCAGAAGAAGGACGTCGTGGCAGTGATGGAGGCCCTCACCGACGAGATCCAAAAGTCGCTCAAGGGCGCAGGCATCGGCGTGTTCTCGATCCCGGGCCTGGTCAAGATTGAGCGTCGCAAGGTTCCGGCCCGCCCCGCTCAGAAGGGCGTCAAGAATCCCTTCACCGGCGAACTGCAGGATCGTCCTGCCAAGCCAGCCAGTGTGAAGGTGCGTGTCCGCGCCCTGAAGAACCTCAAGGCCATGGTCACGGGCTGATCTCTCTCCGACAGGCGACTCGAGCCGGAGGGTTTGAATACTCTCCGGCGACAAGCGACCAGTCACAGAATCGACATTGGCGGCGTCCTTCGGGACGCCGCCTTTTTTTTGCGCTGGCTGTACGTGGAAAAAGTCATCCCTCACCTTTTTCCACTCGGTCAACCGCAGGAAACGCCAAGGGTTTCCTAGCTGCCCGTGGAAAAAGTCCTCCGTGCCACTTTTTCCACTCGGTCGCCCGTTGGAAAAGCCGAGGTTTTCCACGGTCGACGGGCATCGCATCCAGCGATGCTGCGCTTTATCCACAGCCTGCTAGGTCGACCAGCGCCGCATCCGTCGGCGGACCACTTTTTTCCAAGGTCTGCGAGTCCCGCCCCTGGAATCGGCAGGCCAGTTCTCAATCAGCAGAATGTGTGGCGAGAAATTTCTGAAGGAGCGCCGGCCAGCCCGCCGCCTCTCCCGGGCGATCGGCGCGCATCCCGAAGCCATGGCCTCCGTCCGCCAGCACGACCAGTTGTGCGGCACCGCCGCGATCGCGCCATGCAGTGCAATAGTCCCGGCAGCCAGCCACCCATGCGCTCCGGTCGTTGGCGGCGATCAGCACGAACAACTTTCCCGTTGGGATTTTGGGGGGCCGCACTGCCGCACCGAGAGTGTCGGCAGCCGCTTCCTCCAGATACGCCGGATAAACCAGCGCCAGAAAATCGGGCTGCTCGTCCGCGTCCACGCTGGCTGTGATTCGCGCTGCCAGATGTCCCCCGGCGGAGTAGCCCAGCAGGGCAAACCGACCGCCATGGAGTGCCAGGTCTTGGGCACTGCCTCTGATCAGCCGCCAGGCGGCCAATCCGTCGGCCAGCGCCTGATCGCGGGTGCCAGGGCCGGCAGCGATCGTGTATTCCAGAATCGCGGCATCGTAGCCCTGCTCGTTGAGAAACGCCGCCGTGGCCAGCCCCTCGTGGTTGATGGCCAGATGTTTGTAGCCCCCTCCAGGGCAGACCAAGACCGTGCCGTGGGGAACAGCGGCTGTCGTGCGTTTCAGCTGCAGCAGCGGTCGCTCCACCCGCTCGATCCGTTCACTTTTTCCTGGCAGATTGCTGCCGGCGAGCGGAGTGCCGTCGAGCGCCACGCACGCCGGGGCCTCCACGGCAGCAGCCGGACCCGGCCACCAGAAAGAATTCCACAGCGCCACTGCCAGACTGATTCTTCGCAAAAACGGCATCGCAAACGCCTCCATGCTCGATCGCTCCCCGGCTGTCCGTGGAAAAAGTCCTCCAGGACCTTTTTCCATTTTGCCGACCGGTGGAAACGCCGAGGGTTTCCCCGGTCGGCAGGCATCGCCTCCAGCGATGCGGCACTTGATCCAAAGCCTGCCAGAAATCCGCTCCGTCTGTTCCAGAACCTATCTTAAACTGTTTGTGGAAAACCTCCTCCCTGCCCCGCCCGGAGACCGGCATGCGCGCGTTCGAATGCAGTTGCGGGCAGCCGCTGTTCTTCAACAACATGCGCTGCCTCGCCTGTGGCCTCGACGTGGCCTACGACCCGCAGCAGCGGGCTCTGGGCAGCATTACGTCCAGCGGAGATGGGCTGTGGTCGTTCACGGCCGATCCTCAGGCCCCGCAGGGTCCGGCGCCGCAGTTTCGTCTCTGTGCCCATCGGGCTGCCGCAGCGGCCTGCAACTGGCTGGTCCCTGCCGGCGCGCCGGAAGCCCTCTGTCTCTCCTGCAGCCTGACGCGCACCATCCCCCCTCTGGATCGTCCGCGGAATGAGGAGCGGCTGAGAATCCTGGAGGGGGCCAAGCGCCGCGTGCTCTATGGGGTGCAGAGCCTCAATCTTCCGCTGGTGCCCAAGTCGCGTGTGCCTGCCACCGGGATGGCCTTTGATTTTCTGGAATCGCTGCCGGGGGAAAAGCCGGTGCTGACAGGCCATATCGGTGGTGTCATCACCCTCAACATCGCCGAAGCGGACGACGACTACCGGGAAAAAAACCGGGATCTTCTCGACGAACCCTACCGCACGGTGATCGGCCACCTGCGCCACGAACTGGGGCACTTCTACTGGGATCAATGCGTCGATCACACTCCCTGGCTGGAGCCGTTTCGGGATCTCTTCGGCGACGAGCGGGCCGACTATGCCGCGGCACTGGCCCAGCATTATTCCGCGGGACCGCCGGCTGATTGGCAGAGCCGGTTCATGAGCCGCTATGCGGCCTCCCATCCCTGGGAGGACTGGGCGGAAACCTGGGCCCATTATCTCCACATCCGCTCCACGCTGGAAACGGTCGCCAACTACCGGCTCGACGTCTCCCAGACGCCCCTCAAGATGACTCCGTTTGGCCCCGATGTGCTCTATCGTCCCTCGTCTCCAGAAGCCGACGCTGCCTTTCTGGGCTGGGTCAATGAAGTGGTGGTACTGGCGGCCGTGCTCAATGAAACCGCGCGGAGCATGGGGCAGCCCGACATCTATCCCTTCGTTCTCAACGGACCGACCGTCACCAAGCTCCACTTCGTTCACCGTGTCATCCGTGGCGACGCCCCGCCCCCGGCGGCCGCTGCCCATCGCGACGGCCCCGCTGATCCACCGTGAATGAGGGGGTTTCGTGCCCTCGCCGAGCTTCGCTCCGAAACCGCTCGCCTCCAGCAACTTTGGACACCCGGATCACTGCCATAGCCCGCCATGAGGGATTGCCGGTCATCTCCCGCGACGCCCACTTCGATACGGATCATCCACGCCGCTGGACGCAGGCCGCCGTCTGATCCAGCAAGCGCGAAACGCCGCCATCTGATCGGGCGAGAGTTGTTGGATCGCGGCTTCAATTTCTTCGACCGTACTCATGGACGCCAGAATAGGTCCCTTCGCCATCGCCGCCAACGGTTCTTGTCTGGACGAACGGCTGCATTGGGCCGCTCACAGCCAACCAGCCCGTCTACACCGCTGGACGCTAACGCGAGTCGGCCCCAATGCTTGGTGAGCCGCCTCATGGGTAGCCAGGGAGGGCAAGCAGCATTACAACGCGACTTTCCACCAGACCCAATAGCTCTTCCGGAAGATCGCCAAGCTTACGGATGAGCTTTACGGTTGGATACGTTCCGATGCCCTGCACATCAAACGCGCCACTCTTCAGCCACCCAACACTCGTCGGAATCTCAAACCGCGTTCCTCGTACGCTCGTGGTATGAGGAATAACCGTTGTCAATGCACGTTCATCAGATC
>CAISJI010000160.1 GCA_903885565.1 uncultured Planctomycetaceae bacterium
AACCCTTGGCATTTCCCTCCGCCGATCCCTCCGCCTCCATCACTCAATGTGCCTGTTTGTTGTCGCTCCAGCTATCGCCCGGAGCGGATCGCCGTGGTGAGTTCGGCAGCCTTTTCTTCCGCAACATCGATCGGCAGCCCTGGGGGCAGGCCCGGCCGGTTGTGGCCCGCGGCGGCCAGATAGGCATCGCGGAGCACCTGCATTCGCTGGGTGGTATCCGGGAGGAGAGGACGGAGTGATGCCGGTTCCTCTTCAGAGGCCAGTGTGGCTTCGCCCAGCCCCGCCAGCACCGCCCGGCAGATGGCCCACTGGCCTGCGTCGTCGGGATGCACCGAATCAGGCTGGAACGTGAAGCCGGGGTCAGTCTCCCGCTTCCGGTCGAGCAACGTTCGCATGAAGCCATGCACGTCGATCACCAGCCAGCCGGCGGCACGCTTGGAGAGCAGCCAGTGGGAATAGGCCGCCAAAACGGCGTCGTAATCGGCAGCGTTGGTGGCTCCACCCCGAGTCGGATGGCTGTCGAAGACCGGCGGTGTGAGATGGATGATGGTGGCCCCCGATTTCTCCACCGCAGCATGCAGTCGCTCCATCCCCTCGCGAAACTTCGCGAAGCGGGTCTCGTCGAGCGGCGCATAGATGCCGCAGTTCATCCCATACATCGCCAGCACCGTGTCGGGCCGGACGACCCGCAGCACCCGCTCCAGCCGCTCCGCCAGATCGGGCCGGGGAAACGCTCCCCCCGCATGCCCCTCCTCAGAGAGCCCCGAGCAGGTCTCGCTCGGCAGCCCCACGTTGATGATCTCCGCCGTCAGGCTGCGCGACTCCATCCAGGCGGCCAGTTCGGCCACCCAGCGGCCGTCATGCGTGATGCTGTCGCCGAGCACGGCGACCCGGCGGGCCCGCTCCAAGGATGCTCGCGGGGAGTCGGGCGCCGGCTCAGCCCCCCCGGCGGCCAGTTGCAGGCAGGCGACCAGCGCGATCGACACAAACCAGCGCCTGCTCAGCCCCGCCGCCGTCTTGATCTCAGGTGCCCGCCACCCCCGGCGCGGCGCGGCAGAGAGGCAACTCAAACCAATCATGGTTCGCTCCAGCGGAGAGGAATGACGAGCAAAAGTCAGGGCTTGGCCACCGGCGTGGCGTCGGCGCGAATCGCGAAGAGATGGCTCTTGTTGGCGATGTAGAGCGTGTCGCCGGCGATGATTGGCGTGGAGTAAACGCTGTTGCCCATGTTGATCTCTCCCAGCAGGTTTTTTTCCCGCGAAAGAGTGAATACGGAGATGTCGCCATCCTCATCGCCAATGTAAACCTTGCCGTCGGCGATCAGCGGTGAGCCCCAGCTGGCGGCGAGCATGTCGTGCGTCCAGAGTGGCTGGCCCGTCTGCACATCGAGGCAGTGAAACAGCCCACTGAAATCGGCCACGAACAGCAGGCCGTCCTTGATCGCCACCGTGCCGCAGGTGCGGTGCATCGTTTCTTCAAAGTCGAGCTTGCCGTTCTTGTCGGCATCCAGCCCGGGATAGTGCCAGAGAGCCGCCGAGTTGGGATTGGGGCGGGCCACCTCTCCCTGCTCCTTGATGATCGCCTGATTGCGGCGATGGGGGAGGGGAGTGTTGGGATCCTTGAGGCTGAGGGCCAGTTCCGGGCTGGTGTCGCCCCGCTTCCTGGGATCGATGCACCACAGGTGCCCCACGCCCTCGCCATGTTCGGGGTCTTCGCCGACAGCGATGTAGACCAGCCCGTCGTGAATCACCGGGGTGCCGATGATGTGGTTGCGATCGGCCCGGCCACCGAGCGTGTACTTCGACTCCTTCGGATTGCAGTCAAACTGCCAGAGCAGCTTCGCCTTGCCATTTTCCCCACGGGCATCGAAGGAATAGAGCCAGCCATCGCCACCCCCAAAGAGCACCTGGGGCACGCCGTCGATTTCCGCATAGGAGGGGCTCGACCACTGTCCATGGAGCACGTTCGATCCTGGTGACCCATCGGCCCACAGCACCTTGCCGTCACGCTTGTCGAGGCAGAGGAAGCTCGGGGCGCTGGGATTGGGGAGGTTGAGATGCCCCTCGTCGACTCCGTTGCTGGTGTTTACAAACAGCAGGTTCCCGGCGCTGGTGACGCTGCAGGAGCACATGTTGTGTTGGGAAACCCCCAGCTCCTTCATCATGTCGAGCACCCACACCGCATCCGCCTCGTCGGCGGCCTCCACCTTCTCCCCCTTGAACGGGCCGTCGTTCTCGCCGTCGCGAAAGCCCTCCGTGTCGAGGCACTTCACCTCGCCGCGGCTGGTCACATACCACAGCCGATCCCCCTCCACCAGCGGTGCGCAGCAGATCCCCTGCAGCGGCCAGTCGTGCACGCGGCCGGTGGGGAGCTTCTCGCTGGAATCCTGCCAGAGGAAAGAGCCATCCTTGGCGTCGAACGCCAGCAGGCAGCCCAGATCGACGCTGGCCGGGTAACGCTTCAGATAGCCCTTGCCATTGTTGGAGCCGACATAGGCCTTGCCGCCGGCCACCACGGGATTGCCGTAGCTCTGGCTGCCAAGGGCTGCCACCCAGGCGATGTTGCTGCTGGAAGCAGGGCTCCAGGCGCCGGAATCGATATCAAAATCACCCGGCGCCCAGGTCTCAGGCATCGGCCCGCTGGCGGGAGCGTTGTTGCGGGTGGACGAACCACCCCACTGGTTCCAATCCTGCGACGGGGCGGCAGCGGTTTCCCCGTGCGCCCTTTCTGGCACACAGGCCACCAGCGACAGCAGGAGAACAGTTGCACAGGCGCGGCCGGTGCAGGCGGAGCGAAATGTGACCGTCATGGCTGCTTTGACCCG
>CAISJI010000161.1 GCA_903885565.1 uncultured Planctomycetaceae bacterium
GACTGACTGACTGACTGGCGGCTGGCTGGCTGGCCGCGAAACGTGCTCCAAACAAGGCCCGTCTGGCCCCTTAGGAGGTAGCCAAGGCCGCCACCACGAGGTCGCCCACCTCCCGCGTTCCGTGTCCCATCTTTCCGGCGGCCTGGCTGGCCATCTTCGTGCCGGTGACCTGAGCCACTGCCCTGTCAATCCGGGCGCCAGCTGCGGGATGGCCGGTGTGCTCCAGCAGCATCGCCATGGCATTGATCGCCGCGATCGGGTTGATTTTGTTGGTGCCGGTGTATTTCGGGGCACTTCCCCCCATCGGCTCAAACATGCTCACGCCGCCCGAGTCGGGATTGAGGTTGGCGCCAGCCGCCACGCCCATCCCGCCCTGCAGGATGCCGCCCAGATCGGTGATGATGTCGCCAAACATATTCGTGGTCACGATCACGTCATAGGCATCGGGATTCTTCACCATCCACATGCAGCAGGCGTCGACGTGGTTGTAGTCGGCCTTCACATCGGGATATTCCTTCGCCACATCCTGGAACGTCCGCCACCACAGATCATGCCCGAATGTCAGGACATTGGTTTTGGCTACCAGCGTCAGCGTTTTCTTCGGACTGTTGCGTTTCCGCGTGAATTCAAACGCCCAGCGGATGCAGCGCTCCGTGCCCTTGCGGGTGTAGATGGCCTGCTGCACCGCAACTTCGTCGGGGGTGTCTTTCTTGAGATAGCCGCCGACACCGCAGTAGAGATCCTCGGTGTTTTCCCGCACCACCACAAAATCGATGTCGGCGGGGCCACGGCCAGCCAGAGGCGTTTCCACGCCGGGCAGCAGTTTCACGGGACGCAAATTGATGTATTGATCGAGCTTGAACCGCAGGTCGAGCAGCAAGCCCTTTTCCAGAATCCCCGGGGCCACCTGGGGATGGCCGATGGCGCCGAGAAAAATGGCGTCCTTCTTCCGCAGGAGATCCAACCCACCGGCAGGAATGATCTCGCCGGTCTTGAGGTAGCGATCGCCGCCCCAGTCGAGCGTTTCCACCTCATAGGAGAACCGCTCCATCTTGGACACGGCCGCCAAAACCTTCATCGCCTCGGCAGTGACCTCAGGACCGGTGCCGTCTCCGGGAATCGCGGCGATCGAAAGAGTGCGTCCAGCCATGGGGAAAATCTGCTCCTCGAAGATGATGCGGGGGCTTAGTTATTGCTGAAATCAAAATGCTTGCCGGGCTTCATACCCAGCGGATTCTTCACAAAGCGTTGGCGACAGGCGTCACAGAGATCGAACCGCATCGACCGCGCCCCGTCGTCGCCGCTGAGATCGTGGTCGGCCCCATTCTCGGCCATCTGTTCGAGGAGTTCCTGCATCGCCTCGAGGTGATCGGCCTCCGCACCTGCCGGATCGCCATGGCAGCAGGAGTCCAGCGAGGCCTCCTCAACCGCCGGGAAAACCTCGATTTTCACCACATGGCGCACGTCCGCGTGCACATCAATCGGTCGTTTGCACACATCGCACGAGTAATGAAGCATGGACTTGGACTCCGCAGAATGGTCAGGGTACAGGCCCTGAGTGTGACTGCTCGTTTCCGCCAAGGCAAGTGTCCGGCAAGGACTTCTTTTGGAACTTGTTTTTGGAAAAGAGGAGCCCCGCCGGCGTCTGTGAGATTTGGCATCCCGCCCCCGGGGCGGTTAGACTCTGGACGAGTCGTCCCCGCCATCCAGAGTGCCAATGATGTACGGACTCGCGACGCCTGCGAACTGTGGATCGCCCGCTGCTCTCCCGGCGGCGCTGAGCTTGAGCGTGTTGGTGCTGAACCGGTCGTTCGTGGCCGTGCATGTCACCAATGTGCGCCGGGCCATCACGCTGCTGTTCCGCCAGTTGGCAGAAGTGGTGCACATTGAAGAGGGACAGTTTGCCGCCCATTCGCTCGAATCCTGGCGGGAACTGTCGGCAATTCAGGCTGCGTTTCGGACCCCTGATCAGGATTGGGTGCAGGGGGTGGGCTACGAACTTCAGGCTCCCCGCGTGATCCGTCTGATCACCAGCGACCGCGGACCGCGGCAGGGACTGCGGTTCAATCGCCGGAACCTCTTCGCCCGCGACGGCAATCAATGCCAGTATTGCGGCAAGCACTTCGCCACCAGCGAACTCTCCCTCGACCATGTCGTGCCCCGCAGCCGGGGCGGGATCACCAGCTGGGAAAACATCGTCTGTGCCTGCGTTGCCTGCAATGTGCGCAAGGGGGGCCGGACGCCCCAGGAAGCGCGGATGCAGTTGATCCGGCACCCGCTCAAGCCGAAACGCAGCCCGCTGCTGTCGCTCAAGCTGGGCAACCCGAAGTACCACAGCTGGCGCAGCTTCGTCGACAACGCCTATTGGCTCGTCGATCTGCGGTAGCGCGGCGGCGTTAGCCCATCCCGCCGGATGCCTTTTTCAACGGACAGCTCAAACGCACCCAACTTCCGTGGCGCCCCCGGCTGCGGGACGGCAAAAGTCTCGTCGCTTGAGCCGCAGCGGCCCTGCGCTCCTTGAGCGTTCGCCGATCCCTCCGCCTCCACCGCCCTTCCTGATCGATCTCCCCCGGCCTTCCTGATCGATGTTCGGGGAGGGGGTGCCCGTGCCCCAGGAGCCGGCGTAGGCGGCCAGCGAAGCCATGGATGGCGAAGCGCAGCCGACTTTCGAGTGAGCGAAAGGCCCGGAGGGCCGCAGCGAACGGCAGGCGTCGGGCATGGGCACCCCCGGACCTGGAGCGGCAACGACTTCCGTGGCGCCCCCGGCTGCGGGACGGCGCTGGTTTCGTCACTTGACCAAAGCTACTCGGTGCTCGTCGAGCGTTCGCTGACCCCTCCGCCTCCATCACCCGATGGACACACGCATTTATAGCTTTGACCACGCATGGCCAGTGTCGCCGGATGCGATGCCTGTCGGCGTGGAAAATCCTGCTCTCTAGCAGAGCGGGTCTTTCTTCTCGGTGATCACCGTCGACTGCGGGGCCAATTCGGCGTTGAGTTCCTTGAAATCTTTCCAGTCGGCAGGCAGGTTGTCCTCGTGGAAAATAGCCTCCACAGGGCACTCCGGCACGCAGGCTTCGCAGTCGATGCATTCGTCGGGGTGGATGTAAAGCATCTGCTCCCCCTCGTAGAAGCACTCCACCGGGCAGACCGTCACGCAATCGGTGTACTTGCAAGCAAAGCAGGGTTCGGCAACGACGTGGGTCATGGTCGGAGAGTCTCCTGAGAGGTGGATGTCCCGGGTGGGCGTAACGAATGGGGCGATTGCGAAAAATGGTAGGGACAGGTTTGCTGTCTGTCAACGAAACTGCAATCGGCTTTTTCCCCTCCCGTTCGTGAACCGAGCCCGCGCCAATCGCTGCCGCCAGATTTTTCAGGGGAAACATGGGCCGGCATAACCGATTCCCGCCCCGGCCGGGGCAGTCGGGCTCACTCCCGATTGCTATGCTGGCTTCCCGAAGCAGAGGAACTGCGTTCCCGGTGGGTGTTCAGGTCAACAAGGGGTCTGCCATGGCCAATCCTGCGGGCAAACATCCTGCCGCCGCCCCCTCCCCCGACCTGCGTTCCACCGCGGCCACGGGGCCCGCCTCGGACGAGGTCGATGCGGCAGTTCTGCAGGCCTGCCTGGCGGGCCAACCCGGCGCGTGGGATGGCTTCGTCGAGCGGTTTGCCGGGCTGCTCGGGCATGTGGTGACGCGGTGCGGCGTGCAGCGGCAGATGGCTCTGTCAGAAGCCGATCGGGATGACGTCGTGGCGGAAATCCTTGCCGAACTGCTCAAAAACGATGCTGCTGTGCTCCGCTCGTTTACCGGCCGCTCCAGCCTGACGACCTACCTCATCGTGATCTCCCGCCGGGTGGCGGTGCGGTCGATGTGCCGTGCGCTCGATGCCCCGCCGCAGCCCACAGGTTCTTGCGATCCCGCTGCTGTGGCCGGCGAACGCCACAGTGAAACAGGCCAGCCGACCAGCAGGCCCTTGATCAACAGGGAGGAGATAGAAGCGCTCCTTTCCCGGCTCGATGCCCAGGAAGCACTTCTGGTGCGGCTCCACCACATCGAGGCACGCAGTTATGGCGATATCAGCCACATCACCGGCCTCCCGCTGGGATCGATCGGGCCGGCCCTCTCCAAGGCGCGTCAGAAGATGCGCGACGCTGCCTCCATTCCGCCCGCCACCGACTCCTGACGCCAATCGCTACCGGGCCGGCGGGGCCACTGGGGTGATCACCACCGCAGGATCGGCCAGATTGACCGGCGTATAGCCCTCGTAGGAGGGCATCTGCCACAGTTGCCCAGGATCGCTGGCAGGATTGTTGGTCGTGATGGTGTTGAGTTCCAGTTGGAATTCAACGCCCGAGGCGGGCCACGACACCTCCACCAACCGCGGCAGCGCGGCCCCCGACTGCGGATCAACGCGGTGCCGCGAGGTGCGCACGCTGGCGAGCCGTTCGCCGGCGACTGTGAACAGGTGCTGCTCCATCACCAGACCGGTGGTGGCGTCAAGAATCGTCGACTTGAGCATGTCCCCCTCCGGGGCCACCATCCGCGAGCGGATCTCCAGCCGGCCATCGGGCAGAACGTAGGGCCCCTCGTGCTTGTCCTCCGCGCGGAAATTCACCAGGCCGAGGAGTTCCGGCATCCAATCGGCCCGCAGCGGCAGGAGCTTGCGGGCCGCCGACTGGGCATACGCATCATGCCGGCAGAAGAGCATCACGGGGGGCTCATGGCGGCGGATCCATAGCCAGAAGAGGTCGTCGTTGCTGCCGATATCGAGTTCATTCCCGGTGACGGCCGTCTGGGCCCGCAGCCGAAACCGGCGGGGCGGCTCACAGGCCACCTGTGCCGACAGCCGCGGCACGCCGGGCACGGCCAAAACCGCCTGCGGCGCCAGATAGCTGCGCACCCGACGCGTGTTGTCGTGGACGGTGGCAACGATCTGTTCGAGCGACGCCTGCGCCGGCAGCACACGCGGCAACGGGGAAACCCCCACCTGATACCCGCGGAGCGCCTGCGGACACGACGCCCCACTGGCGGCCAGCGCGGCGACCACCACGAGCAGACCGATCGAGCGCGGCACCACCCGGCTGGCTGTGCCGCGGGAAGAGGAGGCATCTGGTCTCATGTCTCACCTCCCGCCCACAACAGTGCCGAGAGCTTCTCCTCAAGCCCAGCCACAGCGAGTTCCTCCGCCGTCGGCACCCGCACGCTGTATTCGGAGTCGCGGCGGCGGCAGGCCAGCGTCATTTCCTCTGCGCTGCCTGCCGAATCAGGCTGCTCGATCGTTCTGAGCACCTTGCGGCGCACCAACTGCAGCATCAGCAGATACCGCAGTGCCGCCCCTTCCGGCTGGCCGGCCAACTGTTCAAAAATATCGAGCAACACATCTGGCGGCGTGAGGGTGGTGCCCGCCACCTCGGGCGGGGCGTGAAACGATCGCCACCACGCCAGGCTCTCTGTCGGCGGTCCCGTCCAGCCCTCAGAGCTGAAATCTGCCCGCTCCCAACCAGCCTTCGAACGCAGCAGCGCCGTGTAGACCACCTCCCCCGGCGCAAAGGACCGCCCCGTGCGCGTGCAGCATCCGCGGGGACGTTGAAGGTTGAGATCCATGCCGCGATCCTGAAGCCAGCCAGGAAGTGCCAGTGGGGACGTATAGGGAAAGGGAGAGTTGGCTTCAACCCGCGTGTGGGCGACGCCCGCGGTGAAAACCACCGCCAGCCCCCTGCCTCCCCTCAGCCACCACCAAGCGGGGCAGGCTGGGGGGGAATGGCAAGCACCGCCGCGGCAACCTCTTCGATTCCGCCATCGTCGTGGGTGGCCACGACCAGATCGGCCGCCGCCAGAACCTGCGGGACTGCATTTCCCATCGCGATCCCTAAGCCCGCCCCACGGATCATCGGCAGATCGTTCACGTCGTCCCCTCCAGCACAGATAGCGGCTGGCTCGATTCCCCAGATTCCTGCCAGCGCCAGCACGCCCGACCACTTCGTTATCGCTGCAGGAGCGATCTCGCACATCCACTCCCGATACCGCGGGCTGCGGATCACATGCAGCGATAGCTCCCCTTGGCAGGCTTGATGGAGGGCCTCCCTGAGGGCCTCCATCTGCGGCCGCGTGCCCATCGTGAATCCGGCAAACACCCCCTCCGGCACACGGGCGTGCAGATCGGGTTGCACGCGGGCCAGATGGGCATTGCGCGTTAAGTATTCCGCCAGGGCCTGCCAGCCCGCCGACTGCGTGAGATCGGGGGGAGCGCCGGCCATGGCCTCCGCAGTTGGAGTGCGCAGGGCACGGCAATGGAAATCGTAGCCCGCCGCAAAACTGTCGGTGTAGAGAATCGGCTCGTGGCCGCGGGCCACGATCTCCTCCAGCACACGAATCATAACGCCGGGGGCAAACTCCGCCCGCAGCACAGTGGCATGCGTCGCGGGATCCTTCACCAGCGCCCCCGAGGCGGTGATCAGTGGGGCGTCGATCCCCAGCCTTTCGGCCACCGGGAGCGTGTCGCGGTACCTCCGGCCGGTCGCCAACACCACGCGCACCCCGGCCGACCGCACCCGAGCCACGGCCGCGCAGGTGGCGTCGGTGATCTCATGCCGGCTGTTGCTGACGGTGCCGTCCACATCGAGCACCAGGAGGCGAATCGGTGGCCGCTGGGAAGCAGCCGGAGGATGGGTGGCCATGCAGATCCGCGCGTATGATGGGAGGGAAAGTCAGGTGGAGTCCGTCGACACGAGTTTACAGGGTGGTTCATGCATGATGTTCTGTTCACGCCGGTGGCCCGCGTGGGCGCCATCCCCGCCGGAGAAGGGCGCACATTCGAGGTGGCCGGCCGGCTCGTGGCGGTGTTCTTCGATGGCACTTCGTATTCGGCCATCGACGATCTCTGTCCGCACATGGGAGCCTCACTGGGAACCGGCCCCCTGCGCGATGGCGTGGTGGTCTGTCCCTGGCATGCCTGGTGCTTCCGGCTCAGCGACGGCACCTGGTGCGACAATCCAAAACTGAGAGTGGATGTGTTTGAGACTCGCGTTGTCGGCGAAACGATCGAAGTGCGCGTGCCGCCTGCCCAACCGGTGGAACTCCCCTCAGACCCGGCGCCTGCCTGACGCGGCAGAGGTCAACCGTCGCCAAACCCGTTAGCGGTGCCGCGACGAATCTGCCTGGCCCCCTGACACGTCCGCCACCACCTCGATCAGCACCCGGTCGCCCGGCACCAGCACGCGTGCATCGGCACCGGTCTCCGCTCCCACCCGCCTGGCCCAGGCGGCGGCATCCTGCTGGATCGGGGGCCAGGTGTTGTAGTGGCTCGGCAGCACAACCTGCGGGGCGAGCATCCGCACCGCCTGCAGAGCATCATCCGGCCCCATCGTGAACACATCGCCAATCGGCAGCACAGCCACATCGATCCCGCGGCCATCGCTATCCCGGCGGCCGATCCGCTCCATGTCGGAGAAGAGCCCGGTGTCGCCGGCAAAGTAGGCCCGCACGCCCCCCACATCGAGCACCCAGCCGGCCGGACTTCCGCCATAGGTGCCGTCGGGAAAACTGGACGAATGGTGGGCGATCTCCATCTTGGCCGTGCCGCCGGGAACCGGCATGCGTCCCCCCAGATTCATCGCCCGAGCCGTTTCCACCCCCTGGCCACCGAGCCATTGCCCGATCTCCCAGTTGCACAGGACGGGTGCCCGGGTGCGCTTGGCCACCGCCACCAGATCGGCGATGTGGTCGAAATGGGCGTGGGTGACGAGGATCGCGTCGCAGGCAACGTCGCGTGCCCGCATCGACGCGGTGGGGCACTCATCGAAAAAGGGATCGATGAGCAGAACGCCCGCGCCGGTGTCAACCAACCAAGTAGCGTGCCCGATCCAGGTGAGGGTGATGGCCATGGCAAAACCTTTCGCTGCGGGGTTTGATTTCTCGCCACTATACCGTGGCCAAACCGTCGCGCCATCGCCTCGGGCACCGTGGTACGCCCCAAACCACCTCCTTCAGGAGAGATTATCCACCCCGCTGCCTGCTTCTCCTGCGAGCCGGCGGGCCACCGCTGTATGGAGCAGCAGGAACTGGACCAGCTGCCCCACGGAGTGTTCGTCGATGCGGGGCAGTTCAATCGCGGGCTGTCTGGCATCGGCCTCCCGTTGTGCCACTCCACGATACAGCGGCACATTGGCCGCATCGGCCACATTGGCCAGAGGGTCGCGTCGGGCGGCAACCGCCCGGAGATGGAGGGGGGAACAAAGGCCCGGCTCGCCACCGCTGAGCATCCCCTCCTCCGCCAACAGCGCCTCATACCAGGCGATCACAGTGCTCAGGCGTGGGTCCTGAGCATGCAGGAAAACCCCGGATAATGGCCGGGCCGCAGCGAGCGCGAGGACCGGGTTTTCGGCGGGTGGGGCCTCACGAAACCGCCGCTGCATGCTCGCCGCTCCCTCCAGCAGGCGCACCACATCGAGCCCCACGATGCTCGCCGGCAGCAAGCCGGCGGCGGTGAAGAAAGCCCGCGCTCCCCACACTCCCTCCGGCAGTGGGAAGCAATGGCGGGCGTCTGCAGCGGCACTGGCCAACCGGCTGCCCGGCAGCGGAATCACCGCGATCGGTTCTGCCACTGGTTTCGCCACTGGGCTTGTCCCAGTGGCACCGGTAGGCCGCAGGGCACCACGCAACAGGTGATACATCGCTGCTTCACTGGCCGTCTCCCCTGCCCCGGTTGCGACAAGGGCCCAGCGATCGAGCAGATCGTCGCTGCGATGAGCGCGGGCAGAGGGGGAAACCAGATCGAGCACGCCCTGCATCCGATCGCTGTCCCAGTTCTCTGCGAGCCATGTCAACCGCGGCCGTCCTCCCCGCTCCCCCCGCGACAGTTCGTTGTGGAACGGATGGCAGCAGGTGGCAAAGAGCGCCTCCACGCAGGCGCATGCACCGCGGCCCCCGACATAGACCACCCGGTCGACCCGGTCGCGGATGGCGCGGGCGGCCGACAGAATGGCAAACAGTTCGCTGTCGGCCCGCCGCGCTGCCGATCGCGTGGTTCCGTAGGCGGCCAGCAGCCTCTCCGGCTGCCCCAAAAAAGAGCCGGCGACATCGGTACCGGGTGTCTCGAGGAGTTCCCGCCGCACCTGCTCCAGCCGGGTGGCAACCGGCTCCTGCCGGCATGCCGCTTCGGCGCCTGGCAGAGAGAGCAGCAGGGGGTCTTCTGGCAGTTTGGGACGAATCACGCTCACGCGACAGACTTTCAGCAGATGTTCTGGAATCGGCCACTCGCTCCTGATTCTCGTCCATACCGGTGCCAAACAGGCGAATGTAGCAGTCGGCCCACCGGCACCATGCACTCTCCACTCCCCAGCCTGCAGTGCCCCCTTGCAGGGATTCGACTCTGAGCCGAAAACAGGTGGGACGACAGCCGTTCCCCTTACTGTCTGTGGAAAAGGTCATCCATGCACCTCTGGATTGCAGACAGTCCACTCGGACGGGCAGCGCATCCGGCGATGCTGCACTGTATCCACAGCCTCTTCGAATCCACAGCCTCTTAGACCACCCCCCGAGAGCAGGAGCTCACTTGTGAATCAACAGGATCTGGTTCGTGAACTGGCAGAGAAGTCTGCCACCAAAATCGTGATGGTGGTGGCCGACGGCCTGGGCGGGCTGCCGCTGGATCCGGGCGGACGCACCGAACTGGAAACGGCCAACACTCCGCACCTCGACAGCTTGGTGCGCCGCGGCACCTGCGGATCGAGCATTCCGGTGCTGCCTGGCATCACGCCCGGCTCAGGGCCTGGCCATTTGGGGCTGTTCGGATACGACCCCCTGGAATTCAAGATCGGTCGCGGGGCGCTCGAAGCCACCGGCATCGGCTTCGAACTGGGGCCCCACGACGTAGCCGCCCGGGGCAATTTCTGCACGCTCGATTCGGCCGGGCTGATCAGCGACAGACGGGCCGGGCGCATTCCCTCCGAGGAGAGCTTCGCCGTCGTGGAGAAGCTGCAAGGGGTGCGGATCGAAGGAGTCGAAGTGTTTGTGAAACCGGTCAAGGAACACCGGTTTGTCGTCGTGTTCCGCGGCCCTGGCCTCGACGGCGCCGTGGCCGACACCGATCCGCAAGCCACTGGCGTGGCGCCGCTTGACCCCCAGGCAGTCACCCCCGCCGCCGCACGCACCGCCACTGTCGCCCAAGAATTTGTGCGGCAGGCGCGGGAGATTCTCAAAACCGAGCCCAAGGCCAACGGCATGGTGCTGCGCGGCTTCGCGGGCAAGCCGCGGCTGCCGACCTATGAGGAGCTCTACAGGCTGCGGGCTGCGGCCATCGCGGTCTACCCGATGTACAAGGGTCTGGCCCGACTGGTGGGGATGACTCTGGTGGGCCATGCGCAGACGCTGGATCAACAGATCGACGAACTGGCCAAGTGCTGGAACGACTACGATTTCTTCTTCCTCCACTTCAAATACACCGATTCCACCGGCGAGGACGGGGCGTTTGAGCAGAAGGTGAAGCGGATCGAGGAACTCGATCGGGCGATTCCCCGCATCGAATCGCTCCAGCCAGATGTGTTGATTGTCACGGGCGACCACAGCACGCCGAGCCTGCTCAAGAGCCACAGCTGGCATCCGGTGCCCACCCTCCTTTCTGCCCCCACCTGCCGGCCCGATGGCCTGGAAAAATTCTCCGAGCGGGAATGCCTGCGGGGCGGACTGGGGATGTTCCCCGCGAAGCACCTGATGCTCCTGGCGATGGCCCACGCCCTCCGGTTTGGCAAGTATGGGGCTTGAATTTGAAGTAGAGTCGGATTGACTTCCCGCGCGATCAGGAGATCCGCGGCCACCGCCCCGAGCCCGTCCCATGGCCCGTATCGACGACGAAGATCTCTTCCAAAGCTCCACGATGACATTCGGCGAGCATCTGGAGGAACTGCGCGTCTGCCTCATCCGGGCCACCGCAGGGCTGGCTGTGGCGGTGATGATCGGCTTTCTGGTGGCACAGCCGGTGGTGCACCTCATTGAGGCGCCGCTGCGGAGAGCGCTGGGGACCTACTACACCGAGCGGTCGATCGAAACCTTCGACGCCTGGAAGCCCAGGGTGGCCGGCGGCCCACCCCTGCCCTACTCCCGCGCGGAGATTGTCGATGCGGTAGAAAATCACGGACTCTCGTTTGAACTGCGGGAGGTGCATGCCGACCGGCTGTCCCGCGTGCTGGAAAAGCCCGCCGCCGTGGCGGCCCAGGGCTCTGCTGAAGATTCCGCGTCGGCCACCGCACTGCCACCTGGACAGTCGGCATTTCAACTGCAGGAGTTGGTGCCGGTGCTGCTGTGGCAACCGCTGGCCCGCGATGCCCGAGTGAGCATCACCACCCTCAGCGCCCAGGAGGCGTTTGGGATCTACGTGAAAGCCGCGCTCCTGGTGGGGGTCGTGCTCTCGAGCCCCTGGGTGCTCTACCAACTCTGGACATTCGTCGCGGCGGGGCTCTATCCCCACGAAAAACGCTGGGTGCATCTCTTTCTGCCCGTCAGTACAGGACTCTTCCTGGCCGGCTGCTCGCTGGCGTTCTTCTTTGTCTTTGACTTTGTTCTCGATTACCTGCTGCAGTTCAATTCCTGGCTGGGGCTCGACCCCGACCCGCGCATCAGCGAGTGGCTGGGGTTTGTGCTCATCCTGCCGATCGGGTTTGGACTCGGCTTTCAGTTGCCGCTGGTGATGCTCTTTCTGGAGCGCATCGGGATCTTCGACGTGGACACCTACATCTCGCAGTGGCGCATGGCGGTGGTCGTGATCTTCGTCGTTTCGGCGATCCTCACGCCGGCCGATCCCTACAGCCTGCTGTTTCTGGCGCTGCCGCTGTGCCTGCTCTACTTCGGCGGCGTGGCGATCTGCCGCTGGTTTCCCCGGGGCACGGCCTCGCGCAGTCAGCGGGCCACAAACGCCAACCAGTAAAACGCCACCCCGGTGATGGCGGTGCAGAGCAGGTCGAGGGCCGCCAGCCGGGCCATGACGCGGTGGCGGCCACCATGCGTCCCTGGGGCGGGAGGAACGGGAAACCGCCGCAGCGCCTCCCACACCACCCACACCCAGAGCACGAGCGTCGAAATGGCGAACACCAGATGCACCCCCAGGGAGCTCCAGACTCCCACAGGCCACCATGGGCTGGCCGCAGCCCGCACCTTCCAATCGCTCACCAACCGCACGTCCACCTCAAAGACCGCTATGGCCGCCACGAGCGCTGCGGCGATGAACAGTTGCAATGCTTTGTGCAGAGCGTAGGCCCGTTTGGAGCGCACAAGGTGCACGCTCCACGCCAGCAAGGGGAGGGTTGCCAAGAGCCCCACCAGAACCACGTCCATACCGACGCTGGCCCGGGTGCCAAGAAAGCCATCAACGCCACCGGCAGGAAGGACTCCAGCCACCGTCACTTCAGACGCGGACTCATTCAAGGGATTGCGGATTCCTTTCGTCAACCGACAGCCGCGGCTCAGCCGGGATGTTGCCCGACAGGCGGGGCTACGGTACCCGCCGGCTCCTGCCCGATTGTAGCCGCCGGCCGCCCCGCTGGCGGGATCGATGCCAAGCCGGACCAGCGATTCGCTGGGGCCCCGGCCAAGCCAGGCTAGCTGTCCGTGGATAGAGTGCAATATCGCTCGATGCGATGCCCGTCGTGGAACAAGGCCATGGATGGCTTTTTCCACAGCCAGCTCGGTGCGGCGATTTGCGGGACTGGAAAACGCCGATTGCGGAGCGCGGGTGGGCGGGATTACGATCCCGCCACAGGGCCGAGTGGCGAAACTGGCAGACGCACGGGACTTAAAATCCCGGGGAGAGTGATCTCCGTGCGGGTTCAAGCCCCGCCTCGGCCAGTGTCTGGGTAAATAGGCTGTGGGAACAAGGGGGGCAGTGCCTCAGGGAATGGAGGCCTGGCCGGGGGTTGATTCCGGGCTGCACTTCGGTGTATCAGCCCATCTTTCTGCCATGGTGCCTGCGCCGGGGGAGACAACTGCCATGCCTGAGAGCCGTCCGCGAATACTTGCTGAGGATCTGTCCCCGCGGCGTTTGCCGACAGGGGGAGGCCGGATCTGGCTTCCCTGGCTCCTGGCCCCAGCATTCGCCTTGATGCCGATCGGGGGCTGCGCACTGGCAGGAAAATTGCGGCAAACATCCCCCGGACAATCGGCGTTCCTTTCGGCCCCAGCCGGAGATTCCGGCCCGCAGGCCGCCAGCCCCCCGCAGCCGCCGGTGGTGACGATTGGGCCCGAATGATCGGGGGAGTACGGGAGTCTGACGAGCTTTTCCCAGCCCCTTCGGCTGGCACTGCGCCGCCGGTCGGATTAAGGTTCTGGTGCCGAAAGACATCTGCTGAGGAGAGCACTCCCCCCCGCCCACTGCCGCTCCTTTCGGCGGGGAGGCTTGCTGCCGAAGCTGCCTGTGTCGCGGGAAAACCCGCTCAGATTCCTGCCCGGGAGTAGATCCGCATGCCGCTGCGTTCAAAATTTGCCCTCACCGCCACGGTGTTGATCCTCGGTTCTGTAGTGGCCACATGGCTTCTGCAAGCCGTGAGCGGCCATCGTGCCGCTGAGGCGGATGCCCGCCGCGAGGCTGGATCTCTGGCCAGCACGGTCGCCACTGCGGTGGCGCTGGCTGGAAGTGCGGCACGCAGTTCCGAAACCGACCCCGGCGCTGCCGCCGAACCGCTGACTGGCCGGGGTCAGCTGCAGCGTCTGCTGGAAGCCCTGGTGGGGCCTGAAGTGCTTGAGGTACGGATCCTTGATGCGAAGCAGAAAACGCTGCTGGTGCGTCAATCCGATCCCCGCGGCCCGATTGTTCCGCCCGCACTGTCCCTCGATGAAGCCGATATCGAACTGGCCAGAGCCTGCCTCAAACAGGCCGCGCCCGCCGGTCGCCCGACGCCGCGGGCCTATCGTATGGCGGCGCCAGTGCAGGAAGCCGATGGCAGTTCCGGGCGTGCCGTGCTGGTGACTGTGGCCAACCCCACCCTCTGGGATGTGATCCGGCGGCATGCCCCACCCGCCCTGGCCGCAGCGGCACTGGTGGGTCTCCCCGGCTGGTGGCTGGCACGGCGGTTGTCCAAGGGGGTGGCCATTCCTCTCCACCAATCGATGCTGGTGGCCGAGGCCTTGGCCGCCGGCAACCTCACCGGGACGGTCCCTCCCGGCGGCTCGTCAGAAACAGGCCGATTGCTCACCGCCCTGTCCCGGTTGAGTGGCGGGCAACGAAGCCTCGTGGGTCAGGTGCAGACATCAGGAGACATGCTGACCATCACGGAGGCCGAAGGCTCAACAGCCCTTTCCCGGCAGGAGCGTTCCCTCCGCACGTTCAGTGGTTCGACGGCTGAAATTGCTGCCGGTCTGGCCAAAATCTCCGCCACAAGCACGCAACTTCTGGGGATGACCGGCGACGTGACGGTCGTGGCCCGCCAAGCGGCCGCAGTGGCCGATGAAGGCCGTGTCGGCTTGGAAAACATGGGCGAATCGATGAAAAAACTCGATGCCGCGCTCGAGACCTTCACCAGAAAACTCTCCTCGATCAGCCAACGCACCAGCGGCATCACCTCAGTCATCACCACCATCGCCAAGGTGGCTGATCAGACCAATCTGCTGTCAGTCAACGCCACGATCGAGGCTGAAAAGGCGGGCGAGGCGGGGCGCGGTTTCCGGATCGTGGCCCAGGAAATCCGCCGCCTGGCAGACCAGACGGCGCTGGCCACCAAGGACATTGAGCGGATGGTCCGCGAGATGCAGGGATCTGTGTCGAGCGGCACGATGGAAATGGACAAATTTCACAACGAGGTCAGCGCCCGCATCAAGGAAGTGGCCCAGGTGAGTGCCCAACTCGGCCTGATCATCACTCCGGTGAAAACGGTCACGCAGACGCTCGAAAACGTCCACCAAGGAATGCAGTCGCAGTCGCAGTCTGTGCGTCAGACCTGCACCATCATCGAGAAGCTCCGCGAGGGGGCGACCGATGCCGCGTCGTCTACGGAGGGTTTCGCGGCGGCGTTACAGGGCATGCGTGAGGCGATCGGCCAGTTGTCGCACGAAGCCGCCCGCTTTCAGACGATCCAATCGCTGTAGCGGGTGGCACTCAACTCAGCGGCGGGAGGCCTCGCCGAACCGGGCAGCCTGCCGGGCCGCCAGAAACCGCCGCAATCCGTTGACGATCCGGGCCGGCGGCTGCCCGCCCGACTGGCTGAACAACGGCGTTTGCCCGTCTTCAGTGACGATCAATTCCACGGCCTCGGAAGGCAATTCCACCCCTCCCAGCAGGTTTTCCATCGACTGCGCCGTTTCGGAGCCACTGGGAGCCTCCGGGGGCACCTGCGCCACGACGAAGTGGTCGTGAACAAACGGGGCGAATTCTGGATGGTTGATCAGGGAAGCGGTGTGGGTGGTCGCTTTTTTGTCCCCCGGTCGGGAAACCACCAGCAGGATCGGCCGCTTGGTTCCCCGCGACTTTTCCACGGCATCGTCGAGCGACTCGCACACCGTGCCCGCGTCTTCGCCAACCACCGGCGTTTGAGAGGCGGCGAGGCCTTGGTTGATGGCCGGCCGGACAGAGGCCGTCTGGGCCGTTGCCGCCGGCATTTTCTCGGCGATTGCTCCGATCCAGGCTGCCGCGGACTGCCCCGTGTAGCCGGTTTGGGAGGCCAGTTTGGAGCCGTCGGGGCCGATCACCAATACGCTGGGAAACGTGCGCACGCCGTATTTAATGCAGACCTGCGACCGCTCGCTGCGCACAGCCTGGGAAATCCCCGCCTGGGGCAGATCGATCATCAGCAGCACAACGTGATCATCGGCCCATTCCCGAAACGTCTCCGTGAACAGGACGTTTTCCTCGAGTGTTTTGCAGTGGGGGCACCAGTCGCTGCCGGTGAACACGGTCAAAACCGGTCGGCCAGTGCGTTGGGCGACCGCCAGAGCCTCTTCGTAGCTGGTCAGCCAGCTGCTGGCCTGGGCATGTTCAGAGGCCGCCGCCGGCTGCGGGCGGACAAGGGCGGGCCAGGCGGGGGCCAGCAGGCCAACGCCCAAGAGGAGCATTCCCAGCGACAGCCGGCCAGAGCATGGCGGCTGCCGTGGGGGAAGCAACGCGGCGGGGCCGCCGATCATCTCGGCTTGAGTGCGGGCCAATACCATGTCGTTGTTCCTCCTTGAAATCACTTCGCATCTATGTATCGGGCGAATGAGGTCTTCTCCGCGAGTTCCAAGCTTCAAAACCGAGCTGGAAGGCTAACAGCATCCACACAGGGTGTAAAACTTTCCTGATTGCGCAGATTACGCAGGCTTTCCAGACCGCCCACTCTCACCGCAATTGCTCGACTTAGGACACGTCTTTGAACCGGCAGAGGCCCCCTTTTTGGCCTCCAAACGAGGTCACAACCGCTGCCGGCTGGCATCGCGCCCGGAGCCCGTCGGGCGGAGGAGGGGCGATTTTCCACAGCGGTTCCACCGAAAATCCGCGGGGGAAGCAGCGGCTCTCACCCCACCGGCGTGCTCGCCGGCTGTAGATCACGGGCTGGGCCACAGACAGGGGCTCAACACTGATAGATCGCGTTGCAGCCGCCAGAGAGCTGGCCGAGCTGGTTTCCAGAGGTGCCAATTCCCTGCCCCAGCCCCTGACCCATAGGGGCGGGCGGTAACGCCGGAATTGGGGGCCCAACCAGCGGTACACAACAGCATCGCCCGCCGTTGCCGGCGGGCGATGCGTTGAAACTCTCTTGTCAGGCGGATCCGCCTGCTCGCGGGCAACTAGAACTGGAAGATCGCGTCGCAGCCACCGTACAGCTGACCATACTGGTCGAAGTTGCTGCCGTAGGGGAGCGGACCCTGGTTGTGGTCAGGCGAGTACCAGTCGTACCGCAGTTCAGGCCGGATGATCCAGTTCTTGTTGGGCTTCCAGTTGAGACCCCACGAAGCCTCCCAGAAGTTGCCCTGGTATCCGGTGCGGAACGGTCCACCGAAGATGGCATTGCGGAGCGGACTGATCACCCGGTAGCCGTTGTTGTCGCGGAACCATTCCAGCCGCATGCCACCCACCAGCGTGTCGCTGAAGTTGTAGAACATGTACTGATTGATGCCGTACCACAGGGCCGTGCCCGGCTGGCTCTGATTGAGCGTGTTGGGCGTGTTGGCATTGAACTGCCAACCGTTGTCGTTTTGGAACACATACGTCAGCTTGTCGGACAGTTCGTTGACGTACACCGTGCTGAGAATCGAGCGGTTGCCGATGTTTGCCAGCCCGGACGGAGCAAACGACCCGATCTCGTTGCCGCTGGAGACGGTCATCGTGAGGGCCTGAGCCTCGTCGGCGCTCTTCAACGTCGCTCCACCCAAGAACGCCGCATTGCTGTTGGCGCCGGGATAGCCGGGATTGGAGATGCCGAAGATGTTGATCGGATCGCTGTAGTTGTCCCAGCCGTTGGTGATACCGCCGTAGATCGTCAGCTGATCGCTGGCCTTCCACGTGTCGAGGATGCCGGTATGTGTAAACGGCTCGCCGTATTGCATCGTGTAGGCATGGGTGTAGAAGAAGTTGCCGATGGCGGGAACGACTTCATACCCGATGATCGTATAGAAATGGCCGAATTTCACGGCATGATCTCCATACCCCATCTCCCCGTAGAGCTGCGGCATCGCCAGGCCGTAATACTTGCTGGAGTTCCAGCTCGGCGCTCCGGCGGGGCTCTGGTTCAACAGATTGCCATCCAAGCCGCGGGCGGTGGTGAAGATCGAATCGCCGCCGTACAGCAGGTCGACACGCCCTCCCCAATCGGCCCCGCCGTCAGCGGTGTCGAGCACCTTTTCATTGACGAGATAGAGCTGGTTTACCTGTCCCATCCAGTTGCGATCGTTGAACGTGATCGGGCCGTTGAACGGGCTGCCCCAGTTGTTGGCGCCGATGCCGGCTTCGATCCACCCGTAGGTGGAGATGCCCCGTTCCTTGAGGCCTTCCACCTCCAGATAGCGGTTGGGGCCATCCTCAACTTCCTGAGCCGCCTCCTGCGGAGCCAAGCCGCGGAGCTGGTAGGCGTCTTCCTGGGGAACGTTGGGGATCACAGGAGCGGTCTGGCCAAAGGCCGTGGACGACAGCAGCGAGCCGGCCGCCAAGAGTCCGGCAGTAAGCAGTGGCGGAAAGTTTTTCCAAGTCCGTTTCATGAGCGTTCGGGCTCCTCATCAATGGTGAAAATGGCCGCCACTGACACCGCGGTCGGCCGTTGTGCAAAACGCAAGCCTTCAAACGCCCCGGACCGCCAAGCACCGGTGCGCCAGTTCAACTTCCTGTTTGGTGAATCGGCATGGCCGGCCGAAAATGCCCCGCGGAACCAGACAGTCCAGCAAGGTTTCCCCAGCCGGAACAGCGGCAGGCAAGATGGGCTGACGGCGGAAATTATCCGCCCTCTACTCGCCGTGGAAAAAGCCTTCCCTGAGCTGTTTTCCCGAGAGACCTTCACCCACCGCAGCCAGCGGCGGATCCCTTTCTCTACAGCCAGCCTCCACAGCCTGCTGTGCGTCAGCGGGCCTGCTGAAAAGCCCCTTCCAGAAGCGCCGCGACAAAGCGGTCGGGCGCAAAAGGCTCCAGATCGTCGGCCGATTCCCCCAACCCGACAAATTTCACCGGCAGGCCGAATTGCTCGGTGACAGGCACGATCACGCCCCCTCTGGCTGAGCCATCGAGCTTGGCCAGCACGATGCCGGTGCACCCGGCCGCTTCCCGGAAACCCTTGGCCTGCGAGAGCGCGTTCTGGCCTGCAGTGGCATCGATCACCAGCAGCACTTCGTGCGGAGCATCGGGGATCTGCTTGCCGATCACCCGCCTGATTTTGGCCAGCTCCTGCATCAGTGCCGACTGCGTCTGCAGCCGGCCAGCGGTGTCGATGATGCAGACGTCGCAGTCGCTCTCCAGCGCCCTGGCCACGGCCCGATGTGCCACGCTCGCCGGATCGCTCCCCGGCTCACCGCGCACGATCTCGGCCCCCAGTCGCCCGGCCCACAGCGATAATTGCTCCACGGCCGCGGCGCGGAACGTGTCGCCCGCCCCGAGCACCACCCGCTTCCCCTCTTTGGTGAACCGATGGGCCAGCTTGGCGATCGATGTCGTCTTTCCGGAACCGTTCACGCCGGTGACCAGAATGACCGTTGGCCCGGATGCGGCGACAGCGAGCCCCGCCGATGTGTTGTGCAGGCGCTCGAGCAACTGTCGGCGGATTGAATCGAGCACCACGTCCGGATCAACAACGCGGGCCCGCAGCCTGTTCCGTACGTCGACGACAATCGCCTCAGCAGCCCCCGGCCCCATGTCGGTGCGGATCAGCACTCCCCGTAATTCCTCGAGGAAGGGCTCGTCCACCAGACGCCCCTCCCGTTTGAACAGATCGCGCACGTCGGTGTTGAACACCTGCGCCGTCTTGGCCAAACCGGCCCGCAAGCGATCGAGCAAACCCCGCGGGGCAGCCGCCTCCTGAGCCTGCGGCTCCGCCCCCGCCGGCGCCTCTGGCTCCTGGGGAGTGGGCGGGTTCTTGCGACCGAAGGAAAAAATGCCCATGCGTCAACAGCTCCAGTTCACCCCTGCCCGCCGCACTGGACGGAAGGGGGGTCTTACGTGCGGGGAGTCGGGACAGCCCCGGCGGAATCCGCGGCCGTTCTTTCGGCCAGCACGCTGCCGAGAAGACCCGCCACAAACGCCCCCGAGGCATCGCTGCCATACCGCTTGGCCAGCGTGATCGCCTCATCCACAGCCACGGGGCCGGGGACATCGGTGTGCAGCAGTTCAAACAGGGCAATGCGGAGAATGGCCCGGTCGGTTGCCGCCATCCGGGCCACGCGCCAATGGGCGGCACGGGCCTCGAGCCGGCGGTCGATGTCGGCCTCCTCACGGATCACCCCCTTCACCAGCAGGCGTGCAAAGGCCACCAGCGAAGCGCTGCGCAGCCGACCGGCCAGGAAGCGTTCGACATCCTCAAGCGCCGTGGCGGGATTGGCGTCCCGCTGGTAGAGCACCTGCATGGCAACTTCACGGGCACGGGTACGGCGGGGCATATTCACCGGGAATCACCTTGCGGCTGGGGAGGCTTGGCCGGGGGGGAAATCTGAGCGAGGAGCGTGATCATTTCAATGGCCGCAACCGCACACTCCTCCCCCTTGTTGCCGGCAGTGCCGCCGGCTCTGGCCTGGGCCTGATCGAGCGAGTTGCAGGTGAGCACGCCAAAGAGCACCGGCAGACCGCGGGCCCTTGAGCATTGCTCGATGCCCTGCCCAACGGCGCTGGCAATATGCTGATCGTGGGTGGTCTCACCGCGGATAATTGCCCCCAGGCAGATCACGGCCGCGTAGGCTCCGCTGGCCGCCAACCGATCGGCAGCCAACGGCAGTTCAAACGCACCGGGCACCCAGGCCACATCGAGATGCCCCGCCTCCAATCCCGCCGCCTGCAGCGTGGCGACGGCTCCCTGCAGAAGCCTGCCGGTGATCGCGTCGTTGTACCGCGACACCACAATCGCCACGCGCACCCCCGCGGGCAGTCGGTCGGGCGTGCCCTGCCACTGCCGCCCCAGCCCGGGCAACAAGAGCGTGGCCAGCGGGCCTGCGGTGGCTGGTTTTCCGGCGCCAAACTGCATCACGACTTGAGCCCCGCGAGGAATTCGGCGTTGTTCTTGGTCTTCGCCAGCCGGTTGATGAGCAGCTCCATCGCATCGGGGGGATTCATCTCCCCCAACACCCGTCGCAGCACGCAGATCCGCCGATACTCCTCAGGATCGAGCAGCATCTCCTCACGCCGCGTGCCCGAGCGGTTGATGTCGATCGCCGGATAGATCCGCTTGTCGACGAGGCGCCGGTCGAGCATGATCTCGAGATTGCCGGTCCCCTTGAATTCCTCGAAAATCACTTCGTCCATCTTGCTGCCTGTGTCGACCAGGGCTGTGGCCATGATCGTCAACGAGCCCCCCTCCTCCACCTTGCGGGCACTGCCGAAAAAACGCTTGGGCCGCTGCAGCGCGTTGGCATCGACGCCGCCGGAAAGGATCTTGCCTGAATTGGGCACCTCGGAATTCCAGGCCCGCGCCAGCCGGGTAATGGAATCGAGAAAGATAACGACATCGCGGCCATACTCCACCAGCCGCTTGGCCTTTTCGATCACCATCTCCGCCACCTGCACGTGCCGGCTGGCGTTTTCATCGAACGTGGAGCTGATCACCTCGCAGGAGGGCCCCCTCACCTGCCGCTCCATGTCGGTGACCTCCTCAGGTCGCTCGTCGATGAGGAGCATGAAGACATAGGCTTCGGGGTAGTTGGCCAGGACTGCCTTGGCCATCTTCTGCAGCAGGATCGTCTTCCCCGCCCGGGGCGGGCTGACAATCAGGCCACGCTGGCCAAACCCGATCGGAACGATCAGATCAACCACGCGGGTCGCCACTTCCTCCGTTGTCGTCTCCATCACGATCCGCTTGTCGGGGTGGAGCGGGGTCAGGTCGTCAAAGAACCCTCTCGTTGACAGCTTGGCTGGATCCTCACCATTGATCGCCTCGACCCGCAGCAGGGCAAAGTAACGCTCGCTCTCCTTCGGCGGCCGGATCTGCCCAGCCACGCTGGCGCCGTTGCGCAGGCCGAAGCGGCGGATCTGGCTCGGCGACACATAGATATCATCGGGGCAGGAGAGATAGTGGTAGTCGGGGCTGCGCAGAAAGCCGAAGCCATCCGGCAGAATCTCCAGCGTTCCCTCGCCAAACATCAGGCCATTGAGCTTCACCCGCTCTTTCAGGATGCGAAAGACCAGCTCGTGCTTCTTGGCCCCGACAATGTCGTCGATATGCTCCTGCCGGGCCAGATCGATCAGTTCGGGCATCGACATCTTCTGCAGGGCGGTGATGTGGGTATCACCCCGCTTCAGGCTCTCATAGCGATCGGTCGGATCGATGCCGTCGAGTTTCACTTCGGCGGCGATCTCCTCCGCCAGCGACATCGGCTGCAGATCCAAGTCTTCCCCGGCGTCTTCGGGATCGGTCATCGGCATGAAATACCTCGCGGGGCGGACGGGCGACGAGCCGGAGCGTTCCCGGCAGAAAGCCGGGGAGGCCAGGGATGACGCACAGCGCGGGAAGGAGCACCAAACAGTGGGGAGAAGCAGTGGGGAATGGAGATCGAAGGCGGGGCCGGCTATCCCGTCCCGGAATCAGGTCGCGTTGCACGACAAAGATGGGCGCCGGCGGAAACCGGGAAGATGCGAAACAGGAATCCTCCCCGGGGCGGCCGGCCGCTCAGGGCAGCGGGGCAGACCTGCCGAGGTGGCTCCAGATCCGATCAACTTGAGCCCAAGTATAGGCCACATCGCCCGACGTATCCACGCTCAGCGTTTTTTCCGCGGGCGGATGGGGGGGAGCCGAGGCCTGCCAGGCGGCCTCCCGCGCCGCTCGCTGCCGGGGGCTCAACTGCCGCTGCGCCATCCGCTGCTCCCGCACGGCATCGGGGCACTCGAGCACCACAATCGAATCGCAGCGGTCTGCCCAGCCCCCCGTGCCCAGCAACGGCACATCGAGCACCACCACCAGCGGTTCTCTGCCTGTCGGTGGAAAACCGCCTGCGGGCCCTTTTTCCGCTCCGTCAACGGCTGCTCTGCCAGCCCGCAACCTGCTGGCGGCGGCCTGCAACCCGGCCAACTGCGCTTCGATCCGCTCGTGCACACGGGGGTGGACGATCGCTTCGAGTGCCTTGAGCGCAGCGGCATGGCTGGCCGAAGGCCCAAACACCGCCTCCGCCAAGCTCGGCCGGAGCACCCTGCCCTCAGGCGAAAGGACGCCAGTGCCAAACGCCGCGGCGATCGCCTGCACGACCGCCGGTTCCTCCAGCACTTCGTGGGCAATGGAATCGGCGTCGATCACCTGGGCGCCATGCTCGGCAAACCGACGGGCCACCGTCGATTTGCCGGCCCCGATCTTTCCCAGCAGTCCGATGAGGAGCAGCGGACTGTCGGCTGCGCTGGTGGTCATCCTGTCAGCGCTCCCTTCTCACACGCTGCCCAGGTGGCACCGGCATGCACCGACACCTCCAGCGGCACCTCCAGCGGGAGTGCCTGCAGCATTTCCTCCCTCAGGAGCCGCTCCACAGCGGCCACCTCAGCCAGAGGCGTCTCGAGCACCAGTTCGTCGTGGATCTGCAACACGATCCGGGCGGCCAGCCGCTGGGCGGCCACCTGCCGCGCCACACGCAGCATGGCGAGCTTGATCATGTCGGCCGCCGACCCCTGCACGACGGTGTTGATCGCAGTGCGCTCAGGGAGCGAGAGATTGAAAACCCCGGCAGCGCTGCGCCGGCCGGCCCGATCGCGCACCCCTTCGATGGCCCGCCGCCTTCCGAGCATGGTGGTGACCTGCCCATCGCGGCGGCAGCCGTCGAGCAGCTCATCCATAAACTCTGCGGCGCCGGAGAAGGTGCGGAAATAGGCGGCGATGAAGCTGGCCGCCTCGGCCTGGGGAATGCCCAGCGCCTTGGCCAGACCAAAAGCGCTCTGCCCGTAGAGAATCCCGAAGTTCACCGCCTTGGCAGTGCGGCGCATCGCGGAAGTGACCTCCGCGACAGGCATACCGAACACCGCCGCAGCCGTGCTTGAGTGGATGTCCTCCCCTGCAGCAAACGCCTGCCGCATCGCTGCATCGCCGGAAAGATGGGCGAGAATGCGCAGTTCGATCTGGGAATAATCGGCTGCCACAAAGCACCAGCCGATCTCACGCGGCAGGAAGGCGGCCCTGATCTGCTGCCCTTCCTCGGAGCGGATCGGGATGTTTTGCAGGTTTGGATCGCTCGAACTGAGGCGTCCGGTGGCGGTCACTGTCTGGTTGAAAGTTGTGTGGATGCAGCCGGTGGATGGCTCCACCAAGCTCGGCAACGCGTCGACATAGGTGCTCTTGAGCTTGGTATATTTGCGGTGCTCCAGCAGCAGCCTCGGCAGGGGGTGCATACGCGCCAGCTCCTCCAGCACCTCGGCGTCTGTGCTCGGACCGGTTTTGGTGCGTTTGACAACTGGCAGCCCCAGTTCTGCAAACAACACCGCCCGCACCTGCAGCGGCGAGGCGAGCGCAAAGGGCCGGCCGGCGAGGCCGTGAATCTCCCGCTCGAGATCGGCGAGCCGCTCTGTGTAGCGCTGCGAGAGAATGGCGAGCACTCCGCTGTCGACCCGGATGCCATGGAATTCCATGTCGGCCAGAACCGAGGCGAGCGGAATCTCCACCTCGTCGAAGAGCTTTCGCAGTCCGTTTGCCTCGAGCCGGGAGGCGAGCAGGGGAACGAGCCCCCGCGTGGCCCGACAGGCGGCCAAAGCATCGGCGGCATCGGCGGGATTCTCCAGCCGCGGCTGGCGGACATCGGGCTCAACGGCGTCGAGATCGGCCGAGGCGCCGACGGAATCGAGATCGGCCTGGGCCCCGAGCGAATGGTTGCGCTGGCCGGCATCGAGCAGATATCCGGCAAGGAACGTGTCGAATGCCACCCCGCCTAAACCGAAACCGGCCACGCGGAGCGCAAGTTCCTGCCGTTTGAGATCGTGGGCCCACTTGCCGACAGCGGGGTCGGCGCAGAGGTCTGCCAGCGCTGCCCGGCCCGGCCCCGTGCTGCGCAACAGCGCCGCCGGCACCCAGGCCTCGCGTGCTGATGAGGCCAGCGCGATCCCCAGGGGCGCTGTCATGCGCGTGGCCGCCGGCGGCAGCGCCACTGCCACGGCGATCTCCCCCTCTCCTCGCAGGCAGGCCACCAGCGCGACGAGCGCCGCGTCGTCGGCGGGAGTGGCAAAGACTGGTGGCGCGGCCGGCAGCGGCGTTTCTGCTGCCGGAGGTGCATCGGTGTCGCTCAGCAGCAGTCGCCCCTGACGATCCGCGGGCTGAGGTGGCTTGGCGGCAGATGTTTTCGGGCGTCTCTGCGGGGCCGGAGCAGCTGCCTGCCGCCCGGCCTTCACGAGGCTGTTGAATCCAAGGCTCTGCAGAAAGGCCGCCAGCCGCTCACCGTCGGGCTGGTGGAGCCGTCCCTGCTCCCAGGGAATTTCCACAGGCACGTGGTCGTCGAGCCGGATCAGCTCCCGGCCCGCCCGGGCGGTGTCGGCATAGGTGCGCAGGTTTTCCTGCTTTCGAGCCCCCTTCACCTCGCTCAAGCGACTGAGAATCGCGTCGAGATTGCCGAAATTCTGCAGCAATTCAGTGGCCGCCTTGGGGCCGATGAGCGGCACGCCCGGAACATTGTCGGCGCTGTCGCCCACCAGCGAGAGCCAATCGACCACCTGCTCCGGCCGCACCCCCCAGTCGGCGACCAGTTCCTCCGGGCCCATCATCGTGTTGGTACGGAGGTTGAGGAGCTTCACCCGGTCGCTGAGCAGTTGGCGGGCATCCTTGTCGGAGGTGGCGAGGATCGCATTGCCCCCCAGGGCTGTAGTGGCTCGGGCCAGCGTGGCAAGGATGTCATCCGCCTCGTAGCCGGAGAGTTCCAGACAGGGAATCCCCATCGTGGCGCAGAGTTCGCGGATGAGCGGAATCTGCGGAACGAGATCGGCCGGCATCTCGGCGCGCGTTCCCTTGTAGGTGGCATGCATCTGGTGCCGGAAGGTCTTGCCCGGGGCATCCATCGCACAGAAAACATATTCAGGCTTCCGCTTTTCGATGACCGCCAGAAGATCCTTGGTGAAGCCATAAACAGCCTGCACAGGCGTGCCGGTGGGGCTCGACATCTCCGGCAGGGCATGGAACAACTGGTACACCCGCGAGAGCGTGTCGATCACCCACACGGTTTTCCCCTGCAGGTCGGGAGCGACACTCAGGGGGTGAGGATCCGGGGCCATGCGCGGCTCCATGAAGTGGCCGGAGAAGGTGGGATGTGGCCGAAGAGGATGGGGATGGCCGGAGGGACGGCAGCAGCGGGTTTCACCGGGAGAGGCTGGTCAGTCGCTGCTGGGCGGCTCGTATTCAAAATCCTTCCACTTCATGGCGCGGCGGAAGGGTTCGATGCGCAGAACCACCTCGCCGTTCTGGAAGATTCGCACAGTGCCGTTGGTCTCACTGACAGCCACGGCCACGCTGCGGGTGCGACGGGTGATCGCGGCCGCAGCCCAGTGTCGGGCGCCGAGCCCCTTGGCCACCGACACATTCTCCGCCGACGCATCGATATAGCGGGCTGCCGCCTCAACCGTGCCGTCGGGACCAACGATGAACGCCCCGTCCAATTGGGCGATCTCCTTGATCCCCTCGCGCACACGCGGATCAGACAGATTCCGTTCGGCCCGGCTGTATCCGCGCACCGGATCAAATCCGGTGGAGTGGCTCGACTGCAACACCTTGCGGGCATCACCCACGACGAAGAGCGTGCCGACCGGCTTGCCTTCCCGCCCTTCCCGACCAATCTCCACCGCCAGATCGACGACCTGCTTGAGCGTCTCCAGTGGCACTTTCGTCTCCAGATTCCGCAGATCGCGGCTGGTGAGCTGGCCAAGGTGTTCCTCCAGGCGCAACACACTCACGGAATCGATCGTGCCCGCCTCGAACCCGCTATAGATGGCCACCACCTGTGCCTCTGGGGCGATCAGCTCGGCAGCCACGCATTCCAACAGGGCCTGAGCCAGCCGTTCATGGACCGGAAGCCCTGCCACATCCAACAGCACAGCCTGCAGGCCGTGGTCGGAGACTCCGCTCAGGTGGCTCTCTTCATCCGCCGCCACCAACAGGGGCACTCCGGCGGTGCAGGCCCGCACCGCATCCCAGTCGAGCCGCTGGTCAACCAGAAGGAGCACAGCTTCAGCTCCGCACCCCTTCCGGAGGCGCACGCCCGCCTCAAGCAGTTGCTGCAGCTGCGATGAGAGTTCCACGGGCGACATCTTCCGCTCCTAAACGCGGACGCCGCTTGCTGCGTGATCCGTCCGTCCAGCCTACGGCAAGTGGCCGCCACCATTCAAGAATGGATCTCAGCGTGGGGCCATGAGACCAGACCCAGTGGAGACATCGGCCATGCGAGCGGTGGCCGGGGCGGCCTTCATCGGTCCCTGGAAGGCCGCGATACCGCCCGGGAGAACCACACCCCAGGCCCGTTCCTGATAGATCGTCAGGGCGTGGAGAGCATGCCCCAGGGGCCCCAGCTTCCACTCGCGGGCGGGCTCTCTCAGGAGTGCCGAGCTGAGGAATTCGACAGCTGCCGTGACTCGCGGCTGGTAGAGCTGATCCTGATCGAGGGAGCCCACCAGCCATTCCAGAATGTGGCCGGTGGTCTGCACCTTGCGATCGATGTCGTCCTCGCGATCGGCCGGGTATTTGAACCACTCCGTGCTGAAGGAGCCGTCGGAATTCTGCAGCTTCGTCAGCGTGAACTTCTGGTAGTCGCGCACAAAATGATCGGCCCGGGCATAGTGGCCGTCCAGCCGACCGGTGGCCTTCAGCCGCCGCTGGCAACCGTAGGCCAGGCCGAACAGGCGGTGCGTGCCGCCGCAGGGTGCGCCCCGGATCGGCTGCTCGATCTCCTCCGCCACCAGCTTTTCCAGCGACCAATCCTTGCCGTCGCGGCTGATCCACTCGGCATCGGAAGGGAGGTAGTGGGCCAGCGCGATCAGCGCGAATGTCAGTTCCGTGCCCGCCTTGCAGGAGGCTTTCTCCTCCTCGACCAGATCAGCCACGGTGAATGTCTTGCCTTGGATCGAGATCGGCGATTTGAGCGCGACGCGACACTGCGCCAGGATCGCCAGATACTGCCCGGCGTGCCCCTGCAGCCCCACTCCCCGCATCGCCATCAGCCGGTCGTCTGTGGTGGCCAGCATCACCTGCCCCTTGCAGCGCCCCCCCATGTTCATCCAGCCGATCGAGTTGACAAGATCGCCCGAGGGCCCGCCGACGCGGATCTGCGACGGGATCCCAAAGGCGATGAAGCCGTGCATGATCTCCCAGGGAGTGTGCTGCGCGGAGTTGAGGGGTCGCCGCCGGTAGGCTGCCAGCGTCTGGCTGAGGCGCGTGCGCAGCCGTTCAAACCGCTGGGTGTTGGGCGGCCTGGCACCGGTGGCCGCTTCCCGACTGCTGGCCGGCTGGTCCGCAGAGCCCCCCTTGCGATCGACCACCACCGCCGTTTTTGCGGTGGCCGGCAGCGATTCGCGGGGCGGCTGATACTCCGGATTGGTGGCGGCCGAGGCGATGGCACGGGCCGAGGATTGCAGTGACGAAGCAAAGGCCACCGCCTCGGTCCACGTCGGCACCCGATGGGACATTTTGGGGGAGGGGGTAGCCGGCCCTTTGTATGCCTGCGCGGCTCGCGCTATGCGCAGGGGGCCCCCTGCGGCATCCTGCTTCTCAAGTTGCTGGATCGCGGCCACAGTTGGTGGCAACGGTGCCGCGATGAATTCCTGCGGTTCGGGCGGCTTCTTGCTCGGAGAGAAGGCGTCGAACAGCCGCCGCCGCTGGCCGGCGGGCCGGTTCGCCGACTGCGGTGGCGCAGCGACCGAAGCCTCACGGAAGAGGGCCGACCATCCGCCGAAGAGCCCAAGAGCCAGCCCGCTAGCCAGCATGATCCACAGCCGCCCCTGCCGCGAGTGGCCGCGGGCCGACATCCTCAGACCCATGTTCACGCGCTGGACGAAGCGTCGATTTTTCATGCGGCTCTACGACACAAACAGTTAGGAAATCTAAGGTTGCAGACCGGTCTTCTGGGGTATCGGCCAGATGACCATCACGATCGTTGGCAGTCGGCTCAGCCGCAGAAGGGTCACGCCAGCTTGCCTGTCTCGTACCACGAGCGTGCTTTGCCCAAACAGCCAGTGGCTCGCGGGAAAAGCGGGGCGAAGCGGTGGGAAGATGCTGGCATGGCCAGCTGGCGCATGCGGCGGCGACGACTTGGCAAACCGGGGGACGCAGGCGAAGAGGTGGGCGAACGCTCAAGCAGCGTCGGCCACCACGGCTTCAGCAACAAACCGTGTGCCGCCCCGCAGCCGACATGTCGCGGAGGTCGGATCGGCTCGCGCTTCAGCTGCGCCAGAAAAAGCAGCTGCTCAGAAAATCTTGCGGAATGTTTCCGCCACCGACCACTGCCCCTTGTCCGCCTCGGGATCGGCCGCCCAGGCCCGCCATTTGTTGACGTCATCCCCCAGATCCCGGCCGCTGACCTGCTTGAGCGAGGCCACGGCCCTGTATTGCACTGCCGGGTCGGGATCCTCGAGTGCCTTGGCCAGCACCGGGATCGCCTCCTTGTCCTTCAACTGCCCCAACATCCGCACCGCCCGCAGCCGGACATCGAGTTCGCTGTCGGTCTTATATCGCTGGGCCAACAGTTGCACCGCCTCCGCCCCACCCCGCTTTCCCCACACGTCGCAGGCGGTCGTGCGGACGCCCACATCGGGATCCTGCAGCGAGCCGCGCAGGATCGACACCGAGGCGGGGGTGTCGAATGTGGCGGCAATTCCGAGCATTTCGCCCCGCACTCGCGGATCGTGCTCCTCGAGCAGCTGCTGCGCCAGATCGCGGGTGAACACCACCTGCCGATCGCCGGAGGCAGCCTGGGCCACCTTCGCGTCGGCCCGCAGCGTGGCGATCCGCTGGTTGGCGTTGGGCCCATATTTCTGCGCGAGCAGGGCGGCCTTTTCCTTGTTTTTCCAGGGTCTCCACCCGGCACACCCCGGCAGCAGCACCAGGGCCAGCGCCAGACACAACCAGAGCCGAAAGCGGCGGGAAGAGAGAATACCGGCTGCGATCATGGCGTCACGCTCGTGCTGGGGGACATCAATGCTCTGGGGCTCTGGGAACGGCAACTGTGGACGACTGGCCATTGCCCTCCGCTGCCACTGGGCGCGGATCTCCGCGCCGGGACGGGGGGGAAATTATCGGGACTCCAGCGGTGAGGCCAGAGCAATCCGCCCTCGGCTATCCGCTGTACCAGCCACTTTTGCCCTTTCTTTCCCGGGGCCAACGTGGTCGCATGGGGGAGCAGGTGGCACTCTGAACCAACCGAGAACGTGGGCAGCATGCGTCTTTCCCCCACCATCTGGAAATTCTGCGCAGCCGTGGCAGCGGCCAGCCTCCTGGGGGCCTGCGTGCCGGGCGTCTGGCTGGCGGGCTTCACGCTCCGGTCTATACACATCCCCCTCCCCTTCACCAGCCTGGCCCGGGCTGCCGACCTCGCCCCAGATTCCGCCCCCCCCTCCACGGATGCCCCATGGCAGCCGGGCGATAGCTTGGCAGTGACACTCCCCACCCCCGCCGGCCCCCGCACCCTCACCGGCACGCTGCTGACTGATGCTCTCGACGGCAGCCTCCTGCTGGAACTCGCCGATCAACGTCTGGAGATCGTTCCCTCCACACCCGGGCGGGAGTGCCACGCGCTGGCGGCGTCAACCGATTCCCGATCCCCCCGCGATGTCGGTCGGCAGATTCTCACCGAACTGCCGCCGGGCTTTGATCTGGTGGTCACCAAACATTACGTGATCTGTTTCGACACCTCGCGGGCCTATGCGCAGTGGTGTGGGGCGCTGTTTGAAAAGCTTCATGAGGCCTTCGCCAATTTCTGGACACAGGCCGACCTCGTTCTCGCCGAGCCTCCCCATCCCCTGATCGTCGTGATCTTCTCCGACCGCCAACGCTATGAGGCGTTTGCCTCCCGCGATCTGGGCGCGGCCGCCGACCGGGTTGTCGGTTATTACAACCTCCTCACCAACCGGGTGACCACATTCGATCTCACCGGCAGCAGTCTGCTGCCAGGCCATTCCACCACGTCCCCCGGCCGGGCCGGGCTGGAGATCCTCGCCAGCCCCGAGGCGGCCGGGCTGGTGGCCACGCTCGTGCATGAGGCGACGCATCAGATGGCGTACAACGCCGGCATGCATCAGCGGTTGGCGCCGGTGCCGCTGTGGATCAGCGAGGGAATCGCCACCTACTTCGAAACGCCCGATCCGGGCAGCGGCCGGGGCTGGCGGGGGATCGGGCAGGTAAACAAACCGCGGCTCAAAAAATTCCTGGCCACCTACAAGCCCGGAGCGCTGACAGCCATCATCGAAGGGGACGAGCCGTTTCGCGATGCCACTGGCGCGCTCGATGCCTATGCAAAAGCCTGGGCCCTGACCGCCTTCCTCGTCCAAACCCGCAAGCCAGCCCTCGTCGCCTATCTCCGCACCCTCGCCGCCAAGCCACCCCTTTCCGACGACACCCCCGAACAGCGCCGGGCCGAATTCGTCGCCGCCTTCGGCGTGGAGCCGGCGGAGCTCGAAGAGCCCCTGCTGAAATTCCTGGCCCGCTGGAAGTGATCCCGGATATTTCACCGGCTGCTACAGTAGTGATCAGCGGTGGCAATCCAGCTCTTCTCCCTCTCGCTTCGGAGCCCTTTCCATGCTCAGGCCCTCTCCGATCGCTGTCTCCTCCCGACGCACATTCCTGGCTGCAGCGACGGCGGCGCCAGTCGCTCTGGCCAGCCTCTCAGTGGCCGCCCCTTTCAGCGCTTTAGCCGGTGGCTTCTTCAGCGGCGGCGAACGCATCCGCGTGGGGCTCATCGGCGCTGGCGGCCGGGGCACGGGAGCGGCGCTGCAGGCGGCGGTGGCCGATCGGGCCGTGGAGATCGTGGCGATTGGCGATCTCTTTGCCGACAGAATTGCCTCCAGCGTCTCCCTGCTGCGCCGGGAAATCGGCTCCCAGTTGGCCTGCCCCGCCGAGCAGCGCTGGATTGGCCCTGATGCCTACCGCCACGTTCTCGCGACGGGCGTCGATGTCGTTCTGCTGGCCGCGCCTCCCCACACTCGCAGTCAGCACCTGGCCGCGGCCGTGGCCGCTGGCTGCCATGTTTACTGCGAAACTCCCGCGGCGATCGATATCGCCGGAACGCATGCCGTAGCGGCGACTTTGGCCCAGGCCGAGCGGAATGGCCTGGTGGTGGTGTCGGGGCTCTGCCAGCGCCGGAACGAGCCGACGGTGGAACTGATGGGGCGCATCCATGCAGGTGCAGTCGGGGATGTGCGCCACCTGAGTCTGGTGGCCGACCTGGGCCTCCCCTGGCAGATCCCCGCGCAAGCAGGCTGGGCCGCCGAGGAGTGGCGGCAGCGCAACTGGATCTCCCACCCGGAGTATTCCGGGGGCCAGTTCGTGGAGCAGCACATCCACTCACTCGACCGAGCCCTCTGGGCACTGGGCGATGCTGTGCCACTCATGGCCGTAGCCAGGGCAGCGTCGCCACGCGGCACCGCGGGCAGTATTGGCTCGGAAGAGACATGCGTGGAATACACGTTCGCCGGTGGAGCCACGCTCCTGGCCTCCTGCCGGCGGTCGGACGACAGTCGCCACCACAACAGCGAACTGCTGGTCGGCAGCCGGGGGAGCGTCGATCTCCGGCGGCACCTGATCCAGATCAAGGGGCAGGCCGGCTGGCACCCCAGCGGAGCACCTGCCGGCGGGCAGATGTATCAGGCTTCGCTCGATGCTCTCCTGCGGGGAGTGCGGTCGGGCAGGCAGGCAACCGATGGCCCCCGCCTCGTCCAGAGCACGCTGGCGGCGATCATGGGACGCATGGCGGCCGGGGGCCGGCCGGTGGCCTGGACAGAGGTGTGCCCCCAAACCCCCCGGTCGACGCAGACCGTATAATGCGGAGGACTTTGAACGAGTGCTGTTCGGGGCGTCGATGACCTCCGAAGCTGTTCACAGGCCCTGCCGGCACGCGGTCGGGCTGTCACTCTAGGGGGAACTGCCGAGATGGCCGCCAATCGCGCCAACGTGGCCCAGTCGCTCACGATCGCCCTGATCACGTTTGTGATGCTGACGTTCATGCTCGCTGTCACCACCTACCTCTTCTACAAGAAGGGGGCGGATGAATATGCCAATGCGCAGGCGGCTGCTGCCGATGCCTCCAAATCGAAGACGGAGTTGCAGAAAACGCAGGATGACCGGGCCAAGCTGCTGCAGATCCTCGGATTTTCTGCAGACAAGTCGGTGACCGACATCGAAACGGAAACCAACGAGACGTTCCAGAAGAAGTTTGGCGACTTCAATGCAGACCCCAAGGCTTACGTGAAGCTTTCCGAATGGCTGCTCGAGGCGACGAAGGCGAAGGACCAGGCCAACCAAACGCTGCAGGCCGAGAAGAAAGACCTCGAAGAGAAGACCCGGGCTGAGTTGGCTGACATGCGCAATCGCCTGCAGCAGATGGACGATCTGCTGAAGAAGAAGGACGACGACGCCAGCGGACAGAAACAGGAATTCGACACCAACCGGGCGGCCTTTGAGGCAAAGGTGAACGAGCTTCAGACTCTGCGAAAAAAAGCGGACGACGAATCGAAGCGGCTCGGCGCGCTGATCGCCGAGATCGCCAAGGGGGAACCGCTGCTCTCCCTCGACCGCCAGACCCGCTTCAAAGGGCAGAAGGCGGAGGGGCAGGTGGGCATCCTCTTTGAAGAATTGCGGGATCGCGAGCGGACGATCGCCAGCAAGAATGAAGTTCTCAATGCCCTCCGCGTGGCCACACCCGAACTGCAAAAAACGGTCGTCAACGCCACCCCCAAAGACGACCGCATCGACAGCTTCGATGGCAACATCGTGGGGATCAACGAAGAAGACGACACCGTGCTGATCGATGTCGGCTCCACGCAGGGGCTGCTCGCCGGGGCGCTGTTCAACGTGTTTGATCCCTTCGATCCGCGGCCGATGCTGGGGGATCGCAAGGGAATCGTGGAGGTGGTTTCGATCGAGGGGCCGGCGGTGGCCCGGGCGCGGGTGCGGAAGCAGTCGACACGCGATCCGATCCTCTCCGGCGACGGCATCTCCTCGAGCCTCTGGTCGCCGGGGCAACCGCTGGAGACGGTCTTTGTCGGTTACGTGCAGGTTGATGGTGATGCCCAAACCGATCAGGACGACCTCGCCACGCTCGTCACCCGCAGCGGTGGCCGCGTGGAAAAGTCGGTCTCCCCCAACACCACGCTCCTCGTCGATGGCGGCATCCCGCGGGTGGTTGGCAACGGGGAGCGGCCGGTGGGCTGGAAAGCGGCCGACGAAAAGGATCGGGACGTCCAACTCGCCGAGGCCAAACGGCTGGGCATCCGGGTGGTGAGCCTCAATGCGTTTCTGGAAATGATGGGCCGGGACCGCGAATCCTTCGATACCAACCGGCTGCGGACCCCCGGAGCCCGCGCTGCCACTCCTGCCGTCCGCTGATTCGTGGCATACTGTCGTCGCGGGATCTGACCGACGTGCGGCCGGATCTGCGGGGAAGTGTCATGAGCGCGGAGGTGGCCGGTGGTAGCAGCGTGTGTGCGGAATTGTCTCGGTGTCGGCAAAGCGGCAACCGGGGGAGTGGCTCGTCAGTGGTTGGGCCGCAGCCTGCTGGCCATGGCCTTGGTGGCGATCGGTGGTTTCGTCCGCCCCGCCGCGGCCGAGGCGCCGCCTCAAGATCCCGGCTTCGTGTCGATCTTCAACGGCACAAGCCTGGAGGGCTGGGAGGGGAAGCCGGAGTTCTGGTCGGTCCAGGATGGCGCCATCGTCGGCCAGACGACGGCGGAGAATCCGACCAAGGGAAACACCTTCCTCATCTGGCGGCAGGGCACGCTCGACGACTTTGAATTGCGGCTGAAATACCGGATCACCGGCGGCAACAGCGGCGTGCAGTATCGCAGCACAGATTACGGCGATTTTGTTGTCGGCGGCTATCAGGCCGATATCGACTCCGGCACCACCTACTCCGGCATTCTCTACGAGGAGAGGGGACGCGGCGTTCTGGCCCAGCGGGGGGAGCGCGTGACGATCGCCGCCGACGGCCAGAAGCAGCCGGCGGAAAAGCTCGGCGTTAGCGAAGACCTGCAGAAGCTCATCAAGCCAACCGACTGGAACGAATACCGGATCGTGGCCCAGGGCACGAAGGTCTCTCACTTCATCAACGGCCAGTTGATGTCGGAAGTGATCGACACCGAGCCGGGCAAGCGGGCGGCGGAGGGGGTGTTGGCCCTGCAGGTGCATGCCGGCCCGCCGATGAAGGTGGAATTCAAGGATCTGGAACTCAAGCGGCTGAAACTGGCCGACGGCCGCAAGAAGATGGTGCTCGTGGCGGGCAAGCAGAGCCATGGCCCCGGTGAGCATGAGCACCGAGCAGGTGTGAAGCTCCTGGAAAAGTGCCTCGACGGCGCGGGGCAACCGCTGGTGACGGTTTCGTATGACGGTGGCTGGCCGGCCGATCCGACCGCGTTTGACAATGCCGATGCAGTTTTCTTCTTCGCCGACGGCGGCGGCAACCATCCGGTGCTGCAGAGCAACCGGCTGGCACAGATCGATGCCTTGGCGAAGCGGGGCGTGGGCGTGGCCTGCCTGCACTACGCGGTGGAGGTGCCGAAGGAAAAAGGGGGACCGGAGTTCCTCAACTGGATGGGGGGCTACTTTGAGCCGAACTGGTCGGTGAATCCCCACTGGGTGCTGCAGAAAACGGAACTGGCGGCGGGCCATCCGATCACCCGCGGCGTGAAGCCATTCGAGACCGACGACGAGTGGTATTACCACATGCGCTTTCGCGAGCCCCGCGCGGGAGTGACGGCGATCCTCTCAGCGGTGCCCCCCGACGCCACCCGGGAGCGGCCCGATGGCCCCCACAGCAACAACCCCGCGGTTCGCGGCGGCAAGGGGGAGCGGGAGGTGTTGGCGTGGGCCTATGAACGGCCGGCGGGCGGCCGTGGATTTGGCTGCACAGGCGCCCACTATCACAAAAACTGGGCCAACGACGACTTCCGCAAGATGATGGTCAACGCGCTGGTCTGGACCAGCGGTCTCGATGTGCCTGCCGAGGGAGTTGTCTCGACGGTGACCAGCGACGACCTCGTGGCGAACCTCGACGACAAAGCCCCCAAGAAGAATTGAATCTCGAAGACATTGAATTTCAGGGAGCAGCCAACCGTCGCCCACGACCCCGACTCTGGCTGAGTGATACAGACCACCGAACGAAACTTTTCAAGGAAAAACGATGCCCAACGTGACTGTCGAAGGTGTGGGGACATTTGCTGTGCCAGCCGGCAAGCGACTGGTGAATGCCCTGGTGGATGAGTGCGGGATCGATCAGCTCCACGCCTGTGGTGGCGCGGCCCGGTGCACCACCTGCCGGGTGGAGTTTGTGGCGGGGGAGCCGGCGCAGATGACGCAGGCGGAGAAAGACGCGCTTACGGCCAAGGGGCTCTCCGGCACAGCGGGCCTGCGGCTCTCCTGCCAGATTGCCTGTGAAGGCGACATGAAGTTGAAGGCCGCGAGCCGGCTGGCCGGTTCGGGCCGGGCCGACGCCGGCAAGCGGCCGAGCGACTCCATGCAGCCGGAGCCGGTTGCCTGGGTGACGAAGGGGTAGCAGCCCCGTCGATCTGCCCGATCCCGGCAACCAGACGGCCTATTCGAGCCGCTTGGCGAGACTGTTTTCGCCGCTGCCGTTCGGCACACCCCCAACTACCCTCGCTCCCGGGGCCCCGCCAGCGATCGCCCCCGCCCCGCTCCAGGGCAGGAGCTTGGGGGCCCAACTCGGCGGGCACAAAGCGGGTGATTGCGCGGCCCGCAAACTTCTGCTTGACGCCTTGATAACGCATCCGTTATCAAGGCGAGTTTTCGGGGGGCCTGTCCCTACACGCAGCCCCCCAGAGACAGCGTCTGCCCGCCCACGTCATACGTCCTCGCCTCCCAAGGAGTTGCAATGATTTTCACCCCGCCCCAGGCATCGGCCTCTGGTATCC
>CAISJI010000162.1 GCA_903885565.1 uncultured Planctomycetaceae bacterium
CCGTCCGGGTCGTCCGGGGAGGGCGGCTGGAGGCTGAGCCTGAGCATCGCCCGCCCCGGCAGCCTGTCCAGAATCAGGGCTGGCGACGGGATGGTTGCCACTTTGCGATCCATCAGACGAGCCAGTGCCGCTGCCTCCGGTAGGCCCGCTGCCGTCGTCGCCTTGCCCCTGCTTGCCGGTGCCATTGGGACCGCTGCCCGATCCGGCGCCGCTGCCCGCTTCGCTGCCGCCGCTGCCAGAACCAGACCCCGACCCGTCACCAGACCCTGAACCTGCGCCAGAACCTGCGCCAGAACCATGGCCGCCGCCCGCCGCCCCACCGGACGCTTTTCCGCCGGTCTGCCGAGCGGGGCGATCCCGGTTCTGAAGTCCTGAATCCCACTCCGGCCGTCGCGAGCAACTGCAACCGCCCAAGGCTGAACCGAGCATGATGACCAGAAATAAGGACGCAATCCGCACTTTCAGCCAGCGAAGCCGCCGCGACGGCCCAGCGCAGCGGTTCAAGCCAGCCACGCAGGCTCCGTGTCGGCAGGTTTTTAAGGCAGCTTCATCGCGCATGATTCACTCGCGGGTTCGGGGAAGTTCGGTAAGCGGCCGAACGCGGTTGCCGGCTTTGGCGACAAGCCGGGAAAGCTCTTCGACCGAGATGGCGAAGTGGAATTCCACGTTGTCGTTATCGTTTTTCTGAACAAATGAGTTGATACCCAGCACCTGTCCGCTTGTTGAGCAGAGAGGCCCCCCGCTACTCCCCTCGGTCATGAACGCGTCGGTTTGAATGATCTTTGTTGCAGGTGCCAAATGCTCGTGCCCTAAATCTGCGGCAGAGCGGAGTTGGCTGACAATGCCCCTCGTGATTGTTTCCGTGAGGCCTTTAGGGGTACCGATCGCGAACACATCATCACCAAGCCTTGGAGGCGTGGTGGAGAGCTGGAGCGGTTCCGCCGGCCAGTCCTCCTTGAGAGCGAGAATTACCAGATCGGCTGAGGGATCGCATGCCACAAAGCCCTCTACCGTTCCTTCTAAAGGCTCGTCATCCCCATCCAGCTTCCTGAATACACTTGCCGAAAGCGCGCCAGCGACCACATGATGATTGGTCGCCACCCACCGTTTCCGCTGCACAATAAAACCAGACCCAAAGCCGCTTGCGTCATGCGCGACTGTAACCACGGCATGTCGAACGCTGTTCACCGCCGCGGCGAGTGATGCCCCCGGCTGCAGCGGTAGTTGCGCAATAGCTGGAGAGCTCACAACAGCCACATGCTCCGGACCTTGTGACGGAGTTCCAGGATTCATTGGGCGAGGTTTTGCCTTGGCCGCACTATCGGGTCTGTTTTTGAGTGTTGGCTCGAAGCCGTTTGACGGGGCATCGGCTTTCTCTGCCCTAGCGGCTTTCACCATTCCATGACCGCGGGAGTCTGCGGGAAGCCGCAGCAACCAAACAACGCCCATCACCGTAATAACCGCAGCGACGCATGAGACGGTGAGCAGCAGGGCAAGCAGCACCCGTGCCGAAGTTGTGAGCCAGGGGGCATCTTCAGACGGAGGCCGAGGCGGCGGCGGGGGACGCCGGCGGGGCGCGGGGGGCGGAGGAGCAGCCAAGCGGAAGATCTGGATGGCTCCAGAGCTGATCCGCAGCAGCGACTTGCAGTGTGGGCAGGGAACAGGGCGATCGCTTTGAACCCCGCAGAGCAAGATCGTTTTCTGGCAACCTGGACAGGGGTGAGGGGAGGCGATCATCAGAGGTTTATTGGCCGAAGGGGTATGCGGGGTGCGAGGCAGAAAAACATGCGTGCGGGCTCAACCCCACAGGATCGGTTTCGGTTGGAAAAGAAAATGACTCGGGCAAGGTAGCGCCTGCGGCCGCGCATGCTAAAAGGGATCGAGAACACCAGGCCCCGCGTCGGGCTTCTTTTCAGGCTGCTTTCCTCGCCGCCGTTGCGATGGGGCCTGTGGTTGTGGAGAGAATGGAGGTGGCTCGCTGTCGCCGCCACGCTGCAGAAACTGAGAGCCCCCACCGAGGCCTGGGGGTTCGGCGCCTACGCCACCCCCGCTACCAACCTGCGCTGTGAGGTCAGCGGCGGCATTGGCACG
>CAISJI010000163.1 GCA_903885565.1 uncultured Planctomycetaceae bacterium
CTTCTCGCCTGCACCCTTCTCACCGGCGCCCTTCTCACCGGCGCCCTTCTCACCGGCGCCCTTCTCACCAGCACCCTTCTCACCAGCGCCCTTCTCGCCAGCACCCTTCTCACCAGCGCCCTTCTCGCCAGCACCCTTCTCACCAGCACCCTTCTCACCAGCACCCTTCTCGCCAGCACCCTTCTCGCCTGCGCCCTTCTCGCCTGCGCCCTTCTCGCCTGCGCCCTTCTCGCCTGCTGGCGTGTCGCCCTGGCGATTGCCTGCAGTTTTTTCCTCGGTGCGCCGCCGATGCTCCAAGATCCGCTCGATGGCCTCGCCGTCATCGGTGCCATCCGCCGCTACCGGCGGTGCCCCTTGACCAGCGCTTGGGTCGCCAGCTTTTCCGCCGCCCGAATCCGCACCCTGCTGCTGTCCACCCTGCTGCTGTCCACCCTGCTTTTGTCCGCCTTGCTGCTGCCCACGCTGCTTTTGTCCGCCTTGCTGCTGCCCACGCTGCTTTTGATCGTCTGGCTGCTGGCCTTTGCCTCCGGAAGCTTGCCCCCGCTCTCCCTGCTGTTCTTGCTGTCCCTCCCCTTGAGCCCCCGCGCCGCTCGGCTTGCCCTCGCCAGACGGCCGCTGCGGACCGGCTCCCTGCTGCCCCTCCCGTGGCTGCTTCCCCTGCTGTCCAGCACCAGCGGCCCCCTCTCCCTGGGTCCCGCCAGACTGGTTTCCGCCCCCCTCTTGATTGCCCTGCTGTGGGGGCTGATCCTTCTGTTGCTCTGGCTGTTGGTTTGGGGGCTTGTCGGCTGCGGCAGGGTTGGCCGCCCCGGGCTGATCTGGGGCTGACCCGGGGCCGCCCTGCTGTTGGGCCTGCCCGCCTTCTTGTTGGCCACCTGCTTGTCCACCCTCTTGGGCGCCAGCCTGCCCGTCCTGCTGTTCCTCGCCCCCAGCCTGAGCTTCGCCATCACCTCGCCCGGCCTGCCGGGAATCCTCGCCGCCATCGTTGCGGGCCAAGGGGGGCGGTTCGGCGTCAGGCGCACGGGGGGGGGCTGCCGGATCGATCGTGAGCATCTGCCATGGGGAATACGACACATTCGGCTGGGGTTGCCGGTTGTCTTCGGCGAACGCCCGGTATTCCAACACCGCTCCAGCCGCGGCTCCCATCCGCTCCGGAACCAGGCGGGCCGCCCCCTTGAACACCCCCGCAGTGACCGCATCCAGCAGCGTGATGCGGCGCTGCTCCCCTCCCCCCTGCACCCGGGCCTCGAGGCCGGCGCGGGCCAGCGCGAAATCGGGATCGAGCGCCCGCAGTCGCACCACCACAGGCTCGGCAGGCGGCACGCGCAGAGGTGATTCGCGCGGTTCCTCCACCGACACTTCCGGCGCCACATCAGCCACCACCTCGATCCGGTGTTCCATCGCCTCGGTCAGCACCGGTTCGCCCGCTCCCATTTTTCCCCGCGGCTGGAAGAGCAGGCGGTAGGAGGCATGCTCAGGGGCGGAGCGATCGGCGTTCAAATGCAGCGGAAACGACACGCTCACCCGGGCCAGATCACTCGCTCCGAGTTTGAATTTGAGGTCGCGACCTCCATTGCAGGCAAAGTCGATCCAGGCCGCCTCCAGCGGCTGATTGCTTTCCGCCACGACTGTGGCGACGGTTCCCTCCAGCGCCCGGAGATCCCCCTGCCAGGCGACCGTTTCGCTCTGCCGAGCGGTGTAGGGTGGGTAGTCGTAACGCACTTCCCGCACCAGCAAGCTCGGCGAATCGATCACGGCGATGCGCACCCGCTCCGAACGCGCATCGCCAGCGGCGAGCACGACGGCGACAGAGTTCTCCAACCCCCGTGCGGCATCGGGCAAGACTGCGGTGAACTCCTTCGCATTGCGGGCCTCGCTGGCAACGCCGGTCATCTCCACCTTCCAGGTGCCCGCATCAGCGTCCACTGAGCCGTCGTCGCGCACAGGGGTGACCTGCAACACAGGCTTTTCCCCCCGGCGCAGTCCGGCAATGCCAGCCGAGAACACCACCTGCCGTCCCCGCACCACGGCCGTCGCCCCCTGCTCGATGCGCAGCCGGCGCCGGTCTTCGTCGAGTCTGGCACCATTGCCGTCCCGCAGGGCCGCATCCTCCTCGCCGGGCATCTGCCAATGCATCTGCGGCGGGTCAATCCTGACCCGCGACGGGGCCATCCAGCCCGCCCAGGGCGCCAGCAACCGCGCTGCACTGACGAGCATGCTCTTGGGCGCCATCACCTCATACAAAAATCCCAACCCCACCATCAGCGCCAGGCTACAAGCCAGCCTGACAGCCAGCTTGCGATCGATCACCCCATCGCCGGGCACTCCCGCCAGGCTCTTGGCGGCCCGGCGCTTGAGTGACTTCACCACCACCGCAGCCGCGCCATCCGGACGCGCCCTGACGAGCACCGTATTGACGATATCGTTGTGGAGCTCCGGGTGTTCGCGCTCGATTTCCCGCGCCGCATAGACAAGATTGACCCGGTACCGCATCAGGGGCAACAGCCACCGCACCGCCGCCGCCACCAGTCCAATGAGTCCCAGGCCGAGCCACATCCAGCGGGCCCAGCGGGGCAGTCCCCCCGGCACCAACCAGTGTTCCGCGAGGATCCCGCAGGCCAGCCACACGCATCCCGCCACAGCCGCCCCGAGCAGGAAGGCCTGCAGCGCCGCCCCCTTGTAGTCGGCGCTGGCTGCCTCCAGCCGCTGGGCGAGATAGCGATCCGATTTGGAGGCCCCGTCGGCGTCCTCGGTCCATGCCCCCACCACCAGCCTGTCGTCAGCGGCCGCGCGATCGTGATTCGAAACAGTTGCCATGGCCCTGCCTGCGCCGCTGCCACACCGGTTCCGGGTGCCATCCCCACGCCGCTGCTGGGGAGGATTCCGACCATCGGGATCAACCCTCCATTATATCGGTTCCTGCGCTGCCTGCGGACCTGATCGCCCCCTCCGGGCCGTCAGACCACCGCACAGTCGACGCCAGCCACTACACTCGGCTGACACCGGCGGGCTCTCGGGAGGCCGCGGCCCGCTGTGGAGCGACCCCCGGTTTCCGCAGAGAACAGCCTCCATGTCGCTGCTGCCCGACGCTGAAGCATTCAAACAACTCGCCGACGGCACGCGCCGGGGGGCGTGGCCGACGCTGGCCAGAGGGGGGTTGGCCGCGCTCGCGGTGCCCTACGGACTGGTGGTATCGGCCCGCAACGCGGCCTATGACCGCGGCCTGCTGCGGGTGACGGCGGCGCCTGTTCCGGTGATTTCTGTCGGCAATCTAACGCTCGGGGGTACCGGCAAAACGCCACTGGTAGCCTGGCTCGCCCGCGTGCTCGGCCGCCGCGGCCGGCGGGTGATGATCCTCAGCCGGGGCTATGGGGCTGAAGCGGGCACGCAGAGCGACGAGGCAGCCGAACTGGGGTTGCTCCTTCCGGGCGTGCCGCACCTTGCCAATCGCGACCGCGTGGCAGGCGCTGTGGCGGCAGCGGCCAGTGGGGCCGACGTGGTCGTGCTCGACGATGGCTTCCAGCATCGACGGCTCGCCCGCGATCTCGAGATTGTCGCCGTCGATGCCACCGACCCCTTTGGCTGTGGCCACCTCTTCCCACGCGGGCTGCTCCGCGAACCGCTCGCCGGCCTGGCCCGCGCTGATGCCGTCGTGATCACCCGCGCCATGAGTGTCGATGCCCAGCGGCGCGCCGACATTCGCAGGCGGCTGGAATCGGCCTGCCGGGGGCGTGCCCCGCGCGTGTGGGCCGAAGCCGCCCATCGCCCGGTCGGCCTGCATCGACTCTCGGGGGGCAAACTGCCCCTCGACTGGCTGGTTGGCAAACGGGTGGTGGGGTTTGCCGGCATCGGAAATCCCGGTGCCTTTCAAGCCTCTGTGCAACGGCTGGCGCCTGGCCTCGTCGGCTTTCGCGCCTTCCCCGATCACCATCGCTACAGCCCCGCCGATCTGGCCGATCTGGCCGCCTGGTCGGCCAGCCTGCGGGCCGACGTCGCAGTGACCACGCTCAAGGATCTTGTGAAAATCCCTGCCGACCTGTGGCCGGGCGGTGCGCTCGTGGCCGTGGAAATCGCAATGGAACTGCTCTCCGGGAGCCGGGAATTGGAGAGCCTCCTCGAGCCGTGGGCCGGCCCGCCAACACCTCCCGGTCAGCCGGCGGGGAGGCGCACGGAATGAGCGGGAGCCGTGCAGTGCCGCTGTCGTTGATCGTCAACACCTACCAGAAACCGCGCCACCTCGAACTGGTGCTGGAGTCGATTGCGGCGCAGGTGGGGGTGGCTGGCGCGTTCGAGGTGATCGTGACCGACGACGGTTCGCTCGATGCCACTCCCGAGGTGGTCAGCGCCTTCGCGGCGTCAGTCGATTTCCCCGTGCGGTTCACGACGCAATCCCACGACGGATTTCGCCTGGCAGCCATCCGCAATGCCGGCGCCCGCCTTGCCACCGGAGAGATGCTGCTGTTCCTGGATGGCGACTGCGTTGCGCCCCGCGATCATCTGGCCGCCTTCCTCGCCTGCCGCCAGCCGGGAGTGGCCCTGCTCGGCTACTGCGCGCGGCTCCCGGAGGCCACCAGCCGCAGCCTGGTGCCCGGCACGCTGGCCGGCCTCGATCTGGCCGCGCTGGCGCCCGCAGGCGAGCGACGGGCGTTGGCCCACCGCCGGCTCAAGGCCTGGTGGTACACGCTCCTGCGGCATCCCTCCAAGCCGCGGCTGGCGGGGGGCAATTTCGCTGTCTGGCAGAGCGACTTTCGCCGCGTCAACGGATTCGATGAGCGGTTTCGGGGATGGGGCCAGGAGGACGACGACCTCGGCCTGCGCCTGCGCGCCACCGGCGTGCGGCTGGAATCGATCCTGCACCGCACCAGTTCCCTCCACGTCTGGCACCCAACGGATCCCTCAGCCACGCTGGCTTGGCGCGATGGGGCGAACGTGGACTACTTCGAACGCCGCGGCCGGCTCACCATCTGTCGACAGGGCTTGGAGCAGCGGACCGCGGCAGCGATTCTCTGGGGCCTGCCGGCTGATCTGCAGGCCACTGCCTGGGGAGCGATGCTGGACCGGGCGCTCGCAGGAGTCCCGCGGGCGGCTCGCGAAGCCCGCTGCGAGATCGACATCGTGCTGCGTCCCGGCACGGGAGAGTTCCGGCGGATGGCAGAGTGTCGTCTCCTGCTCTGCGAGGATCCACCTGAGGGGCGCGGCGGGGCCGATTTGGCCCGCCTGCGCCGTCAAGCCGACAGGGTGATCCCTCTCGGAGCCGCTCCGGCTCCCGATTGCGCCGCAGCATGGCTGCAGGGGATTCTCGACGATCTCGGGTGAACCAGGCCGTCGGGTGAGCCAGATTGGGTGAGCTCGGTCGGGTGAACTCGCGACGAGCCGATCGGCGGATCCCCACCGTCGCTGCGACTACTTCTTCTTTTCGTTGTGCAGCGTGTGCTTGCGGAGCCGCGGAGAATACTTCATCAGCTTGAGCTTCTCTCCGCCCGACTTCCGCCGCATGGTGTAATTTTGATCGCCGGTCTCCTGACAGACCAGGTGGATAATTTCGAGCCGCTTTTTTCCCTTAGCCATTGCTATCTTTCTGCCGGATCCGCGAGTATCGGAAGATCGTGTCGTGCCGGCGGTCAAACATGCCGGCCGGAAACCCGCTTATAGTAGCCGGGGCCTCGACACCTCGCCAGCGGAACCTCCCCGCCCCGGACAATTGCGGGGGATCGGGCGTTTTTCGGATCGATTGGCAGGCTCGGTTGAGCGACTCCCGGGGTGAGAGCATGAGCAGGAAAATCAGGAAGGCCGCAGCGAGCGTTCCCGCTCCATCCCAGGCGACGCCCCCCCCGCAGGCCCCTCCCCTGTTCGCCAGCCTCCCCCTGGAGGCTCCGGCATGGGGGGTGAGCATGCTGGTGCATCTCATCGTGCTGCTGGCGCTGGCCCTGATTGTGCAAGCTCCCCCCCGGCTCGCGGAGCAGCCGCTGGCGATCGTGGCCGAGGGCCGCGAGGCGGCCGAGACGGAGGCTGCTTTCGAGGTGGCAAGCCCCGACACCGAACCGGTGCTGGAGGCTCCTGCCGGGGAGATCGAATTGACCGAGATGGTGCCGCTGGAGCCAGTGGAGGTCGCTGGCGCTGCCGCCGATCCCGAGGCGGCCCCGTTGGCGGTGGAGCTGAGCGAATGGAGCGCCGAGTCGGCCATCTCCAGCGATCTGCTCGAGACGGTCGGGGCCCTTGGCGGCGAGGCGGGGGGCCTCGGCGGCCGCATCAACCCCCAGCGGCGCGACCAACTCGTCGCCAGCGGCGGTGGTAACCCGCAGAGTGAGGCCGCTGTGGAAGCGGCGCTCAAATGGTTTGTCCAACACCAACTCCCCGACGGGGGCTGGTCGCTCGATCTGGCCAGCTGCCCCGCTTGCAAAGGGCAGTGCTCCCATTCCGGCGAGCCCGCCCGCAGCAAGGATCGCTGCGGCGCCACGGCACTGGCGCTGCTGCCCTTCCTCGGCCGGGGCTACACGCACAAGGAGGGGCCCTACAAGCGGCAGATCGACGCCGGCCTCGGTTTTCTCGCTGCCATGACGCTCAATGGGCAGGGGCAGGCGTATGGCGAGGGGGGGTCGATGTACTCCCAGGGTCTGGCTGCGATCGTGCTCTGCGAGGGCTATGCGATGTCGCAGGACAGACGCCTGCAGGCACCCGCGCAACTGGCCCTCAACTTCATCATGGCAGCGCAGGATCCGGTGGGGGGTGGCTGGCGCTACAGCCCCCGGCAGCCGGGCGATACCTCGGCCGTCGGCTGGCAACTGATGGCCCTCAAGAGCGGACACATGGCCTACCTGCAGGTCTCGCCACTGACGCTCAAAAAAACCACCGCCTTCCTCGATAGCGTGCAGGGGGATGAGGGAGCAACCTACGGCTACCTCGACGCCCCAGGGGCGGGGGGAGCAGGCTACGGAACATCGGCCGTGGGCCTCTTATCGCGGATGTACCTGGGCTGGAAAAAAGACCACCCAAAACTGCAACTGGGCGTATCGCGGCTGGCCAAACAGGGCCCCACAAAAGATCTCTACTACGACTACTACGCCACCCAGATCATGCACCACATGGAGGGGGAGGCATGGGTGGCCTGGAATGCCAGGATGCGCGACATGCTGGTCGAGGGGCAGAGCCGCAAAGGGCACGAAACGGGGAGCTGGTTTGACGGTTTCACGGAGGGCCACGGTCCGAAGGTGGCTGGTCGGCTCTACACCACGGCGCTGGCCACCCTCATTCTGGAAGTGTATTACCGCCACCTGCCCCTCTATGGCCAGCAGAGCGTCGAGGCTGAATTCGTCGAATAGCGACCTGCGGTCGGTCGATAGGTTTGGCAGGGGGCCAGATGTGCGCCCCCCGCCCGCGCAGAACCTGAGGATTTCCGCAGCCCAAGCCGCCCAGACTCGTCCGCCCTCCAGCGGATGACAGCCGGGAAAGGGGGTCGGAGGCCGCGATCTTCGCAAAGTACACCGCGATGGCCCATGCACCGCAAGCCATTCCAGCCTCCCAGGCCCCCCGCCCCACCACCTGGATCGAGCGGGCGGTGGCCAGCCCCACCTGCCGATCGGGCTACGCGAGCCTGCTGGTCCACCTGCTGCTGGGGATTTCGCTCACGCTCGCGGTGCTGAAGCCACCGGCGCCCGACCGGCGGCAACCGCTGGTCATCGCGCTGGGAGCAGCCACAGACCCCGCCAGCGCAGACCAACCCCCCGGCGATGTGGATGAGGTGACGCTGGCAGCGCCGGCAGATCCAGCCGCAGCCGGAACAGATGCCAGCCCGGAGGAGGCTGCCAGCGCCGCCCTCGTGACGGCAGCGACTGAGGCGCCGTTTCCCGACGCCGCCCCTCCGGCCCTCGTGCCGCTCCTGGCGGCTGAAGTCGTCGCTGAGGTGCCGCCGGAAACAGTCCTTCCGCCGCATGAGCAGGCGGAGACCACTCTCGCTGTCCGCCCCACCTCCGCCACGGCTCTGTCCAAACGAATCAGCGGCGGGCCTGCGGCCACCCGCGGCCCACGGCCTGCGGCCGGTGGCGTGACAGGTCCGCCGTTTGCCTCACGGCGGGGGCCGGCCCGCGGTGCGGCGGCCCTCAGCCGAGGAGGATCGGCCGGCAGCGAGGCGGCTGTCGAGCGGGGATTGGCCTGGCTGGCGCTCCACCAGGCCACCGATGGCTCGTGGCGGTTTGACCTGGCCGGATGCCGCTGCGACGGCGCCTGCCGCGATGCGGGCACGCTGGAAAGCACGACGGCGAGCACGGCGATGGGGCTGCTGCCCTTTCTGGGCGCGGGCAACACCCATCTGGAGGGCCCCTATCGGGAGACCGTCTCCCGGGCGATCTACTATCTCCTCAGCCGCATGAAAGCCACTCCCCGCGGTGGCGATTTTTGCGAGGGGACGATGTATGGCCACGGCACGACAACGCTCAGCCTGGCAGAGGCCTTCGGAATGTCGGGGGACGAGATGTTTGTGCCGCCGCTGCGTGAGGCGGTGCGGTTCATCGAAACATCTCAGGATCTCCACGGCGGTGGCTGGCGTTATCTGCCCGGTCAGGCTGGCGACATCACCGTCACAGCCTGGCAACTGGCGGCGCTGAAAAGTGCGGCACTGTCGGGCCTGGAAACCTCCTCCCCCACGCTCGATGGCGTGCGGCGGTTTCTCGATAGCGTGCAGACGCAGAAGGGGGCGGCCTACGGCTATCGCACCCCGGCCAGCAAGCCCTGCACATCGGCCATCGGGCTGCTGTGTCGGATGTACACCGGTTGGGACGACCGGGAGGAGGCCCTGCGGCGCGGGATCACAGCACTGGCCAAGGCGGGGCCCCAGCCGACGGCGATCTACCACAACTTTTATCTCGCCCAGGCCCTCATCCAGTCGAATCACCCGGTGTGGCCGCGCTGGAACGCCAAAAATCGCGATCAACTCATCGCCCAGCAGACCCGCATCGGCCACGAGGCGGGCAGCTGGTTTCTCGCCGATCCCAACACGGCCCCCGGTGGCCGGCTGGCCCACACCAGCCTCGCCCTGCTGACACTGGAGGTCTACTACCGGCTCCTGCCGATCTACCAGCAGCAGGCCGTCGCCGACCCGTTCTGATTCTGCTCCCGCCTCCCGGCGGAGGGGGCAGCCAAGGCTGCTCGACTCAGTTGCCAGCGGTCCCACGCCCCCGACCGACTACACTTTTGTGTGGCCGAATCCTCTGGAGCCTCTGAGCACATGCGTCTGGTCACCTACACCCGACTGGCAGTCGTGCTGGCGGTGTGCTGCGTTGCCGTGGGCTGGCTCGGCATTGCGGGCTGGCTGGGAGTCGCGGTGCTCTTGGCCAGCGTGGCGATGCATGTCGCCGGCAACGCCATCGGCACCCGCATGGCCGCAGCGACCGACCTCGATATCTCCCGGCAACGGGGCTGGGGGCGGCCGGCAACGACTGCCCACCGGCTGCCCGCTCCTGTTTCCCATGCCCTCCTCCGCCGGGCCCCGCTGGGGCGGCTGGTGCCGGTTTCGGTCGGCCTGGGCGCCGCCTGCGGTGGCATCGCGGGGTCGACCGCCCTGCTGATGCTCACTGCCAGTTCCCACGCGGGAGCCCTCCTGGGGGGGCTCTCATCGGCAGTGATCGGCGGCCTGCTCGGGTTTCTGGTGGCCAGCTTTGTGGAGGTGGTGCGGACCTCCATTCGCGAGGCGATCGCCGCCGAACAGTCTGAGCCACACAGTCCGGCGCTCAGACGGCCGCCCCCCCCCTGATTGGAGCAGGGCTGAAGGGCCTGTTTTTTCCCCCGTCCCGCCCGAGCCATGTCTGGATGGCATAGGGGCGGCAGGCATGGTATCCTCCGCACTCAACTTTCGAACACGCATTGAGGATCTGTCCATGGCGAAACCCCACCGCACCCTGAAAAAGGCCAATCACGGCTCACGTCCGGCCAACAGCAAGGCCCGTAAGGCGAAGCGAAAGCACATTCGCACCTGATGGAGCCGATTCAGTGGCGCAGCGCGACTACATAATCAATCCGAGCGAGTACGACCTCTCGCGCGTCATAGCCGACATCCACGAAATCCGCCGCTGGAACGGGCAGCGGTTCGAGATGGAGCAGTTGACCGCGATCGTCTACGAGGATCAGGCACGCGGACTGTGTGTCGGCTACAAGGACACCACGCGCGATGATTTCTGGGTCCGCGGGCACTTCCCCGTGATGCCCCTGATGCCAGGCGTGATCATGTGCGAGGCGGCGGCGCAACTGTCGAGCTACTACACCCAGCGTTACAACCTGCTCGACGCCAAACTGATCGGTTTTGGCGGTCTGGAAGAGGTGCGATTTCGCGAGCCGGTGGTGCCCGGCGACCGGCTGGTGATTACCGTGGAGCGCGTCCGCGTGCGGCCGCGGGCGATGATTGTCTGCCGCTTTCAGGGGCTGGTGCGGGAGAGCATCGTTGTGGACGGCATTATCAAGGGCGTGCCTCTGCCGGTCGACTACCTGCTCAAGGTGGCCGGCGAATCGGCGGCCTCCTGAGGCCTTCATGCCGCGACGCCCCCCCAAGAAACCCGATCCCGCGCTCGACTTGACCTGGCATCTGCTCGCGCTCAGTGCCCTCCCCTGCCCGCTCACGCCAGCCGCGCTCTTTCCCGCTGCCCCGAATGCAGCGGTGGAACTGGAAGTGGGCAGCGGCAAGGGGCTGTTTCTGGCCAGTGCCTCGACAGCGGCGCCAGACCGCTGTTTTCTGGGGGTGGAGATCAGTGGCGGCTATGCCCGCATGTGTGCCGGCAAACTGGCCAGGGCCCATGCGAACAACGCCCGGATCATCCATGGAGATGCCAATCTTCTGGTGCGCAGCCTGTTGCCCAACGCCTGCCTGACGGGCGTCCACGTCTACTTTCCCGACCCTTGGTGGAAGGCCCGGCACCGCAAACGCCGCGTCCTCTCCGACCTCTTTCTGCAGCATGCCGGCCGGGTTCTGGCCCCCGGGGGCCTCCTGCACATCTGGACCGACGTCGAGGAGTATTTCGACGAGGCGGTGGCCGCCGCGGTGGGCACCCAATCGTTTGCGGCCCCTGAAGAGGAGACGGTCGAACCGGCACAGCACGACCTCGATTACCGCACGCACTTTGAGCGGCGCACCCGCCTGGCAGGCGAACCGGTATGGCGGGCCAGGCTCAAGCGCTCGGAAGCACCAGCGGCCGTGGCCCGCGTGGAATTCCCTGAGAATTCCCAGTCCGAGCCCCAATCGCCCGACGCCTGATGCCCGTCGCCTGATACCCAGAGGCAGTGTTAGCGGCTGAGCGATTCGTAGGTGCGGCCGGAGTCTCGCGATGTCTGGCCCAGAGCGATTTCATAGAGTCGCTCGCCAGCCGGTGTTGGATAGCGGCCTGTCAGGCAGGCTTGGCAGAGATCGGAGGGATCAAACCCGATCGAGCGGGCCACCGATTCCAGCGGCAGATAGCGGAGCGAATCGGCCCCCAGCCGGGCAGCCATTTCCTCCTGCGCTTCGTCGGTGAGCAGTCCCTCCCGGAGAAAGGGGGGAGCAAAAAGCTCGGAGATCGTCGACATGTCGATCCCGTAGAAGCAGGGAGCGATGATCGGGGGACAGGCGATGCGCACATGGATCTCGCGCACGCGTCCCAGCGACCGCATCCGTCCCAACAGCACCTTCATCGTGGTGCTGCGCACGATCGAATCCTCGACCAAAATCACCCGCTTCCCCTCCAGCACTTCGCGGAGGGGGGTGTATTTTGTCTCCGCCTTCTGCCGCCGGCTCGAGGCACCATCAATGAAGGTGCGGCCGGTGTAGCGGTTGCGGATGAGGCCCTCCACCGACGGGATCGAGAGCCGGTAGGCCATGGCGTCGGCAGCAGCCTTGCTCGTGTCGGGAACCGGCACGACGACTGTGTCGGAATCGATGGGGATCGTCTCCAGCCGGGCCAACTCCTCGCCGAGGCGTTTGCGCGACAGATAGACGCTGCGCTCATCCATCGAACTGGCCACATTCGCGAAATAAACCCATTCGAAAAAGCAGTGGGCCTTCCGCGGACTCGGGGCAAACCGTTCGATCCGCACCTTGCCCCCATCCACGATCAGGGCCATGCCCGGTTCGAGCGAATGAATCGACTCAGCCGGAAACCCGAGATTGAGCAGCGCCACGCTCTCGCTGGCGGCCGCCACCAGCGGACCGTGCTGGGCATATTCCATCGGACGGATGCCGAGGGGATCGCGGGCCACGATCAACCGGCCGCAGGCATCGAGCATGGCGATGTTCCAAGCGCCGTCAAACCGCTTGGAAATGGCCGCCAACAGCTCAATCGGATCGGGATCAGCCGAACCCGACAGCTCCCGGCCGATCGCATGGAGGATCACCTCGGTATCGTTATCGCGGGCGAGGTGGTTGTCGTTGTCGGCAAGAATCTCCTCGCGCAATTCGGGGTAGTTGGCGAGTTGGCCGTTGAAACCGAAGGCAAACCACTTCCGCTTTTGAATGTGCTGACGTTCCAGCGGCTGGGCGTAGGCCCGATCCTCGGCACCGCAGGTGGCGTAGCGAACGTGTCCGATCGCCGCCCGCCCGGTGTGCTGCTCCATGATCGTTTCGTAGGAGCCGCGGTGGCTCATGCGAAAGACCTCGCTGACGCTGCCCACCTCCTTGAAGGTGGCCAGCAGCTGGTTGCGCTCCGGGTTCCAGGCGGTCATTCCGGCGGAGAGTTGGCCCCGGTTCTGCATGTCCAGCAGCATCCGCGGCATCAATCGCGCCACCTCCCCCGCGCCCTGAATGGGACACAGCGGACTCGTCTCCTCGCCCGGCAGATGGTAGATCGCCGCGAGCCCGCATTCGTGATGGAGTTCACTCACCGCAGCCGCCTGCAGAGCAGGCCCAGAGGGTGCATCGATCCTTCGACACCGTGGACAGCCACCGAACGCCAGCCGCCACAACTACACACCACTGCGGGAGACGACCTCAGGCTCTTCGCCGGCAGGTGGCCCTGACGGTCTCTCCGCACCGGCCGACGAGTTATACGCCCCCGACTGGTGGAATCCAACCGGATTCAAAGGAGCCCGGGTTTCAGCACCCGTGGCACACGTCGGCCGCACCTCATCGGCAGCCAAATTTCGACACCGGAACTGACAGGCAGACCGACGGCGCGGGCTTTTCCTGCGTCGATCGAGAGTGGGCTCTCCTCAATCCCAAAGCGTCAGTGACGGCTTTTTCAGTGGCCTGTTCAGTGGTTTTCGGCTGCGGTGGCCCGACCGGCATGGGCTCGGGTAGGATTCAGGTCCGCAGCGTGGGTGCCAGCGCCCGGAGGAAACTGGCGGTTCTCCGCTGCCAACTGCCCCCCACTCGGCTCGCGACCGTCCTCCCTGTCTTTCCCTTTCCCTGGCTGCAGGGTTTTCCCACGACTGCCCATGTCCGATTCGAATCGTCAGGCCGTTGCCGCCGCTGCCAGATTACTGGTCGTGAAGGTCGGCACCCGCGTGCTTACCGGCCCCGACGGACTCCTCGATGCGGCGCGGATAGAGGCGTTGGGACGCCAATTCGATGAACTTCTCAACAGCGGCCGGCAGGTTGTGCTGGTGAGTTCCGGAGCCGTGGGCGCCGGCATGGGCCGCATGGGGCTGCGCACCAGGCCCCAGGAACTGGCCCACTTGCAGGCGGTGGCAGCCATCGGCCAGAGCTGCCTGATCGAAGCCTATGAACGGGTGCTGCGGGCGAAGAATCGCCATGCTGCCCAGCTGCTGCTGGTGGCCGACGATCTGCAGGACAGGACCAAGTATCTCAATATCCGCAACACGCTGCGGGCCCTGCTCGACTACGGGGCCATCCCGATCATCAACGAGAATGACACCGTGAGCGTGGAGGAATTGCGCACCAGCTTTGGCGACAACGACCGCCTCGCTGCGCTTGTCGCCACAGTGCTGGGGGCCCCCCTGCTCGTGCTCCTCTCCGACGTGGACGGCCTGTTTGATCGCCATCCCTCCGATCCTCAAGCGCAGCGGCTGGATGTCGTGCCACGCGTGGATAGCACCATCGAGGGCCTCGCCCGCGACAAGGCCGGCGGCCTGTCGAAGGGTGGCATGGCCAGCAAGATCAAGGCCGCAAGAATCGTCACCGAAGCGGGCGGCCACTGCATCATCGCCTGCGGTCGCCACGACCACGTCCTGACGGAGATCATGGCGGCCGAGTCGGTCGGAACGCTGTTTTTGGGCCGGGAATCAACGATGCCCGCCTGGAAACGCTGGCTCGGCTGGTCGGCCGATGCCCGCGGCAGTCTGCATGTGGATGCCGGTGCCCGCGCTGCCATCATCGGCCAGGGCCGCAGCCTGTTGGCAGCGGGCATCACCGGTTTGGAGGGCTCGTTCACCGTCGGAGACGTCGTCTCACTGATCGCCAGCGATGGGCGGGAATTCGCCCGGGGACTGGCCAACTACCCCAGCGACGACCTGCGCCGTATCGCCGGCCTGAAAACGGAGCAGATCGTGGGTGTCCTTGGCTATGCCCCCTACGACGAGGTGATCCACCGCGACAACCTCGCCGTTATCTGTCGCGATGCCCCCCAGACCGACACCTCGATCTGAGACCCAGACCCCACCCATGCTGCAGGAAATCCTCATCGTTCTCGCCCTGATCTTGGCCAACGGATTCTTCTCCGGGGCGGAGATGGCGATCGTTGCCAGCCGTCGGGGGCGGCTGCGGCAAATGGCCGAGGATGGCGATGTTGCCGCAGCCAAGGCTCTGGAACTGGCCCTTAGTCCGGACCGATTTTTGCCCACCGTGCAGATCGGCATCACGCTGGTGGGCACGCTGGCAGCGGCCTACGGTGGCGACAGAGTGGTCAGCCACATCGCCGAGTGGATCACGGCCAACGGCCCCCCGGCCGCCGTCGGAGCGGCTCGATCGATCGCGCTGACGGTGTTTGTGGTGTTTTTGTCGTTCGTGACGCTGCTGCTGGGGGAGCTGGTGCCAAAGCGGCTTGCCCTGCGTCAGGCCGAGACAATTGCCCGCATGGTGGCCCCCGCCATGCAGATCTTCGCCCGGTTCACCAAGCCGCTGGTCTGGCTGATGAGTGTTTCGACGTCGGGCGTTCTCTTCCTGCTGGGGGCCCGCAAGCAGGAGGGCCCCACGATTTCCGTCGACGACATCGAGCACCTGCTCGAGGCGGGGCGGGCAGAAGGGGTGCTGGAGGCAGTGGAACAGGCGGTGGCGACCGAGGCTCTGCGCCTGGGGGAACGTTCCGTCCGCGACATCATGCGGCCCCGCATCGATCTCGATGCGCTCGACATCGACACCCCTCCCGAGGAGGTTCTGGGGGCGATCGCGATGGCGGGGTATTCCCGGCTGCCGGTCTACGAAGGGAGCCTCGACCACATTGTGGGATATGTCTCCAACAAGGATGTTCTGCGGCAGAGCTGGATGGGCTGGCCGATCCAGCTGCGCAAGATCATGCACCGCGCCCTGTTCGTTCCCGAAACCATGCCGCTGGACCGCCTGCTGGAGCTGTTCCAGAAGGAACGCAATCAGATGGCGATCGTGCTCGATGAATACGGCGGCACGGAAGGGCTCGTCACACTTGAGGATGTCCTTGAGGAGCTCGTCGGCGAGATCCACGATGAACACCGGCGCGATCAGGACGCGATATTCACGCCGCGCGACGACGGCTCTTGGCTGGTCGATGGCGGAGCAGGCGTGGAAAAGCTCGCGGAAACCTTTGGGCTGCGGCTGGATCACGTGCCGCGCGAGTATTCGACCGTTTCCGGGCTCGTGCTGGCCCAGCTGGAACGCATTCCATCCGCTGGCGATTCCACTCTTTGGAACGGGCTGATCATCGAGGTGGTCGACATGGACGGCCGCCGTATCGACAAACTGCTGATCCGGAAGACCGCCTGATCGACCCCAAGCCTTGATCAGCTACCGCCTGTCGAGCATGTCCTGCAGGACAAACGGCGTCGGAAACTTCTCGTCGAGTTGATCGAGAACCTTCCTGTACTTGTCGATCAGTTCGTTGAGATCCTCGGCCATGAAAGTGTCTTCGCGGAGGATCTCTGATCCATCCAGCACCTCACGCCAGGCAGCAAACGACTCCTCAAAAGCCTTTTTGGCTGGTTGCAGACGAGCCGCCTTAAACTCGCGATCGGCCCTCCAGGCAGCCTCGCGGGCCCGCAGTGCCGGCTCAGTCACCTCCGCCTCACAGCAGGCACGCCAGTAGTTGAAATTGACGATCTCCCGATAGCGTTCGATGATCTCCGCCGTCTCGGTCGTTTCCACATACTGCCGGGCGAGTTCACGAGCCTTGTCACGGACGTCGAGTGGGGCTTCACGAGCGACCATGGTCCAACTCACCTTGGTCGCCTCCGTGGCGGCATAGGCCGCCTTGTGCTGGTCGTCGGTACGGTCCATCGGCGAAGTATCGAGGGCCTGCTTCTGTGCCTCAGACAACTGATCGCGGAGTTTCTGTTCGATCGCCTTGTACTGCCCTGGCAGGAGTTGCTCAAGCTGCTCATTCAACTGTGATGCCCGCTCCAAACGCTCTTCGCGCAAGCCAAGCCGAATCGGCACATCCCAAGTCGTGGGGATATCGCGCAGGGCATAGCGGCGCATTTCGGTTCCGGCCAGTTTCCAGCCATCGCGGGCAGCATCGCCAAATACGCCATCCTCTTCCAACGCCTTGGCGTAGTTGATCGCCGTCATCATCGGCTCGCTGTGATAGATCAAGGCGGTCGTCTTCAGCGGCACTCCCTCGTCGTGCAGTTGCTGACCAGCGAGGTATTTTTCGCGACCTACCAGCCAGTTGTCGCGTTCGGGGAGGGTTCGCCCCGGGCGATCGCGGTCGTGGAAGTCGTCGTCGTCCTTGAAGAGTCTGCGGTAGAGCACCTTCTCGTCGGCGGTGCCGATCTTGTGCCCGATGAACCATCCCATCCGGCCCAGCAACCGCGGCTCGCGCTGGTTGTAGGCGATGCCCTGCCGCAGGAATTCGATCCCCTTCATCACCCACGCATAGCGATCGTGGTAGTCGTCAAATTCAACAGAGATGTTGTACGAAAGATTGTGGGCCTGAAAATCCCAGACGGAATAGAAGTTGGGCTGCAGTTTGGTTATCTGCTCCAGCACCGCCGAGAGGTTGGTCCAGTCCTCCACCTTCTTGTAATGATTGGCCCGATCCCACAGCAGCGTCACCGCCACATTCTTCAAACCCAACGTGGCCAGACGGATCGTTTCGCTCGTGGGATCAACCTCCCCCAGATTGGCCTGCGAGAGGCCAAATTTGGTGCGGAGCCGAGCCAAAAAACCACCGGGGCTCGTGGAATCGGCCGGCTGGCTCAAGGCCGAGAGCGGCAGGAGGAGGGCGGCAATGGCCACCAGCGCCGCCAGCGTGCCGGGGCGGAGCCCCAGCCAAGAGGCCTTGGCCGGCTTCCGGGCAGCGGACGAACCGCTCCCGCCGCGACGGGAAGGAACTGGATCATTGGCCGAATGTTCTGTCTGCGATTTCACGAAGCCACCTCACGTGCCCTGAGACAGAGAGCCCCCACGATGAAAAACGCCAGCAGATACCCGAACGTCTCCATGGCGTGGGCCCCGATCAAATCAAACGGAATGTCAAAGCCCCCGGCAACGAAGTCGCCCGTGCCCAATGATGACAGCGACGGGAACAATGCCGATCCGAGCCGCAGAGGAGCCAGCAGTGCTGTATCCAAGGCCTTCATGATGGAAACCGCCGGGGTCTGTTCCAACTCCAGCGTGATCGATGTCTGGGTGACAATACGATAGAAGGACTCGATCGGCCCACCACCCGGCGTGAGAAACGCGTTGCCAGTCACCTGGCTGTCGAACAGGCGGTTGATGAACTCGCGGAAATGGCCCACCAGCACCACCGAGAGCGTCGCCAGCAGGGCCACCGGACCGGCCAGAAAGGTGCTGAACATCACCCCCAGTGCGGTCACCAGCAGCATGGAAAACCAGATGCCGAGGCAACTCTTCAGGTAGTTGAAGGCAAACGAACCGTTGCCGCTGCGGAGATAGAAATCAGACTGGGCGACGCCGAAATACTGAGCCCGATCCAAGCACTGGAGCACCACCTCGACACGGCCATCGTCCACAATGTCGCGATACAGATCGACCTGCCGTGTGCCACCATCGGTGGAGGTGGCGGAGAGCGTGCGGGGAAATGTCATCGCATCAACCGTGAATTCCTTCGCGGTGAAATAGAAAGGATCGCTCTGCAGGCCGCTGGTGGGATTGCGCACACGCAGGCTGCCCTGAATGCCCTTCTCGACATTTCCCTTCCAGGTGCGGAACACGCGCACAATCATTTCCAGCGGCAGGCCATCGGGAAACCGGCTTTCGGTCACCCCATTGAAGGTCCAGACGGCACCTGCGAGCGTGCTGCCTTCAATGAACTGGCGATATCCCCACTCGTTGCCAACATTGGTACCCCGAAGGCTTGGCCGCCCCTCCCGATCGAGAAATCGGAGCGTTCCCCGCAGCGGTTGCCGGGCCTCCAGCACCCCTTCTACTGGCCCCACGGAATAGGTTTGGCCCGACTGCGTGATCTGGTGGCGGTGCCCCTGGATGAAGTCGGTTTCGCCCATGCCATCGGCACCGAGCCTGATGCGATGGCGATGCCCCTGATCAAAGCTGGTGCGCCCTTCCCAGCCGGTGGTGGAACCATCGTCTGCGCGGATCGCCACGAGATCTTCCGCTGCGACGGCATGGGAGTGGTTCACGCTCCGCACGACAAACGCCCAGCCGACCACCCCCATCAGCGCCAGCAGGCCGGTGCCGACGAGGGCGAATCCGAGCATTCTGCCGAGCACGATTTCGCCGGTGCGCACCGGCTTGGTGGTCACCGTCTGGATCGCCTTGGTTTTGATGTCGGCCGGCAGGCTGAACACCGACAGAATCAACGTGACCAAACAGACCAAAAGATTGGTGGCGGCGAGAATGAAGCCCAGGTAGAGCTTGCCCGGATTCACGCTGGTGGGATCGAGAAACCAGCCCGCAAAGAGCATGATGAGCGCAAACATCCCCAGCACAACCAGCACGTTGCGCCGCAGCGATTCCTGAATGGCCAGCCTCGCCAACGCCCAGATTCGGCGGGGAGACATGCCTGCCAGATCCGCCAGACCAGACAGCACACCGCGATAGACGCGATCGCCAGCAGCCAGCGGGCCATAGAGGGCCGACTGCACCATCCAAGCCACCGCGGCCACGATCACCGCCAGCAGGCTGCCGGCGAAGAGATACCAGAGCAGCGCAGGACCGATCCACGCCGTGAACTTCGGAATTTCCGCTTCAAGCACCATCTGCGCTGCACCTTGCTAATGAACGGATACGAATTCCCCAGAATCCCTTCACTGGCAGTTGAAAGGCCTGCCAGAACCAACCCCCTCCTCCAGAAGCGTCTTCAATCGGGCAGACATCCTCAGCTGCCCGATGTGCCATCCGACCGGCGGGCGCGACGGCCCGGCCGAGCCTCGGTATCGCGCACCACCTCCAGGAAGAGATCCTCCAGCGTGGTGGTCGGGTTGCCGATTTCGATATCCTTTCCGCCGTGCCTCTTGAGCACTTCACGAATCTCCGCCTCAGCGGCGGGCGACAAGCCCTTGGCCCGGATCTGGGTGACATCGGTCACGCGGAGCAGGTCCTCAACGCGGCCAAGCTCCTTCAGCTCACCCTGATGGAGCACAGCGATGCGATCGCAGACGTCCTCCACATCGGCCAGCAGGTGGGAAGACATGATCACCGTCTTGCCCCGCCGCTTGAGATCGACGATGAGATCCTTCATCTCGCGGGTGCCGATCGGATCAAGGCCGCTGGTCGGTTCATCGAGCAGCACCAGTTCAGGATCGTTGATCAACGCCTGCGCCACCCCGATGCGGCGTGTCATACCCTTGGAATACTCCTTGAGCTGCCTCTTTTTGTCACGCCCTAAGCCGACCATCTCGATGAGCGCCGCAGCCCGACGCTTCCGCTCCTCGGGAGGCATGTCGAAGAGCCGGCCGTAGAAATCGAGCGTCTCTTCAGCGTCGAGAAATTTGTAGAGGTACGTTTCCTCGGGGAGGTAGCCGATCCGCTCGTTCTTCGAAACGTCGGTCGCCTCCCGGCCAAACACCAGCGATTCGCCGGAGGTGGGGAAGATGAGCCCCAGCAGGAGTTTCATCGTGGTGGTTTTGCCCGAGCCGTTGGGGCCAAGCAAACCGAAAATTTCCCCCCGACGGATCTCCAGATCGAGCGGCTTGAGAGCCACCTTCTTGCTGCGACCCCAGAAGTCCCGATAAATCTTCGACAGATTACGGGCTTCGACGACGATCTCCCGCTCGTCTAGGCGGCTGGAACCACCACTCCCGGCGGTCCCCTCGGCACGAATGGCTGTTGGCATGGATAGAGCCTTCCCCACGAAATCCCGCGGTCCCTGTTCAGATCCCATCGTTGGGATCCGCGTCACTATTTGTACCGGCATTCCGCCAAATGTGTAGGGGCTGGATGCCCTTACGGAGAAACCGGGAAAACGGTTCGGATTCGCGGGAAGGAAATTGGGCGCTGAGCGTCCCCACCGCTGGAAGGGGCTGCCGCCGCACTCCAGACAGGAAACCAAGGCGATGCCCGAAGCTTGGGTGCCGGGGCATCTCGCCCAGGCCCGACCAGAGGTTTTCACCCGCCGCCGCGATCAGCGGGGCCTACTCTTTTCCCAGCCCCGATTGGTAGGCGGCACTGGCGGCGGCTTCCTGGCCAAACTCTCCAGGCACCTTCGTTCCCTCGGCCACCAGAGCGACCACACGCTGCGCCACCAGGAGTTCTTCGAGCGTGAAGAACGGCTCATCGGGCTCCACCAGCCGATCGTGCTTTTCGGCGGCCAACCGCTCCCATGAGAGCCGGCTCGAGAGATGCCAAGCCGCCGCCTGAGCCACCTTCTGCGAGAGTTCACCGCGTCCCAGACTGGCCATCACCAGCGTGAGTTGTGGGTCGCTGGAAAACTGGTCGAGCGCCGTGAGCTTGTAGGGCATCCGACTCGAGGGCTCCTTCTTGCCATGCTCAAGACAGACTGTGGTAACGCGGAGGACGCGGGTTTTTTGGGGTGGAATTGAGAACGCTCCACCACCTCCCATGCCTCCCATGCCGCCACCCATGCCGCCACCAATGCCATTCATGCCCTGACCGCCAAAGCCTCCGCCCCCTCCCATGGTCTGGCCGCCCATGCCGCCCATGCCGCCCCCCATCCCGCCCATGCCGCCGCCCATGCCACCCATGCCACCCATGCCGCCACCCATGCCACCCATCCCCATTTGCGCCGCCACAGGCACGCCGGCGAAGGCGTGCGGCAGGCGCAGGGTGAGCGGCTTGCGGGAGCGGTTGGTGACGATGATCTGAGCAGACCGGGAATCGTTGGGAATGAACCTCACGTTCACCAACCCATTCTTCTCAGCCTCGAGGACGTCAGTCACGACCGCCGCGGTGGCGGGCGTGCCGACCGTGGATGTGGGTTGAGAAGCCGACGGCTCCGCAGCAGGCACTCCCTGAGAGCAGAGCCAAACCAACCCCATTCCCGCCATCAACCGCAGCGAACACGCCATGATCGAAACCCCGTTTGGATGAATGCCCGTCCGGCAAGGAGCTCTCGCCGGAACGCCTGCGGGCAGCTCAGAGCCGGCCGAACAGCCGACTCCCTCGAAGCTTGCGCCACCACACATCGCATCCCTCAAGTATGCCTTCGGAATTCGGCGCAGGGAAATCGGAGTGAAGGGCCTGAAAAGACAGCCCTTGCCGGTTATTCCGGAGGAATGGCAGCCCTGATGAGAGCGGCGCGGCCAACCCAGCAGACCGCCTCGACTGGCGGTCGAAAAAGAGGCGCGCTGGCTTTTCTCGCCGCGGGTTACCGCTTGGAGAACTGCGTTCCGCGACGGGCACCACGCAGGCCGTATTTCTTGCGTTCCTTCATCCGGCCATCGCGGGTCAGCAAGCCGCCCTGACGGAGCGGTTCGGCCGTCTCGGTATCGAAGCTCTTCAGGGCTCGGGCGATTCCCAGCCGGCAGGCGCCAGCCTGGCCGGAGGGTCCGCCGCCGTCGACGGTGATGTCGACATTCACCGCAGTCTGCTTTCCGACGTGGGTCAGGGCACCCATCACCAGCACCTGATCCTTGAGAGTGGGAAAGTAGACCCCCATCTCCTTACCGTTGACTTTGACCGTCCCCGATCCAGCCCGAAGGCGGACGCGTGCCACAGCGGTTTTCCGCCGGCCCGTGGCCAACACGGCACCACCCGATCGGACATTGCGCACTGCCTGTTCAACGGTCATGATCGTCCTCGTCTGCTCTTTTTCGGGGGTGTTTGCTGGGTGGAAGGGTGTTAAAGGAGTTCTTACTCAAAACGGGTCTTACTTGGCGCCCATCTCAAGGGCTGCGGGCTGCTGGGCCTGATGCGGATGCTCAGTGCCGGCGTAGACCTTCAGTTTGTCGAGCATCACCCGGCCCAGACGGCTTTTGGGAAGCATGCGACGGACAGCCTCTTCGATGATCAGTTCCGGCCGGCGATCCCGGCGGTGTTCGGCAGTTTCCGAGCGCAGGCCCTGATAGCCGGTGTACCACCGGTAGAGCTTCTGCTGCCATTTCTTCCCGCTGAACTGCACCTTGTCAGCGTTGATGACCACAATGTAGTCGCCCGTGTCAACGTGCGGTGTGTAGGTGGGACGGTGCTTTCCCATCAAAATTGTGGCGATATCACTCGCCAGACGGCCTACCACTTTGTCGGATGCGTCGACCAGCCACCAGCGCTGCTCAACCTCGCCCACCTTCGCCATGAATGTCTTCATCGTGTCACAACCTGTTGTCTGGTTCTGCGTCTGCTGACCGGTTTTGTTTTGCCTCGCCACGCCCAGCCTGCCGCACCGCCGAAGCGTTCGGCAACCGGCGAACCGCCGGAAACTGCATCCACATCCTGTCGACCTGCTGCGAATTGGCAGGTGCGGATGTCCGCGAGTTCTCGCTGCTGGCGCGAGGAAGCCCCGGAGAATACCAGCCCTGCCCCGGCCGGGCAAGCGGCCCTTCTCCACCCCCGCAGAACAGCCCAAAAACGGGGCAAAACCAGCCCCATCAGGCTCCTTGTCCCAGCACCGCGGCCCACAGACCATCCGAAACCAGCAGGCCCCTCCGCGTGAGCCGCACCCGCTGCCCATCGTCGCTGGCGAACCCCTGTTCCACCCAGGAGAGAATCGCCCCGCCGGCCAACGCATCGAGCGAAAATCCGCTTGCCGCGGCAAACTCCCCCCGCACCAGGCCATCCCGTCGCCGCAACCCCACCACAATCCGTTCCCGGGCCGCCTCCTCGGGGGTCATCTGATCGCATTCACCGCTGGGATCGGCGCCGCTCAAAATCCTGTGCATCCAGGTGACCGGACTGCGATGGTTGGTGATCCGCGTGCGGCCGTCAAAGCGGGCCGCCCCCGGGCCAAACCCCTCCCAGGGCCGGCAGTCCCAGTAGGTTTCGTTGTGGCGGCAGCGGTGACCGGGCCGGGCGAAGTTCGACACTTCATACTGCTCAAGCCCCCCTCCCTCCAACCGCTCAATTGCCAGTTCATACATCTCCCGCTCGAGATCCTCTTCCGCCTCCTGCAGCAGTCCCTGCCGCAACAGACTCGCAAACCTCGTTCCCTTCTCCCACGTGAGGCAATAGACCGACACATGCTGCCCCCCGAGGGCCAGCACATCCTCCAGATCCTGTTCCACTGCCGCGAGCGACTGCCCGGGGGCCGCGATCATCACATCGACGCTCACCGTCAGCCCAGCCTGCAGGCCAGCCTCCACAGCCCGCCGCACATCGTCGGGGGTGTGGTTGCGATCGAGGGCGGCGAGCGTGGCGGGGGCCAGCGATTGGGCGCCGAGGCTGAGCCGGGAAAAACCCCCTTCCCTCAACACTTCCACCAACTCGGGCGTAACATCGCTGGGGTTGGCCTCGAGCGTGGCCTCAGCCCCTGCCGCGAGGATCAGTTTGTCCTGCAGCACTGCCGCGAGTCGCCTGAGCCCTGCCACGCCCAGATGCGAAGGCGTGCCCCCGCCAACAAAGAGCGTGTCGAGGCAGAGGGGCTCTGGCACGCGGGCCAACTCCCGGCCGAGGGCCTGGAAATAACGCTCGATGAGGTCGTCGCGGCCGGCCACCAGCGAAAAATCGCAATAGCCGCAGCGATGGCGGCAAAACGGCACATGCACATAGGCGGCCCGGGGCACAGCAGAATCCATGGCGTTCACAATAGCAGGCCGTGCACCCGCCAGCCTGCCGGCAGGCATGTTCACAGCCAGAGGTGGAGCCGGCCATCGAGCATGTCGGGGAGCCGCTTGGCCAGGATCCGCCGGATGCGCTCGTCGGTGTAGCGGGTGGAGAAGTGGCTGGCGATGATCACCTCGTTGCGAAACCGGTCGCGCCGGGCCAGAAAATCATCCAGATGCATATGCCCATATTTATGCACTTTCTCGCGCCGGTGGCTGGCGGCCACGAATGTCATTTCCGTGATCAGCACCTGGGCTGCAAACATCGCCGGACACTGGTCGAGCCCCTCCGGGGAACTGTCGCCCAGATAGGCCACCAGCGGCGTGCGCACCTCATGCGTGACATCGGTGCCCGACAGACGCAGATCGCGAATCCGCTCCCCTGGCAGCCCCACAAACTCCTGCCGCAGCTTGCGTTTGCGATCCCACACCACATAGCCCACGCTCGGCAGCGTGTGGCAGGTGGCCGAAACCGTCACGACATGCTCGCGGGACAGTTCAATCTCCTCCCCGGGCCGGGCGGGCAGCAACTGGCAGGGCAGCCGGCCCCGATCGAGCCGGGAAACCGCCTTGAGCAGGCGTTCGATCGGCTCGATCGCCGATTCCGGCAGGTAGATCGTGGGAGGCTCCATCTTCATCATCCGCCGCCGGGCTACATACACCGGCAGGGCGGCGATGTGATCGAGATGGGTATGGGAGATGAACCAGGTGCTTGTGGCAATGAAGCCCCAGGGGTGGGCCCCCAGATCGAAGCCCAGTTTCAGCTCCGGGATGCGCCAGTAGCTCTGCACTGCGGCGCGGGAATAGCCCTCGATCGTCAGCCCCTTGTGGACCAGTGACCGCAGGGGGGCGTTCTCTACCATGGAGGCTTTGTCTACTGGGGTGGGCGTCAGGGCTGGGCCTCCAGGGCCGGAGGTTGGCCGGCGATGTGGGGAGTGGCACCGGAGGCCAACCGGCCAACCGATGCATCGGCCAGCACCAGCCAGATCTCGTCGAAGAGCCGTTCCTGACGGGCAGACAGCCTGCCGCGACGCACCAGTTCCAAGACTGCCAGAAAGATACCCACCAGCCGGGTGCGGGACATAGTTTCGTCAAACAATTCTGAAAAAGCGACCCTGCCCCGCTGGCGCACGGTTGATTCGACCTGTTCGATGTGCACCTCGATCGGCGTGTCGTCGTGGACAATCTGTCGTGGCCGCCGCTTTTCCCGCCGCCGCAGCACCCGGGCCATCGCCCCCACCAGATCCCAGACATGCACATCGCCGATGGCCACCTCGGCTGGCTTGCCGCGCTCGACCGGCGCTTCGACGGGGGTGCGGGCAAACCGCAATTCCCAGTGGCGGGCCCGGTCCTCCAGCAGCACGGCGGCATCCCGATACTGCTTGTATTCGAGCAACCGCTGCACCAGATCCTCCCGGATCATCTCCACCGGCTCCTCGGCCTCCTCCGGCCGGGGCACCAGCGCCCGCGCCTTGATCTCCAGCAGCACACTCGCCAACTCGACAAACTCCCCCACCTGATCGATTGCCAGATCCTCAAGCACCGCCAGATGGGCGACGAATTCAGTGGCGATCTGGGCGATGGGCACCTCGGTGACGTCCACCTCGTGGCGCTTCACCAGATAGAGGAGGAGGTCCATCGGCCCGGCAAAGACGTCGATTGCAACCTTGAATTCCACCACTCTTCTCCGCAGGCGCAGGCCGCATCAGGACATCCCTCGCTGGCTGTGGAAAAAGCCCTCCATGGCCCTCTGGATCAAAGACAGTCCACGAAGTCGACCGCAGGAAACGCCCCCCGCCAAGGGGCCGGCGAGCGTTTCCTGGGTCGACAATCTCCGCATCCGGCGGCGAATCACTTTATCCACAGCCCGCTATGCGCCATTTGCCGTGGCGGGCCGCTGGGTGTCAATGCTGATCTGGCCGAAACCTCCACGCCGGCTGGCTGGGCCGATTGTCCGGCCACTGGATGGCGTTAGGGATGACTTTTTCCACCGACGTCCAGAGCCGTTCGGCGGGGTTTTCGGGTAGCATGAGGCACATGCATCACGACACACTGTGGGCCCCTTGGCGACTGGCTTACATCCAGGGCCTCGACCGCGGGACAACCCCCGAACAGGTGGAGCCCGAAGCCTGGCGGGCCGGAGCCGATCACGCCTGCTTTCTCTGCCGCGCCGCCGCTGCCGCCAGCCCACACGACCGCGCTCTGGGCGTGCTTGAGCGCACGGGGCAGAGCGTGGTCGTCGTGAACCGCTTCCCCTATTCCAACGGCCACCTGCTGGTGGCACCGCTCGACCACCGGCCGACGCTGGCCGCCCTCCCGGCTCCACAGCTGCTCGATCTCCAGGAATGCCTCGTGCGCTGGTGCGGCCGGATGGAAAACAGACTGCAGGCGCAAGGCTTCAACATCGGCCTCAATCTGGGGTCCGTGGCCGGGGCGGGGCTGCCCGGTCATCTGCACTGGCATATCGTGCCACGCTGGACTGGCGACGTGAACTTCATGCCGTCAGTCGCCGGCGTGCGGGTATTGCCTCAGGCCTTGGACAGCCTGTGGGAGCAACTGCGACCATGAATGCCCCCAACTCGATCACCACCTGGAACTCCAACTGGAAAACCCGCGAAGCCCTCACCCTCGCCCCCTGGGGGATGCACGCCGAAGCCTCGCTCGGCAGGGTGCACAACGAACTCCCTCACCCCTTCCGCAGCCCCTATCAGCGCGACCGCGACAGAATTGTGCATTCAGCCGCCTTCCGCCGGCTGGCCCACAAGACGCAGGTCTTCACCGGCTACCATGGCGATTACCACCGCAGCCGTCTCACGCACACGCTGGAGGTGACCAACATCGCCCGCACGCTCGCCCGGGCACTGGGGCTCAATGAGGATCTGGTGGAGGCCTTGGCGCTGGCCCACGACATCGGCCATCCACCGCTGGGCCATGCGGGCGAGGACACGCTCAACGAACTGCTGGCAGACGAGGGAGGCTTCAACCACAACGCCCAGGCGTTGCGGATCATGGAGCTGCTCGAATCCCGCTACCCCAGCTTTCCGGGGCTGAATCTTTCGCGGGAGGTGCTCGATGGCCAGGCCACCCGCCGCCGCGACGGCCGGGCGCCGGCCCCGCTTTTGGAAACGCAGGTGGTCGATGCCGCCGACTCGATCGCCTACGACACCCACGACGCCGACGACGCCGTGGAATTGGGCTTGGTGACGCTGGAGGAATTGCTGGAACTCCCGCTGGTCGCCGAGGCCGCCGAGAGCGTGCGGGCCCGCCACGGCCAACTCGCCGGGGGCGAACTCCGGCGGGCGGTGCTCCACGAACTGGTCGACTCCCAGGTGGCAGGGCTGGTGACCCGCACGCTGACGCTCTTGGCCGAGGCTGGCATCGACTCGGCCGAACGGGCCCGCGCCGGAGCGGGCCCTGCCCACCCCCGCGTCGTCGCCCCCGACGCAAGTATCGCCGGGGGGAAGCGGCAGCTGGAACGGTTTCTCTTTCAGCGGGTTTACCGCTGCCAGCGTGTGCTCGAGGTGAGACAACCGGCGCAGCAGCGACTGACGCAACTGTTTGATTGGTATGCCGAGCGGCCCGAGGAACTTCCGCCAGGGTTCCGGGGCCGGGCCGACCTTTTTGGCGCCCGCCGGAGCGTGGCTGATTACATCGCCGGCATGACCGACCGCTATCTGGAATGGGACCATCGCCGCCGGCTGGGAGGGGGCTGAGCCCTCAGCCCCGCGGCCGCCCCCTGCCAGGCGTCACCGCCC
>CAISJI010000164.1 GCA_903885565.1 uncultured Planctomycetaceae bacterium
CATGTATTACAGTGTATTACACGGCCGCGTTTGCAGAAAGAATACAACGACGCACTGACGCAGCGAGGGAACCGGATCGCCTTCGTGCAGCCTATCGGGAGAAAGGCTATGTCCATAGATAGAACTCCCGCATTCCGGGCCACCTGGCTGGCTGTGGAAAAAGCCAGCCACGGCCCCCTGGCGGGCTGGGCAATCGCTTCACCTGCTGCCGCCCCTGCCAGCCAACAAAAAACCCCTGCAAACCCCGCTGTTTCTGCGGGTTTGCAGGGGCTATTGGCGGAGAGGCTCCGGTCGGAGTCGAACCGACGATGGCGGATTTGCAATCCGCTGCCTTAGCCACTTGGCTACGGAGCCATAATTTTCAGAATCTGAGCATCGACCATCGCGACGGACATCGCGACGAATCGGGCCTCGCTCGGCCGCCCCGGAGCTTTTCAGCCCCAGATCGGCTCCGACACCCAATCCTTCGCACGCCTCCCACGCTACGGCAATGTGGGCCGTTTGGTCAAGGCGTATCGCGGACGAAGACCCTGCCGGTTGCTCCGGAAAGGCCGATCGTGCCGCCGACGCTCTAGCATCGACCAACAGGCGGCGGCTGCTTGACTCCGTTCCGGGCGGCAAAGCTGGTTTTTTTCTGGCCGAACGGCCGGAAAAACCAGATGTTTGGCAGCCGAGGCAAACTGCCGATATAGTCTCGGCTTCACCACCGCAGCCGTCTGCCCGAGGAGTTTTGTGCATGGCACAGCAGGGAAAATGTGATATCGCGTTGATCGGTCTGGCCGTCATGGGCGAGAACCTCGCCCTCAATATCGCCAGCCGCGGCTATTCGATCGCCGTCTACAACCGCACCGCCAGCGTCACCGACGCCTTCACCTCCAGCCGCGGGAAGCAGGCCAATGTCGTCGGCTGCCACACGCTCGAAGAACTCGTCGGCGCACTCAAAACGCCCCGCAAGATCATGATGATGGTCAAGGCCGGCCCCGCCGTGGACGACCTCATCACCAAGCTCACCCCCCTGCTCTCCAAGGGCGACGTCCTCATCGACGGCGGCAACACGCTCGTCACCGACACCGAACGCCGCACCCGCGAGGTGGAGGCCAACGGGCTGCTCTACATCGGCACCGGCGTTTCCGGCGGCGAGGAAGGGGCGCTCAAGGGCCCGAGCATGATGCCGGGCGGATCGCCCGCCGCCTGGCCACTGGTGCAGCCGATCTTCCAGGCGATCGCCGCGAAGGTTGGCCCCAAGGCTGATATCCCCTGCTGCGACTGGGTCGGCCCGCGCGGCGCCGGCCACTATGTGAAGATGGTGCACAACGGCATCGAATATGGCGACATGCAGCTGATCTGCGAGGCCTACTGGCTGCTCAAGACCGGGGCCGGGCTCTCCAATGATCAGCTCGCCGGCGTGTTTGACGAATGGAACCGGGGCGAACTCGACAGCTATCTGATCGAGATCACCCGCGATATTTTCACCGTGCGCGATCCCGACTCGGGCGATTTCATGGTCGACCGCATCCTCGACACCGCCGGCGCCAAGGGCACCGGCAAGTGGATGAGCCAGTTGGCCCTCGACATGGGCGTGCCGAGCACGCTGGTGACCGAGGCTGTGTATGCCCGCTGCCTGTCGGCGATGAAGGAGGCCCGCGTCCGCGCCAGCAAGGTGCTCGCCGGCCCCGACATGAAAACGAAGGACACCCCGGTCGACTTCGTCGATCAGGTGCGCAAGGCCCTCTACGCCTCCAAGATCGCCAGCTATGCCCAGGGATTTGTGCAGCTGGCCGCCGCGGCCAAGGAATATGACTGGAAGCTCGACTACCGCTCGATCTCCATGCTCTGGCGGGGCGGCTGCATCATCAGGGCACAGTTTCTGGAGCGGATTGCCGAGGCCTACGTCGCCGATTCGAATCTGGAAAACCTGATGCTCGCCCCCTACTTCACCAAGGCCCTGGCCGACAGCCAGGCCGCCTGGCGGCATGTGATTGCCACCGCCGCCACGATCGGCGTGCCGGTGCCGGCCTTCATGGCAGCCCTGGCCTATTACGATGGCTACCGCCATGAGCGGCTGCCGGCCAACCTGCTGCAGGCCCAGCGCGACTATTTCGGCGCCCACACCTACCAGCGCACCGACAAGGCGGGGACGTTTCACACCGAGTGGATCGAGCTCCGCAAGCCGGTTGTCGCCACCAATCAACAGGCCAAGCGATGAGCAGCTCCTATCTCGAAAAGCTGTTTGGGCTCTCCGGCCGCACGGCGGTGGTTGTTGGCGGCACCGGGGTTCTCGGCGGAGCGCTGGCTGAGGGCCTGGCTCGGGCCGGCGCCTTTGTGGTGGTGGCGGGCCGCGGCGCCGAGCGGGGCGAAGCCTGCGTCGAGCGCATCTGCGCGGCCGGCGGCAGCGGCAGCTTTGCCTCTGTCGATGCGGTCGATCGGGCAAGCGTGCAGGAACTGCTCGCAGGCGTGATCGGCTCGCGGGGCCGGGTCGATATTCTCGTCAACTGCGCCGGCGTCAATTCGTCGGTGCCCTATTTCGAGATCGCCGACGACGACTGGGACAAGGTTCTCAGCACGAATCTCAAAAGCACCCATCTCGGCTGCCAGATCTTCGGGGCCCATATGGTAGCTGCCGGCGGCGGCGCGATCCTGAATATCGGCAGCGTCTCGGCCGACAAGCCGCTCTCGAAGGTGTTTTGCTACTCCGCATCGAAGGCGGCGGTGGTCAACTACACGCAGAATGTGGCCCGCGAACTGGCCCCCAAGGGGGTGCGGGTCAACGTGCTCTGCCCGGGGTTTTTTCCGGCGGAGCAGAATCGCAAAATTCTCTCGCCGGAACGGACGGCGGTGATCATGAGCCAAACCCCCATGAACCGCTTCGGCACCCCCGACGAACTCGTCGGCGCGGCGATTTTGCTGTGCGCCCCGGTGGCGGGCAGCTTCATCACCGGCACCGATCTCTATGTCGATGGTGGCTTCACGGGGATGCGGCTGTAGAGCCCCCTGCCCTGTCGGTGCGGCCTCGTTCCCGGTCTTCTGCAGAACCCCCTGCCCCGGAAGCAAAATCCAGATGCCCCACACGATCGTGATCTTCGGCGCCTCAGGCGACCTCACCAGCCGCAAACTGGTGCCGGCGCTCTACAACCTCAAGCGGGCCGGCTCGCTTCCGGCCGATACGCGGGTGGTGGGCTATTCCCGCACGCCGATGACAGACCAGCAGTGGCGGGCGAGCCTGCGCGAGACAACCGCCAAGCATGCCGAAGGGGAGCCCTTCAATGCGGCCGCCTGGGATGCCTTCGCCAGCAGCATCCACTATCAGCCGGGCGACATCGGCGATGCCGCTGAGATGGCGGGGCTGAAAGCGCGGCTGGAACAGCTGGAGGGCTCGGCGGCGGCCACGCGGGTGTATTACCTCGCCACGGCACCACAATTTTACGCTCCGGCGGTATCGGCCCTCGGCGATCTGGGAATGGCGGAGGAATCGGCGGGCCCCCGACGGATTGTCGTGGAGAAGCCGTTCGGCACCGATTTGGTCACGGCGCAGGCGCTCAACGAACACCTCCATACGGTGTTCAAGGAGAGCCAGATCTACCGCATCGATCATTACCTCGGCAAGGAGTCGGTGCAGAACATCATCGCCCTGCGCTTTGCCAACACGATCTTCGAGCCGATCTGGAACCGGCGCTACATCGATCATGTGCAGATCACAGTGGCGGAGGAGGTGCCGGTGGGCCGCCGCGGCAACTATTACGACACCGCCGGTGTGCTCCGGGACATGTTTCAAAACCATCTCCTGCAGCTCTTGATGGTGACGGCGATGGAGGCCCCGGTGCGGTTTCGGGCCAATGCGGTGCGGAACGAAAAGGTAATAGTTCTCGAGGCGATCCGGCCGCTGGAGGTGGCGGAGGTGGCTGCCGCCGGCACCCGCGGGCAATACCGGGGCTATCTGGCGGAGCCGGGTGTCGCCCCGGCGAGCCGCACTGCCACGTTCGGCGCCATCCGGCTGGAGATCGACAACTGGCGTTGGCAGGGGGTGCCCTTCTATCTGCGCAGCGGCAAGTGCATGTCGTGCCGTACAACGCAGATTGTGATCGCCTTCCGCGAGCCGCCGCTGGAGCTGTTTGCCGACGGCCCCCGCGCCCACCGCGAGGCCAATCGGCTGGTGATCCAGATCCAGCCCGCCGAAGGGATCCAGATGCACTTCCACACCAAGGTGCCTGGCGGCGGCATGCGGCTGCGGCTGACCGATCTGGAATTCAGCTACTCGCGCGAGTTTGAAGGACGGCTGCCGGAGGCCTACGAGCCGCTTTTGCTCGACGTGATGCTCGGAGAGGCGAGCCTCTTTGCCCGGGCCGACGAGGTGGAGAAATCGTGGGAGATCATCGATCCATTCGTGAAGTCCTGGGCCGCCACCGACATGCCGGCAAGCGACATCTACGAAGCGGGCCACTGGGGCCCGGCCACCAGCGACGCTTGGATCGCCGCCCAGGGACGCACCTGGTTTGACACCTGCCCGGTTCTCAAGTGATTCCTTTCCAGCAGCCAGCCACCGTGCCTGACTTCCCGGCCGAGTCTGCCTCTGGTGTGCCACCAGCCGCTGAGCCCCCGGCTGGCCCGGGGCACACCGGCCCGCTGATCGGCTCGATCCGGCTCGCCTCGCCTGTGGTTCAGGCGGCGCTCTCGGGCTATAGCGACCGGGCGATGCGGGTGCTGGCCCGCCGGCATGGGGCTGCCTACAGCCTCTGCGAGGTGCTGATCGACACCTTCGTGGCGGTGGTCGGCACCAACAAGCGCAATCTCGCCCGGATCGCCGTCGCCGCCGACGAGCATCCGGTGGGGGGGCAGTTGATGGGTTCGAATCCCGACGACTTCGCCCCGGCGGCCCGCAGACTGGTGCAGGCCGGCTTCGATGTGATCGACATCAACTTCGGCTGCCCGGTGAGGAAAGTGCTCGGCCGCTGCCGGGGGGGCTATCTGCTGAGCGTGCCGGAGACGGCGCTGGAGATCGTGTCGCGGGTGCGTGATGCGGTGCCTGAGCATGTGCCTGTCACGCTCAAAATGCGCCGCGGCATCGACGATTCGGCCGCCAGCGCCGACAAATTCTGGACGATCTTCGAAGGGGCCTTTGCCCGTGGCGCTGCCGCAATCACGGTGCATGGCCGCAGCGTGCAGCAGAAATATGTCGGCCCGAGCAGCTGGGAATTTTTAGCCGGCGTGAAGCGGCAGGCGGGGAAGCGCGTGGTGCTCGGCTCGGGCGATTTGTTTTCGCCGCAGGCCTGCGTGGCGATGCTTGAGCAGACGGGCGTCGATGGTGTGAGCATTGCCCGGGGGGCGATCGGGAATCCGTGGATCTTCCGGCAGACACTGGCGCTGTTGGCCGGCCTCCCTCCCCTGCCGCAGCCGACGCTCTTTGAGCAAGCTGAGGTGCTCCGGGAACACTTCTCACTCGCAGTGGAGCTCTATGACGAGGAGCTGGCAGGACGGACGATGCGGAAGTTTGCGATCAAGTATGCCCGGCTGCATCCGGAGCATCTGGCGGTGCGGGATGCGTTTGTGGCGGTGCAGACCAACGCCGACTGGACCGCGGTGCTCGCTCGCTTCTACGCCACCGACGCCCCCGGCCGCGATCCGAGCCAGGATATCGATGAAACGGGCGAGTGCGGGGCGTAGTGGGGCTCACAGGCTATTGATAAACTGCCGTATGGCTCGATGCGATGCCCCTCGACCGTGGTGTCGCCAGTCGCCGTCACCTGCGAACCATTTTACCCACACCCTGACGCGACTTCTCCCATGAACGCTTCCACCTCTGATTTCGACGCTGATGGATTTTGCATCGTTCGTGGGGCCATTGATCCCGAACTCATCACCCGGGCCAATCGGCACATCGATGCATTTCGATCCAAAAACGACCCCTTGCTGATTGAACACAATCTTTTGCTTGAAGGCATGCTGCACCGGGTCGTCAACCTTCACTATTCCGTCACATCGCTCCAGGACATTTTTTCAACCGCCATGCATGCGGGGCACGAGGTATGCGATCGATTCGGAAAAGCCACGCTCTACACCTCCCTGTTTTTTGAACATGGGAGTCAGCAGCTCATCCATCGCGACACTCCCTACTTTTATTCCGGTTCCGAAGGGGGCTATATGGGCGTGTGGGTCGCCCTCGACGATGTCGATGAAACAAACGGCGCGCTCGTTGCAGTGAAGGGAAGCCACCGTCTGGAGGACCCAGATCTCGACAAGCTCAAGAATCAGTTTCATCCCACTTCCGACGTGCCCGCTTCATCCGGCCCGCTGTTCAAGGCATATAACGCAGAACTGGAAAGAGCGGCGGAAAGAAAAGGCCTTGTAGCGATACCGTGCGTCGTGAGGAAAGGGGACATGATCCTCTGGCATCCCTCCACGCTCCATGGCGGGCTGCCACATCTTGATAAAAGTCGCTCTCGTCGGTCGTTTGTCATGCACATCACACCGCAGAACATGCCGATCAAGCAGATGGACTATTTCTTCCACCGCGACAAGCCGATCGAATCGGTTGAAAGGCAATACTTGACGCATGCAAACCGGCTCCTGCTGGCTGGCGACCAGGTCGATTTCAGACACATGAAGGCCTTCGCGGTATCGGAGCTCGGCACGTTCTAACTGCCCGGCCGGCATATCTCCCAACCCTTCGCCTTCCCATACCGCAGGTAGTGGTAGAGCGGGTTGAGTTCTGAGTCGCGTGCTTCCTGATACCGCCCAACGTAGGCCCGGGCATCAAACTCCGCAGACGGGTTTCGGAGTTCCCGCCCCCCGCACGTGCAGTAGTGCCGCAGCGGATCGATCCCGGCCGCCTGCACATCGGGGTAGGTTTGCAGGTACCACTCGGCATGA
>CAISJI010000165.1 GCA_903885565.1 uncultured Planctomycetaceae bacterium
ACAGTGCTGCATGACCCCGAAAACGACGAGTACGACGACATGGTCGAATGGGTTGGTGAAGGGTTCGACCCCGAGAAGTTCGACTCTAGGCGAGCCACGGCCATGATGGTGAAGGGCCTCCGGGCATGACGAAGCCCGAGTGGGTCGTCTACCACGGCTTATTGACATCAATTACGCGATGACGCCGAATATCCTGGCCGACATCCCCGAAAACCTCCCCGAGGAACTCACCACGGTTCTCCAGGAGGGCCATGGCGTCCGCATCGAGCGGATCGTTTCCCGCGGGCATAGTTCTCCGGCCGGCTTCTGGTACGACCAACCGGAGTCAGAGTGGGTGTTGGTGCTCAAGGGTGCGGCCAGACTGGAGTTCGAGGACCGGATGGTGGAGATGAGCCCCGGGGACTACATCAACATCCCGGCCCACCAGAAGCACCGAGTGGCATGGACGACGCCGGATGAGCCCACGATCTGGCTGGCGGTGTTCTACGGGAGAGCGGCAGTGGCCGTGCGTGCGGCAGTGAAACTCGGAATCACGAAAGTGTCCAACACGTACACACTGATTTCCAAGCCCTAAAGAGGGCTGGGGCGGCCCATGCGAACTGCTACGGCGGGCTCCTGCTGCCTAAGATGGGCGACGTTTTCGCGGGCATGGACTAGCCGGCTCATCCACCTTTGGGGATACGCCTGCCATGCCGTTTTTCAACTCCCGCAAGTCACACTCCGTACGGCTGCTCGCCCTGATCACCGCCGCCCTGCTGTTCGCGGCGGCTGCTCCCGTTGATCTCCGAGCCGACACGACCCTCGACAGCGGTACCACGACGGTCAGTACTGGGACGGATTTTGTGGGGAATCTCATCGTCGGATCCAGCGGTACGGCCGCATTGGAGATCCTTGTAGGCGGGAGTGCTGCGAACGGGAACTGCTATCTCGGCTACAACGCGGGCAGTAATGGCACCGCCACTGTCTCGGGCGGCACCTGGGCTAACGGCGGAACCATACTTGTCGGCTTCGACGGCGTCGGCACGCTGAATCTGGACAGCGGCTTAGTCACGAGTAACGGCTTCATCGTCGGCTACGGTACTGCCAGCTACGGCATCGCTACGGTGTCGAGCGGCAGGTGGGAAAGCAATGGCAACCTGTTCGTTGGCTACTTTGGGGTTGGAGACCTCATCGTAAATGGCGGTAGTGTTTTTGGCGGTGGCGGCGGTAGCTTTATCGCCCATATTCCAGACAGCCACGGCAGTCTCACGGTATCAAGTGGTACATGGGACAGCCTCGACCTAGTAGTTGGAAATAATGGCAACGGCTCGCTTATCGTGAACGGCGGCTACGTAACCAACTTTTTAGGGTCTTATCTCGGCGGCAGTGAGGTAGGCACTGCCAGTGTGTCAAGCGGCACCTGGGCCACCAACGGCTTCCTCAACTTCGGCTTCGGCATATCAGGTACGGGAGTGTTGAACCTCTCAGGGGGCAGCGTCACCTCCGGATCTGCCTATCTCGGCTACGACGCTCGCTCTTCAAGTAGCACTGGCCTTGCCGTCGTGTCGGGAGGTACATGGACGAATAGCGGCGACCTCTATGTGGGCGTTGACGATTTCGCCAGCAGCACCGGCACACTGGCCATGAACGGTGGCCTCGTGACCGTCGGCGGCTCGCTCTCAAAGGGCAGTCTCGGCACGATCAATCTCAACGCCGGCGGCACGCTGCAGATCGGCATGG
>CAISJI010000166.1 GCA_903885565.1 uncultured Planctomycetaceae bacterium
ATCCTGCGTGATCTCGCTGAAGTTCGACAGGTCGATCGGCGTGCCCAGGTCGTCGGCGGTCGCTGTGCGACCCGCCATCGCCATGCCGAGAGCTGCCACCAAGAGCGCATAAGTGACCCGCATCGAACGTTCCTCCTTTGACTGCCAAGCGTCGGCTGCCAACGAGCCGATGCATCCCGCTCCAATCCCCTGAAGAGAGAATCGGCTCACGGCAGCCGGCAGGCCGATAGGCGGGGGGGCAGCCCGCACGACCGGACCTGTCGCCAAGGCCGATGCCCGAAAAGTCGCCGCGACACGGAAAATGGGGACGGGAGCGATTTTCCGCAGAACCGCCCCAGAGACGCTGCAGCCCTGTGTCGAGTAGGCCCGGGGGCGTTCGCCCCCAGGCCACCGGACTTGTGGGTCACACATCCGGCTCTTTGGGTTTCAGTCTCACAGGTCGAACAACAGGGTTTGACCAGAGGCCAGTTTTGGACGCGGGTTGAGCTCCTTCCACGTGGAAGCCAGTGACACCAGCCGCTCGTGAAACCAAGCGTTCCGGTAAGCCACAGTCATTCCCGAGGTGTTGCTCTGGTACCACACGCCCCGTCGGCAGTAAGCCGTGCCCGTGGCTGCACGCGCACTGGCCCCACGTTGTTGCAGGTGCCGGGAGAGATGGCGTGGTCGCTTCTTCTGCCGAACGAGGATGGCCCGCAGCCGTCGCCGGATGTGGGCATCCCACACGTGGAGACGGTAGACGTTCTCCTCCGTGCAGATTCGGAAGTATCCCGACCAGCCACGAAGGTAGACGTTGAGACGCTCGATGCACCTCGTCGGCGACTGGCCCAACATCCGCGGCGTAAGCTCACGGATCTTGGTGTCCATGCGCTCCTTGGTGCGGTTCGAGACGTGCACCTCCACCTTCGTCCGCTCCTTGGCTTTCCGCAGACGGAAGCCGAGGAAGTGGATCTCGTCAGGCCGGGCGACCTTGCTCTTCTCCTCGTTCACCAGGAGCCGCAGGCGGCTCTGGAGAAACTTCCGGATCGAGCCCATCACCCGCTGACCGGCCCGCTCGCTCCGCACGAAGATGTTGCAATCGTCGGCATAGCGAACAAAGCGGAGACCCCGCCTCGCCAACTCCTTGTCGAACTCGTCGAGTACGACGTTGGAGAGCAGCGGTGACAGGGGACCGCCCTGGGGTGTGCCTTCTTCGGTCGACACCCGCGTGCCATCCGGCAGCACGACGTTCGCCTTCAGCATCTGGCCAATTAGCCTCAGAATCCGGAAGTCCGCGACCTTCTGGCCCAGACGACTCAAGAGTCGCTGGTGATGGACGCGGTCGAAGAACTTCGAGAGGTCGATATCGACCACCACCCCGTACCCGTCGCTGACATACTCCTTCGCTTCGGCGATCGCCGTGTGTGCCCCACGCTTGGGCCGGAATCCGTGGCTGCTCGAATGAAAAGTCGGCTCGAAGACCGGTTCCAGAACCTGGAGTACGGCCTGCTGAACCCACCGATCAATCACGTTCGGGATGCCCAGACCGCGTTCCCCTCCGCCTGGC
>CAISJI010000167.1 GCA_903885565.1 uncultured Planctomycetaceae bacterium
CAGTGAGCAACTTCTGCTGTATTCCCACTTGGCCTCGGAGATCAGCCCGGGAAAGAAGATCGCGACACGGTTCTTGGTGCTGACGAAGACCAAGGAGCCGGTCATCGAGGAGCATACGCGGGAGGTCGAGCCAGCCGCAGTGAAACGCACCTTGGCGGGCGTGGAGCGGGTTTGGCGGGCTATCTCGGCAGGGAACTTCTATCCAACGCCGTCAAATTTGGGCTGCGCCGGGTGTGGGTATCGGGCGGCTTGTCGGGGGTGGGATGGGTAGTGGCTGGTGGGTTGGAGGGTACCCCCATATCTATAAAGAAGAGATCTCTAAAGGAGATATAGAGGAGAATGTACCGGTTCCGCACGTATGCCGATGTAGGTCGACACCAATGCTGAACTGGGTCGGCATGAGTGCTGATGTTGTGAAGGTGTTTGATTCGGGGCGAGCACCCCGTGTTACCGGTGCCGATGCTTCCGCGTCGGGGGCACGAGATCGGCCAGCCGGTCCAAGAAGTCACGCCGCGAGAGTTCGACCGCGCCGCTGGCTCTCGGCCGCGTGGACTTCCGCCCGCGCCCCGAGCCGACCCAGTTGGCCGCCTTGTGCCGTGGGAGCACGTAGCGGACTTTGGCGACGCCGCCGTCTGGGCTGCGAGTCACGGAGAGCCGAATTCGCGGGCGATGAGCTCAGTTGGTTCGAGCACTCGCTCGACGAGCAAGGTGTCATGGGTTCGAATCCTCTCCCGCCCGCTCTCGTGTCGGACGTGGCCGTCACGTCTGAGTCTCTCCTGGCAGGCGAATGCCGCACGATCCCGGCCCCCTCGTCCTTAATCGTCCCAGTGCACGACGCGTCCGATGAAGGGAAGCGGGTCTTCCCAGAAACCTGCCAGCCGGGCGCCGCGGACGTCGCCGAGGGCGCGGCGGAGTTGTTGCCACCGCCCTCCCGGCTCACGCATTTCGTCGAGCAACCCCCGAGCGAATGGCCCCAGGCACACGTACCGCCTGCCCGCGGCGTAGGCAGGATACGGGAGCGACTCCACCGCAGCCGGGTCGAGGGCCAAGTCGCCCGCCAGAACAGGCAGATTCAGGCCGCAATCCACGACGAACCGCACGTAGGACGGCATCCGTGGATTCACTTCCAGCACCTTGAACGTGCCATCCCGTTCGTCGAACTTCAGGTCCACTTCCGCCGGCCCGGCCCACCGCCACTGGTCGAACAGCGGCAGCATCTGCTCAAGCAGTCGAGGCTCAGCGGTGCTCTCGCTCACCGTCGCGGCGCCACCCATTCGGGGATATTGCCTCAGCTTGCGGCTGGTGAATGCGGCGACGAGACGTGCGTCGGGGCCGAACAGCACAAGCAGCATCGCCAGACGCCCGGTATCGCCGGGTATGAATTCCTGGATGACGGCGCCGCCGAGGCGGTGTTCGCAGTCGGCCACGGCGGCTTGCAGGGCGGCTACGTCCTGGACGATCCGCAGGCCGTTTCCGCCCCCGAAATCGAACCGCGGCTTCACCACCAGCCGCGTCGTGCCATCACCGCGCCTCAGCAGCGCCGCGGCATCCAACGTCTCGTACACACGCGGGCAAGGAATGCCGAGCTGCCGGCATGCCGCCATGCACTGCCGCTTATCGTACGCCGCGGCGAACGCCTCCGCAGACGGGATGTTCATCCGTGCGACCCCGACAGCCGAGGCTTGCAGGCGAATCGCTGCTACGGTGGCCGGCGTGTTCACCGGCACGATCGCGTCCGGTCTCACCGCCGCCGCGACCACCGGCAGATAGTCCTGGACATGCAGGTCGGCCGCGCCGGGGACGCGGACATACTGCCGGCAGTGCCGTGACCGCAGCCAGGCGGGCAGATACCCGTCATCCGCCCCCGTCACGTCGATCCCCGCGCGTCCGAGCTCTCGCATGACGACGATGCTGTTGTCGGTCGACGTGGGCGCGACGAGGACCCGCGGCCTACCTCTCATTCCACACCCTCCGCGGCAACCAGTCCCTGCGCCCCGCCGCCGCTCAGCAACGGACAGCGGTCACAGAATGTCAGGTGCATACGACACGATTCCACCGTGCAGCCGACAGAGCGGCCCGAGAGGGCGAGAATCACCCTCGTGAGCCGCTGCGTCTCGCGGCCCTTGACCAACACCACGTCGCCGGCGCGCAGCCGGGGAGCCAGGTACGTCGCGGCTTCAGCCGTCGTGCGCACGGCATGCACGTGTGCTGGCGCACGAACACTCCGCCGCAGACCCGAGCGGTACTTCTCGTGCTTCGTACCCACGAAGAGCACTTCGTCGGCTACACCGGCGACCTGCTGGCCGATCGATCGATACCAGGCCCGCTCAGGCGCGGGAGGCATATCGAGATCTCCGAGAACGACGATGCGGCGGCGGGCCGGCAGCCGCCCGAGCACGTCGAGCGCGGCGACCACCGTATCGACCGTGGACTTGTAGTCATCCCGTAGCACAAACGCTCCGCCGGGCAGCGGCAGCGGCTGCAGGCGGCCTGGCGTAGGGGGAAGTGCCGCCAAGGCGGCCAGGGACGGCTCGACCGGAAGGCCGGCGGCTACGGCCGCGCCGACAGCGGCCAGGATGCAGTTGGCCATCCCCGTCCCGATCAAGCGTGTCTTTGCGGCAAACGTGCGGCCCGCCACCGACACGTTCAGGCTCGTACCGTGCGGCCAATCCACCACGACGTCGCTACCCACGACGTCGACATCCCTACCGCTCCCGAACGTGAGCACCTTTGCCCGGGTTTCGGTCGCCATCGCGGCGACCCGCGGATCGTCGGCGTTGAGAACCGCCGTGGCGGTGGCAGGCAATCGGCGGACGATTTCCGCCTCCTCGTCCCGCAGGTGCTCGATGTCGCGGAACGACTGCACGTGCTCCAGGCCGATGCAGGTCACGACGACGATCGACGGCTGGAGGGCCCAGGCATAGCGGGCCATCTGCCCCGGGCGGGCCGTTCCAACCTCGACGACGACGATCCGCGACTCGAGCATCCCGCGCAGCAGTGCCAGGCCCACGAGCGAGAAACAGTTGGCATTGGCATCCACCCAGGCCGACGGGGGCAGCCCGATCAATGCCCGAATCGCACGGGTCGTCGTCGTCTTGCCGTAGGAACCGACCACCGCGATGACCTGCGCCCGTCGCCCAACCGTGCACCGACACAGCCACGCCAGCGCCAGGAGAGGCCCGGAGAACCGCAAGACGCACCACCACGCAGCTTGATTTACAATCGCGATGCACCCCGCGCGAATGGCGTTCAGGGGGGGGCGGATGCAGTTGGCGAACACGGAGCGCGGTCCCGATAGTGACGGATGAAACTGGATGATACACTCGGCGAAATGCCGCCGCAAAAGCCCTTTGACGTGAACGACCTGCGCTTCGGCGTCGAGTTTGAATTCACCGACCCGGACACGGCCTCGGTGCGCTGGGGAGTGCCAGCACGGTACCGCGCGGCCGCGCGGCGCAGAAGCGATGGCCGCGGGCGGATCGGCCTCGCGTGGGGAAACCTCACCGTTCGACACGCGCCGTCGGGACTCAGCACGCGGCTGTTTCCGCATCGCGATCAGCGGGTGCTCGAAATCGCCACCGAGCCACTGCCGCTCGACCTGTTTCGGCGCGGCGAAGCGATGTTCCAAGCGTCAGTATGGGACGCCTGCCGCGACGTGGGACTGTCGCCCGGAACGGACGAAATAAACCGCTGGTCGATGCATGTGAACGTGTCGTGGCCTGCTTTGCATGCCGGCGGCGACGGCGATCTGCTGCTCCGGTACGTCGCTGACTTCAACGATCATCCGGAACTCGCCATGGGCGGATGCGGGGGGGACATTCGCAACGCTCCACCACTGGTAATCCTCGGGCCCCGCCCCCGCGAGGCACTGCAGCAGGTCATCGCGAGTGTCGCCGCCCACTCCGAAGACCTCGACGCCTTCGCGGTGGCGCGGCTGCTGCGGCAGCGTGTCTTCCGGGAACGATTCGTCTACGGTAGCTCCCTGCACAACGACTTCTACCACGCCGTCAATGTCTGTCATGTGCGGCCGCGGCCCGTGCGCAAGCGGCGGTTTCGTACGCCGAGCCTGGTACGCATCGAGATCAGGGCGTCGTACATGGCTCCATCGGCGGCCCATCTGGTGTCGACGCTGGAGATCGTCGCCGGTCGTCTGGCCTATCTGGCAAGGCAGTCGGCACTACTCTGCTATATCGGTCGTCTACTGCCAGACCCGCCGGGCGGACGAACGTTTCGAACCCGCGGTGTTCAGGACGGCGTCACGGCGGAGGGAGTCGCCGCCTGCTGGATCCGCTATCTGGAGGAGGCGGGTGTCGATCCCGTGAGACACGCGCCGTATCTAGTGAATCCCGATGTCCGAGCCGCGGCGCACCAACTGCTGACGGCGGGAGTATCGCCGTGACGCTCCCACGGTCTATGTGCCGCGCCATCGGTTATAAACCGCCCGGAAGACTCGATAGCCCCGACATCGAGTGACGATCGCCTGCCGCGGAGGCGGTATGAACCGAGTCCTCGTATCCCACTACCGGAACGCATGCCGCGCGGCATCCGGCGCCTGACCGCGGCATGCGGCGACGGCACCGCGACCGGACGCTCGGCTTCGACACCACGAAGCGCGACCGCCACAGCGGAGGAAAAGGACAGCCCGGTCAATGGCACTTCCGCAAGCACGTGCGCAGGCATTTTCGAACTGCTGAGCGGCTCGTGAGCCGCGTGCCCCGTCTCCTGATCCCGAACAGACGGCACCCGGAACGTCTGGCCCCCCCGGAGTAGTTTTTTCTGGGGTCGGTGCGGAGTCTCTCCGAGGCTGGCCACCTGGCGGCTTCGTTGATGCCTCGCGTCCGGCAGGACTCAGAGGCTGTGGATGTCGATTGCCGGCAGCTTGTCGCGCGAAGGTTGAAAGACGGTGCGCTCATCATGCACCTGCGCGAGTTCGCCCCAGTCGGGCGGCGGACCACGAGCGGGCGAGACGGGCGGTGTAACAAGAAACTCCCCACACTCACTCCCTCAACCCCCTCGCCCTTGCCCACGACCGCGCATCCAAGTCCAGCCTCGCGTGCTCAATTTCCTCAAGGCTCCGCTGGCACTCGTAGATCACCTCGTTCAACACCCTCACGCCCGCATCCAAATCCGCATGTCTGATCCCGTCGGTGTGAAGTAGGTCGAACTCATACGGCTGCGGCATTCTGCGGGCGGTCTTTTCGAGCTTGTCGAGGAACTCCAGATAGGGCGACGCGTACTCCTTCTTCTTGCGGCCGGAGTGGTATTTGGGGTCGCCAGAGGTCATGCGGCGGATCTTCCCGATGGCTGCGAGCAGTTGCCGGCCTGATGGGTTGTCAAAACTGTGGGCTGCGTTCGACATGGGCATCCTCCTTGATGCGTTGTGGAATTACCGGGCGTTTTGGGCAGCGGCGAGATCTGAACTTTTGGGCGTTTCGTGTGCCCGCCGACGTCTGAAACCGTGACCTGCCGTGATCATTTCTGCGTCGAACCGGAACATATTTTAGCGCATCGTGAAGCCCGCTCTGGCATGGTTTCCTCTCACACGCCTCGAAACCACAGGGAACCACGGGCCAAATCAAGTGTGTTGTGAAATGCTGCGGCCGCCCAACATGTACCCGCCAGATCGAGACTTCATGGGGGGCTGAAAAACGACCGACCAGCCACCACCACCTTCGCATGGTCACGCCGTCTGAGCCACTGGGGCCGCACTACCCGACTGGCTGGCCTCTTTCGGCGCAGCAGCCTTGGGCACGACCGCAGGCACCTGACACGCGGCCATGATCGGCACCTGCGTATCCATGAACTCCAGAATCCCCCGCTGTACGCCCTCTGGCAGGCTTTCAAACCACTCCAGCCACCCATAGGCAGTCGAGCGCGGCACATTGAAGAACCTCGCCAGAGCTGCGCCGCCATAGCCAGAGCGAATGTGGAGATGGATGGCCAAGATTCGTCGCTCGCTCTTCATGATCACCTTCATGACCAGCGCATCATCCGGCTTCGCAAATGTGGCCAGCCGGTGTTCCAGTTGCCGCGCCAGAATCTCCGCCTCCACCTTCATGCGGTCTCGATCCCGGCCGTAGAGTTCGATCAACGGCCGGAGCGTCTTGCTGCTGGGGTCTTGGCTGAACGCGAGCACGACCCCGAGAAACTTGGTTTGCCAGTCGATGTTCTGCAGCCAATACCCAACGTCCGCCAGTGTGAAGGCGTCCTGGAGAAGGATGCCTCGGGATTCGGCCTCGCGGAGAAGTTCAGCCAGCCTGTGCGTGTTGTCGGCCAGAAATTGGTGGCATTGCACGAACTGCTGCTGGAAGCTTTTTCTAAGTTAGGGTTTTGCCCTCTGACGCTGCCCCCAACTTGGTACCAGCCGGGTTGTTAGCCATGCACCTCGACTTCGACACTCGCAGCATAGGGGATGATCTGCTCGGCGGGTTCTTTCTTTCCGCGTGGCATGTAATGCCCTCCTTTGGTTGTGACACCACCAGATTATCGCTCTGGAAGTGGTGCCGTTGAAGGGGGGCAGGTCAATCCGCCGAGTCCGATCGTGTTCACAGGACCATCAGGCCAGATCTGGAAGGTGGCCTTCTCCCCAGATGGCGGCCGCATTGCTGCAACCGCTGCCGATGGTCTCGTGCAGCTCTGGGACGCCGTGTCAGGCCGCCCTGTTTCCGTCCTCCGCGGCCATCGAGATGCGACGTGGGGTCTCGCCTTCTTAAACGACGGCCACGCGCTGGCAACCGCCTCCTAGGATGGCACTCTCCGCCTCTGGGGCGTGCCGATGGCATTGCTGGCGGCCGCCCGTGAGGCCGGTGAGTGAGCCGATGACGAGACGATAGGACGGCCAACGGCACGTCTGGACAGGCATCCTATGGACAGGGAGGGCACCGCAGCAGCCGGGTCTATCGCACGGCAAAAGGCCCGGGCAGGGCTGCTCTGCGGCCAGCGTGAAGAATGTTTTGCCGGTCGAGGCCTCCGCGCTCGTTAGTACTCATAGGGACCCATGTGTGGTCCCCACCGCAGCGCGAGCGCGTCCGTGGTCGCCACCAACCACCAGTCGGCATCGTGTTTCAGGGCGGCGCAGCCCTGCACGCCGCACCGGC
>CAISJI010000168.1 GCA_903885565.1 uncultured Planctomycetaceae bacterium
ACTGGAGGTCTGCCACCGACTGGAGGTCTGCCACCGACTGGAGGTCTGCCACCGACTGGAGGTCTGCCGTCTGTTGCCGGTCTTCTGCCCATGGGAGGCCTGTCACCCACTGGCGGCCTGCCACCGGATGGCGGTCTGCCGGTGGTGCGTCGGGCTTCAAAGCGGCCGCCGGTTCCTGCTGCAGGTCCAGCGCTCGAGCGGCGCCCTTCGCCAGTGGGTGGACGCTGGCTTCGCAGGGGACGATCGGGCCGGCCGGCCTCAAATCCCGGTCGGGGAGAGCGTCTTGGGCGGTCGCTGCCGCGGCCTGCATCTGGGCCGCTGGGGATCAGGCCGCCAACCTGCCGGAGGGCATCTTTGCGCAGAGCGTCGATTTCCGACCACGCCAGAGGCCGGCACTGGCCCGGCAGGAGGCTGCCCAGGGCCAGCGTGCCGACGGCGACCCGCTTGAGTTGATGCACTTTGTGGCCGAGGTGGGCGAGCATACGGCGGATTTCCCGATTTTTCCCTTCGTCAAGCACCATCTCCAGCACGGAACTCAACTTGTGCTGCGACTTCAGATGCACATGCTGGGCCCGAGCCATGCCTTCGGCCAGACCGATGCCACGGCGGAGTTTTTCCAGGGTTTCCGGGGTGGGCACGCCCGCCACCTGCACCATGTATTTCTTCTCCACGCCATAGCGGGGATGGGCCAGCAGATTTGCCAGTTCGCCGTCGTTGGTCACGAGGATCAGGCCCTCGCTCATGCGGTCGAGCCGGCCGATCGCAAACAACCGCTGTTCGCCCGGCACGAGGTCGACCACGCGGGGCCTTCCCGCGGGATCGAAATTGGTGGTCACCACGCCCACCGGCTTGTGCAGCATGTAAACCACCCGCTTCGGATCGGGGAGGCGTTCCCCGTCAACGCGAATTTCCTGCCGCCGGGGATCGACGCGGGTTCCCAGGAGCGTGACCGTCTTGCGATCGACTTCCACCCGGCCAGAGGTGATCAATTCCTCGCAATTCCGTCGGCTCCCCAGACCGGCTGACGCCAGCACCTTCTGCAGACGCTCTGAGCCGTCGTCCTCTTCCGCAACGCGGCCGCGAAAGGGGGGACGGTCGGGTGGGAGTGGGGGCGCCGTAGAGGGACGGCGTCGCGAGGTGATCTTGGTGGAGCGTGCCCGAGGAGCGGGCTGTTCAGATTTGAAGGCCACTGGAGGTTCTTTGTGCAGGGTCGCGGTCGGAGCGTTCGGTGATGCCGCCAGCGCCCGATGGCTGAAAGCTTCCCGATCATACACCGGAAAGTGAGGAGCGACACGGAGGCAGCCTACTGCACGGGCGCCCACCACCGGGCTCGCTTCACCTCGGCCACTGGGTCGTTGAAATCGCGTGGCCGGCTGCCGTCCATCAGCGGCAGGCGCAGGGCATAGGGGCCGATGTCGTCCTGCAGATAGGGATCAAACCGCACCGCCCGGCGCTGTTGGGCTTTGGCGGAGCCGACCGACGGCAGGGTTGGCTTGCCCAGTGAGGCACACCCACCGAGGCTGCACGCCGCCACCAGAACGACACTCAGGCTCAATCGGTTCATGCTGGAACACCTCAGGCACGACCGCCAAGGCTTAGCCCCTGACGGGCGGAATGGGACGAACGACAGGCCAGCGACGGCCTTCGCGCCGGGAGTGTAGGGATGCCCACCCCCCCCGCACCAGAGCGGATCGAGGCCCCGATTTTCCAGCGTTTACCCCGGCAGCCCCACATGGAGGAGCGTCGCCGACTGCGTAGGGTGGAGCGTTTGGGGGCCGATCGCTGCGGGCAGAAGCACCGTCGATCCCCGTGCCAGCACCGGTAGATTCCAGCGGTCGTCCAGCCGCACCGAGCCATCCAGCACCGTCAGCAGGTGGCAGGCGTCATCGCCCCCCACCCTCCAGGCTGCTGTCGGGCGGACTTCGTCAAACGTGAAATAGGGGCAGTCGACGAGGCGCCGGACGGCGGCATCGGCTGTGGGCTGCGGCACCACCGGGCCCACTGGCCCCAGACGGGTGGCCGCCTCCAGGCCGGCGTCGAGATGGAGGGCCCGCGGTTTGCCATCGGGCCCGGTGCGATTCCAGTCGTACAGGCGGTAAGTCACATCGCTCGACTGCTGGATCTCAGCGACCAACAGGCCGGCACCAATCGCGTGCACCGTGCCGGCGGGAATGAAGATGCAGTCTCCCGGGCGGGCCTCGAAGGAGTGGAGCACATCCTCGCAGCGGTTTTCCCGCAGGGCGTGGGCGAGGTCTTTCTGGTTGATCCCCTCCCGCAGCCCGGCATACACGCGGCTGCAGGGGGCGGCATCAATCACATACCAGGCCTCGGTTTTACCGAGATCGGCTGTGCCGAGGCGGGCGGCCCGGCTGTCATCGGGATGCACCTGCACCGACAGATCGAGATTGGCATCGAGGAATTTCATGAGCAGCGGGAAGGAGGTGTGAGGAGCATGGCGGCCGAGCAGTTCGCGGCCGCGGGTGCGCACCAACTCGCCCAGCCCGGTCCCTGCCAGCGGTCCGCAGGCCACCACGCTCTGATCGGCCTGCCTGTCGACCAGTTCCCACGACTCGGCAAAGTCGTCTCCCGGCGGCAGATCTCGCCCCAGAGCCGTGGCAAACCGTCTGCCGCCCCACAGATAACGGCGGTAGATCGGGGTGAACAGGAGCGGGTGGAGGGGGGGGACGGGAGCGGTCATGGGGAATCCATTCCTTCAGTTGCCATAGCCTTCGATGATACGGCCGATCCAGAAACAGCAGACGGCGGCCACCAGCATGACCAGCATCTGTCCCAGCGAGATCGCGTGCATGAGTTCCAGCAGCACGGCGAGGCAAGGCAGCGTCAAACCGAGCATTTGTCCTGCCCGACCCAGTGATTTCATCCGGAACCCCCGGTTCTCAATCCAGCCGCGGTGCCGGAGGCCCACGGCCCCCTTCAGCCGTAGTCTCCCACGGTCGAAAGAAATGTGGCAGGTGGCCGGCCCCCCGGCAAGGTCTTCTGCTGCGATCTCTGCAGGCCGGCATCCCCCCTGCCCGGCCGCCCCCCGAGCCCTTGTCGATTGGGGAAATCCCGCCATACTGCCCACGGTATCCCTTCGGAATTCCCCGTACTTTTTCAGGAGCAACGAGCATGGGTCGGCATGGCGCAGTGACGTTCAAGGGCAATCCGCTGACACTGGTGGGCAACGAGGTGCAGGTGGGTGCCCCGGCCCCCGATTTTGATCTGGTCTGTTTCGGCGAGGGGGGCATGCAGCACATTCACAAGGCCGATCTGCTCGGCAAGCCAGCGATCATCTCCGTGGTGCCCTCGCTCGACACCCCCGTCTGCCAGGTGCAGACGAAGACGTTCAATCAGCGGCTCGCCTCCCTTGGCGACAAGGTGACGGCCCTGACGGTGAGCCTCGATCTGCCCTTCGCCATGAACCGCTTCTGCGGGGCCGAGAGCATCAAGTCGATGCGCAGCGGAAGCGATTACATGGACCGCAACTTTGGCCAGCAGTGGGGCCTCTTGATCGACGAGCTGAAGATCCTGGCCCGGGCTGTGTACGTGCTCGATGCCAAGGGGATCGTGCGGTATGCACAGCTCGTGAAGGAAGTGGCCAGCGAGCCCGAGTACGACGCCGCCATCGCCGCGCTTGAGAAGCTTGTGTAGGAGTCGGCGGAAAAGTCTTCCAGCCGCATCCTGATCGAGGACAGCCCATTGAAGTCGACCGCAGGAAACGCCACCGCCGAGGGGTCGGCTGGCGTTTTCTGTGTCGGCCGCCGCCGCGTTCAGCGGCGCACGCTTTACCCGCAGCCTGCGCAGGCCGCGACTGCCATTGACCACTTTGGCACGTGGGGCAGATTATTCGTGCCATGACTCAAGCCATCGATGATCGTGTGGTCTTGCCACCGCCGTCCCGACTCGCTCTGACGAGTGCGGTGACTTTCGCCGCCTGCAATCTTGTGCTGTCGATCGTCTTTGGAGACCTCTATCCGTTCACAATCACGCCGATGTTCTGCGACAGTCCCCGGCTGTACTGCCAGTATCAGGTTCTGGATCCGCAGGGCGGGCAACTGCCTCTTGGCGATTTCCACCTCCAGCGGAATTACGACGGCAATCCCGTTGGTCTGGGCGCCGGTGTTCGGCCACCCCCCTCGCTTGATCAATTCGGAACTGCTCCCGACGAAGCGGCTGTGAGGGCCCATGTCACCCGCATTCTGAACAGCCGCTTTCCCGAGCTTCAGTACGTCGATATCGTCCAGACCGTGATCGGTCCTGTCGACCTGAAAAAGATCGGCGTCATCAAGGAGGCACGCTTTCGCGTGAATCCCGATGGAAACTAACTTCCGTCGCGAACTCACCTCCTCATTCAAGCCTCACGTCGGGCAGTTCGTTGTCTGGGCGGTGCTCCTGCATGCGATGCTATTCATGCGGGCCGATGTTCCCTGTGCGGAAGGACTGCGAAACACCCCGGCGACGGTTCTCTCGTTTCTCCCCGAGGAGATCCTCACCTCCCCGCTCGTATTCCACGTTTTTCGCTGGCTCTTCGTGGTTGCAGGCATCCTTTGGGTCCTCCAGTTGCTGGTGCCGCTTTCCTCCTGGGTGTGCGTATTCGCCTACACGATCACGGTCGCGCTGGTCTTCGAAAATTCCTCCCACATTGAGCATACAAAGAACCTCGCCAATATCGTTCTCTTCATCCACGCCATGTGGTACCACTTTCATGCGAGTGATATTCGCACGGCACTGGCCCGCAATGCGTTTTGGGTCAGCAGTGTCTATCCGGGATGGACTCACAGCCTGAGCCTTTTCTGCATCGCGATCTACCATTCGAATGCCGCCCTCGCCAAACTTCTGCAGAGTGGAATTGAGTGGCCAAACGGACTGTCGTTGCAGCTTTGGATCAACCTCATGGGACGAGAAGACTCTCTGGCCAAGACGCTGATCCTTTCCGATCGCACCACCGCAGCCCTGCTGCAGTGGTGCGTGCTGCTGGTGGAAGCCTCGGCAATCGTGGCGGTCTTCTGCCCGCGGTTGAGAATGCCGATCGGGGCTGCGCTGCTGGGCCTGTACGGCGGAATTGCCGATTCGTTCGGCTTCTCCTTCGTGCTGAATGCCTTCCTTGTAGCGGCCTTCTTCTTTCCATGGGCCCGAATCATCGATCGGGCATGCGACGCCGCAAAGCGGTGTCTCGAGGTCGGTTGTACCGTTGCCCGCGGCAGTCGGCTGGAACGCATCCTCGGCTTTGTCGTGCCCCGCCTGGATCTGCTCGGCGTGACCTCGCTGTCACGCCAGCCAAAGCCATCGGGCCCCGAGCGTTTCCCCGGCGCCAATTCCAGAGCCGGAAGCGAGCCTAGTGAACGCTGCTCGCCAGGTGGTTCCCGTGGGGACAATTCCTAGGCGCGGTTGGGCAAAGGGACAGACGCGGAGCCAGCCACGCGGGTCGCTTCGATCACATGAAAAAAAGTCGGTTTGCGAATTGCTCGGATCGCCACGCCGTAGACGGGGCCAAGCCACCGCAGGCGAGCCTCGGCAGTCAGGTCCTCCAGACGAAACCAGGCGTCGAGCATGGATCGCACCGGCTCCCTGTCCCGCAGGAACTTTGGGATCGCATGGTAGTAGATGATGTTTGGCAGGCACAGCGGCGGGAAGAGGTAGCCCTCGCGCCGCAGCCTGAGTCCGTCGATCCCGCGGATCATCGCGAGGTATTCCTGTGCGGTGCGGTGGATGAAGGGGGGGGCCTCATCGTCGCCGGGCAGATCGATGCGCTGCCGGACAGCACAGTTGTTCCGTATGTAGAGTGTTCCACCCACGGCGAGGCTGTCGACGCAGGAGCGCAAGCATACCTCGGCGTCGCTGTCGTCGAGGCAGTTGAGCACGCCTGAGAGCAGCACAAGATCGAACTTCCCGAGACCAAAGGGGGCGTCGAGGCCGCGGTTTTGAAAACTGACATTTGAGATCCCGGCTTCGCAGGCGGCGGAGCGAGCGCGGTCGAGGAGGCTGTCGGCGATGTCGATTCCGATCAGCTCACTGCAACGAGAAGCGATCTCCAGGGCGATCCGGCCGGCGCCGCAGCCGACGTCGAGCACGCGTGGCCGGTGCTTGCCAACAATCGACAGGAGAAGTTTCTTCTCCTGCGAGTGGATGTAGGCGACGTATCGGGCGTGCTCGGCCATGAGCGTGACTTCATGGCCGGGGAGATCTGACCTCTCGCCACGCCGTTGCCAGTATGAGACGTTCGCGGCCGTGCAACTCTGCGATTGTGTCATGGTCAGGCTCAACAATGAAAGCGCGCTGTCTCGGCACACAATGGCCCAGGACAGCCTCAGCATTTTGGAGAATCGTCATCGACAGCAGGATGTGGCTCAGATGAACCTTCGTTTGATGGCAGGCACGCTCCAGAGGCGTCAGCCACCGAGCAGTTTGACGATCTCCTGCTTGGCGGCGGCGAGGGCAGCGGGGAGCTTGTCGGCCAGTTTGCCGCCAGCCTGGGCCAGATCGGCCCTGCCTCCCCCCTTCCCTCCCACGATGCCGGCCGGCTCGCGGATCCAGTTGCCGGCGGAGAGCCCGCGTTCTTCCAGTTCGCGGCTGATGCCCGCCACGAGTGTTACCTTCTCCCCTTCGCAGGAGCCGAGCAGCACCGCGATCGGGCTCGCCTTGCGCCGCAGGTGATCGATGCACTGCCGCATGGCGGCCGCATCGGCTCCGCGGAGATCGGCCACGACCACCCGGGTGCCGCCACAATCGATGGCACTGGAGAGAAGATCGTCGACGGAGAGACTCGCCCCGGGGGTGGCCCCCTTCGCTTTCTTCAGCTCTTTCAGTTCTTTCGCCATCGCGGCGAGCCGGGCCGGCAGTTCGGCAACCGGCACCTTGAGCGCTGCCGAGCCCTCGGCGAGCACCCCCTCTGCCTGTCGGAATCGCTCCAGCGCCCGCAGGCCTGTCATGGCCGTGACGCGGCGGGTGCCGGCCGAGACGCTCTCTTCTCCCACGATCCGCACCTGACCGATCTGGCCGGTGTTGCTCACGTGCGTCCCGCCGCAGAGTTCGCGGCTGACGCCGTCCATGCTCACCATCCGGACGACATCGGGGTATTTTTCGCCAAAGAGCATCATGGCGCCGGCGTGCCGGGCCTCCGCCAGCGGGAGCAATTGCGCTCCTACGGGGAGACTGGCCAGCACATTCTGGTTGACCATCGTTTCGATCAGCTGCAGCGTTTCGGCTCCCACGGAGCTGGTGTGGGCAAAGTCAAAGCGCAGCAGATCGGTGTCAACCTTCGAGCCCTGCTGCACGGCATGCGACCCGAGGTAGTGCTGCAGAGCGGCGTGGATCAGGTGCGTGGCCGAATGGGCCCGGCGGATGGCACCGCGCCGGCCAACATCAACCTTCGCGGCGACAGTCTGCCCCAAGTCGAGGCTTCCCTCGCGGAGGTGGCCGGTGTGGAGCATGAAGCCCCCTTCCCGCTGCGTGTCGAGCACCTCAAACCGGCCGCCCGGCCAGGAGAGCCAGCCTGTGTCGCCCACCTGTCCGCCCGATTCGCCATAAAACGGAGTCTGGTCGAGCACAACGGTCGCTGGAGTCGTTTCGCCCACCTCGCGGAAGGTTTCGCAGAGGCGGTCCTGGGCAATGATGCCGATCACCTTGCCATCGGCCTCGAGCCTGTCGTAGCCGAGGAATTCAGAGCCGTGCATCGCTTTTTTAAGGGCGTCGAGCGGGCCTGAGGCAAACACTTCCATGCGGAGCCCGGCGCCCGAGCGTTGGCCATGCTCGTCCATCGCCTCGCGGAAGCCCTGCCAATCGAACGCGCAGTTGCGCTCCGCAGCCAGCGTCTCCAGCAGTTCCGGTGGGAATCCGTAGGTGGTGTAGAGTTCGGCCGCTTCCGCCCCACCCACCAGGCCCGATCCAGAGCGCTGGATGGCGGTGAACAGTTTTTCGATCCGCTCGAGGCCGCCGTCGATGGTGGCGAGGAACGACTCCTCCTCCCGCTTGATCACTGCCGCCACGCGGTCGACGGTCTCCGCCAGTTCGGGATAGGGCCGACGCATCATTTCGGCCACGGTCCCCGGCAGGGTATGCAGGAAGGGGTCCCGCATGCCCATCTGCCGGCCGTCGAGCACGGCCCGCCGCAGCAGGCGCTTCACGACATATTTTTCCTCGTTGTTGCCCGGCATCACATTTTCGTGGATGGCAAAGGTGCAGGCGCGGACATGGTCGGCAATCCGCCGCATGCGTCGGCCGTCGTCGTCGCCGGGCACATAATGTTTTCCGCACACTTCCCCCACCGCTTCCACCAGCGGCCGCAGGATGTCGATGTGGAAGTTGCTGTCGACTCCCTGCAGCATGGCGCAGGTGCGCTCCAGTCCCATGCCGGTGTCGATGTTGCGGCTCGGCAGCGGCCGCAGGTTATCTGGCGGCGGTCCCACCCGGTTGAACTGCGTGAAGACGAGGTTCCAGATTTCCACGTCACTGCCGTCGGGCATCCGGTAGAAGAGTTCGCTGCAGGGGCCGCACACTCCATCGGGGCCCTGGGTGGGGGAACTGGCGGGCCAGAAATTATCGTCCTCGCCCATGCGGGTGATGCGGGCCGCCGGCACGCCGATTTCATCCGACCAGATGGCGTAGGCCTCAGTGTCGTCCTGATAGACCGTCACAGACAGCTTTTCGGGTGGGATGTTCAGCCAGTTTTTGGCCGTGAGGAATTCCCATGCCCAGTGGATCGCCTCCCGCTTGAAGTAATCGCCAAAGCTGAAGTTGCCGAGCATTTCAAAGAACGTGTGATGGCGAGCGGTCCGCCCCACGTTCTCGATATCGCCGGTGCGGAGGCACTTCTGGCAGGTGGTGGCCCGGGTGAAATCGAGTTTGCATTTGCCAAGGAAATGGTCCTTGAACTGGTTCATTCCGGCGGGAGTGAACAGCACCGACGGGTCCCAGCGTGGCACCAACACGTCACTCGGGCGGCGGACGCAGCCCTTCGATTCAAAAAATGCCAGATAGGCTTCGCGGAGATCGTCGGCCTTCATGTCGCAATTGGCTCCCAAGAAAAAGTGCCGGACAAGCCTTTGTCAGCAGGCGGCATCAATAGCTGCCCGACCAAGCGGGCCACTATACACGCCCAGAAAAAAGCGCAGTACCACAAGCTGAGAGGGTACACGCGCCCGCCAGAGAGACCGAAGCCCAAATGGCCCCGGAAAGAGCGGGCAGAACGGCTATTCCGGGTCCCGCCCGGCGCTGGCGGACGTTGGGCTGCCAGCGCCGGGGGAGCGGAAAAAGCGGGGATTACTCGTCGGAATCGTCGCCCGCGGCCGTTTCAGGCTCGACGGCGATGATCGCTTCCTTGCTGTCGAGCACCTTCTGGCGGATTTCGTCAGCCACTGCAGGGTTGTCTTTGAGAAACTGGCGGGCTTTTTCGCGGCCCTGACCCAGATGCACCTCACCAAACCGCAGCCAGGTGCCAGTTTTATCGATCAGTTTTCCGGCCACAGCCAGATCGATGATGTCTCCCTCCACGCTGATGCCGTTGGCGTGCATCATGTCGAATTCGGCCACCCGGAACGGAGGAGCAACCTTGTTCTTTACGACCTTCACCCGCACCCGCTGGCCGACCACGTCTTCGCCATCCTTGAGCGTGCCGAGGCGACGCACATCAACGCGGCACGAGGAGTAAAACTTGAGGGCCCGACCTCCGGGAGTTGTCTCCGGGCTGCCGAACATCACGCCGATCTTCTCGCGAATCTGGTTGATGAAGATGACGCACGTCTTGCTCTTGGCGATGGCTCCGGTCAGCTTGCGCATCGCCTGGCTCATCAGTCGGGCCTGCAGGCCGACGAAGGAATCGCCGATTTCTCCATCAAGCTCCTTTTGTGGCACCAGTGCCGCCACCGAATCGATAACGATGATGTCGACGGCATTCGACTTGATCAGCAGTTCGGCGATCTGCATCGCTTCCTCCCCGCTGGTCGGCTGGCTGACGAGAAGTTGCTCCAGCGAGATGCCGAGCTTTTTTGCCCAGCTCGGATCGAGCGCATGTTCGGCGTCGATGAAGGCGGCGATGCCACCGGTGCGTTGGGCCGCAGCGATCGCGTGCAGGGCAATCGTCGTTTTACCACTCGATTCGGGGCCGAAGACCTCGATGATTCTGCCTCTGGGAAAGCCCTTGCCGCCGAGGGCGAGATCGACCGAAAGGCTGCCGCTGGAGATGCCTTCGATCGGCGCTTGTGCGTCGCTGTCGAGCGGCATGATCGAGCCTTCGCCAAACTCCTTCTCGATCTGCAGGAGTGTGTTTTTCAGCAGCGGGTTGTCGTCGAGAAAGCTGGTGGCGTTCTTGCCGCCGCGCTTCCGCTTGGAGTCTGCCGTGGTGGAGGCCCGTTTTTCTGACTGCTTTGGTTTTGCCATCCGACTGTTCGCTCCTGTCGATTTGATTTTCGATTTGGTTGTGCTTGTCTTGCTCGTGCCGGCTTCGCTGTCTTCAGCCGCACCAGAGGCCGTTTCTGGTTGCAGATCGGCAGGTTGCTGATCTGTGTTTCTGTCGTTTCTGTCGCGGTTGCTGCCGGGCGCTTCCGTCGCCATCAATTCTTCGACCAACTCTTCGGCCAACGTTTCTTCTGCAGCGATCATGGCAGATGCCTCCCCCGTTTCGCGACGCCTCGTCGGGGCGGCTGCACTGCCGCCATGAATCGAGCGATTTGTTGTCGAAACGAATACTGAACGGGGGTATACTAGGCGTCCGGGCCGACTCTGGCAAGGGGGTTCAGCCCGACTTTTTCTCCCGTCAGACTCCCCCGCCGCCGGATGCGGGCGACCCCAGCGGACAAAGGCCATGGAATGGCTTTGGCCGCGTACAGTCAAAACGTCAGCATCTGCCGGTATTCGGCCAGACGGCGGTCGAGGTCATGCCGGTTGATCTGTTCCAGTCGATCGAGGCTGAAGTCTTCGACCGTGAAACTGGCGGTGACAACGCCGTAAGCCAAGGCTTCCTTGAGGGCCTGCGGATCGAAGCGTCCCAGCGCCGCCAGATGGCCCATCATCCCTCCGGCGAAGCTGTCGCCCGCCCCGGTGGGGTCGAGCACGCGGGCGGTTGGGTAGGCGGGCATGACATACATCTCATGCTCGCTGAAGAACATCGCTCCATGCTCCCCCTTCTTGATGACGACGAATTTCGGTCCCATCGCCAGCACCGCCCGGCCGGCCCGCACCAGATTCTCGTCTTCGGCCAGGAGTTTGGCCTCGGAATCATTGAGCACCAGTCCGTCGATCCGCTTGAGCAGTTGCCCCAGTTCATCCCGCTGGATGTTGATCCACAGGTCCATCGTATCGGCCACGGTGAGCTCAGCCCCCTTGGCCTGATTGAGCACCTCCAACTGCACCACCGGCGAGGCATTTCCCAGGAACAAAAACCGGCACTGCTGGTGGGTTTCGTTCAAGCGCGGACGGAATTCCTCCAGCACGTTGAGATGGACCTCCAGCGTCTCGCGGTCGTTCATGTTGGGGAGGTAGCGGCCCCGCCAGCGGAACGTGCGGCCGCCGGGAATGGTCTGCAGACCGGAGGTGTCGATCCCCTTGGCCTCCAGCAGGCGGGTATGCTCGCGCGGCCAATCCTCCCCCACGGCACCGATCATCCGCACGGGAGAGAAGAAGCTGGCAGCGTAGGAGAAAAACACGGCCGAGCCTCCGAGCACGTCGTCGCGCTTGGCTGTAGGGGTTTCAACGCAGTCGAGTGCCACGCTTCCAACGACGAGCAACGGCATGATGCACGGTTCTCCAAGGGATGTTTTGGGCAGGGATGTTCGGAACATGGTTGCGGGGCCGGAAGGGCCGGCCCGATGGCTGCGGAGCCGGGAGGCCGGCCCACGGAACCGGCTCAAGCGAAGAATGTATCGCTGCCCCCTTCAGTCCGTCCAGATCGCGTTGGAGGGGGGCGGTTGGTCAGCCACACAGCGGCAGCGCCCGGTCGATCCGAGCCAGCACGCGTTCACGCCCGAGGATCTGCAGGCAGTCGTAGAGGCCGGGGCCGACCGTCTTGCCAGTCACCGCCACCCGCACCGCATGCACCAGATCCCCCGTTTTCACCCCTGCCTGCTCCACGACCCGCTTGAGAGCCTCCTCTAGGGCCGTCGGCTCAAACGCCGGTAGAGCGCCGATCGCCTCGGCAAACTGCTGGAGCAGCGCCCGGGCGCCGGGCTTGGCCAAGCGTTGCTTCACGGCCGCTTCGTCCATCGGTGGTGGGTCGAGGAGGAAGAAGTCGGCATAGGCCAGAATGTCGCCGGCCACTTTGAGCCTGTCGCCCGACGCCTCGATCACCTGCCGCACGGTGTTCACTGCAGCCGCAGTGGGAGGATCGTCCACCAGCCCTGCTCGGGCGAGCATCGGCAGCATGAGCGCCAATTTTTCCTCGATCGGCAGGGCGTGCATGAAGTGGTCCTGCACCGCCCACAGCTTTTTTGGATCGAAGCTTGCCGGTGAGGAATTGATCCGCTCCAGCGAGAAACAGCGGATCAGTTCCTCGCGGCTGAAGAACTCGGTTTTGTCGTCATACGACCACCCCAAGAGCGCCAGATAATTGTCGATTGCCCAAGGGAGATAGCCCACCTCCCGGTAGAAGTCGACGATCACGGGGTTGAAGGTGTCGGCTTCCGGGGCCAAGCCGATGCGCTGGGCAATCTTCGTGCCATGTTCCGAAATCTGCTTGAAGTCGGGGTTTTTTAAGTATTGAGCCAGCTTCCGCTTGCTGAGCTTGGTGCGGCTGCCCGGTTCCGCCACCAGCGGCAGATGGGCATAGACCGGAAGCGCATATCCCAGGCTCATGGCGATGAACGCCTGCCGCGGTGTGTTGGAGAGATGCTCCTCTGCCCGGATCACATGCGTGATCTCCAGATCGTGGTCATCCACAACGCTGGCCAGATGGTAGAGGCAGGAGCCGTCGGCCCGCTGGATCACATGATCCTGCTCCCGCTCCCAGGCACATTCCACCCGCCCGCGCACCGAATCTTCGATCACCAGCGACCCCTCCCGGGGCATCTTGAGCCGCACCACGCTCTGCCGGCCCTCGGCAGCAAAGGGAGCCGCCTCGGCAGCGGTGAAGGCGGCAAACTTCCGGCTGTAGAGGAAGGGGAGGCCGGCCGCCTGGGCCTGTTTTCGTTCTTCATCGAGCTCCGCCGGTGTGGCGAAATCGCGGTAGGCGTGGCCCGTTTCGAGCAGCCGCTCCACCGCCGCGCGATGGCCGGCTGCCCGCTGCGACTGGAAATAGGGGGCGTGCGGGCCACCGATCCCCGGCCCCTCATCCCAGTCGATCCCCAGCCACTTCAGGCCCGACAGGATCGGTTCGAGAGCCTCGTCGAGATTTCTGGCGCCGTCGGTGTCGTCGATCCGCAGGATGAATTGCCCTCCCTGCTGGCGCGCATAGAGCCAGTTGAACAGGGCAGTGCGCACCCCACCGATATGGAGATAGCCAGTGGGGCTGGGAGCGAACCGGGTGCGGACGGTCATGGGAGGGGATTACCGGGGGAGGGGCGTTAGGCTGCCTGCTGGATGCGCGCCAACTTTTTGAGCCGCTTGCGTTCGGCCTTGGAGAGGTGACGCGTGCCGAGGTCATCGCCGGCATCTGAGCCGTCAGTGTACCGGGTGTCTTGCATGTCGGAGGTGTCCAGATCGAAATCCCCCTGCCGACCATCATCCCCAGCATCCTCCGCCGTCGGCGTCGCCATCACCACTGATTCCGGGCGGGGCGCGGTGGTGGCGGCCGGGGTCTGGGGAGCGACGCTTGAGGGAGCTTTCGCCCCGCTCTTTCTCCCGCGGACACCGACTTTCGACAGGCCCCGCATCTCGCGGATCACGCTGCGGGCAGCGGCCAGCATCGCCAGCAGTGCGAAGGCTGTGCCCACCACCCAAGCGGCCTGCCCTGCCGTTTGGATTACCTCCCCGCGGTCGTGGAACCAGATTCCGGCGGCGGCGGCCGACCATGCCAGCAGGGTGGCCAGCAGGCAGAGCCCCGTGGCGAGTCGCTCGTGGAGCGGGAGAAGGGCCCACACCGAAACGCTCCCCAGCAGCAGAGCCGACACAACCACCCACCATCCATACCCCGCTGGCCCGAGGGTGATCCCGGTGGCGTCGCTGACGAGCGCTCCCACCAGCGGCCCCAGCGGGATCTCTGCGGCACACGAACCGATCACCCCCAGGCCGGCCAGCAGGCCCCACGGCAGTGACCCGTTGCGGATTCCCACCAGCCGCTGGCGGCGCATTCCCCGCACCGCCACCGCCACGCTGGCCGCTCCGAGCAGCAGCACCTGCGCGAGCCACCCGGGCAGACTGCCGGCCAAGCGGAGATCGCAGCAGGTTCGCAGCACCTGAATGGTTCGGGAAAACCGGTCACCAGCGGCATGACTGAGCAGGTCAAACAGGGGCTGATAGATACCGATCACCAGCGCCGTGCCGACCGCCGTGATGAGCGCGGCGGCGATCAGAACGGAGTGTCCCAGAGTTGTCGGCAGCAGGGTTGCCAGCGCCGGTTGCCGCTCGGGAAACGCCCCCTGTGCATAGCCGGCCGGGCTGCGCGGAGTGGCCGGCTGGGTGGGTGGCTTCCCTGCGGGCAAGCCTGCGGCCGGGGAAGTCGGAGTGGAGGGGGAACGCTTCCAGAAAGAGAGCGACGGGAGCCCAATGGGGAGGCGCTTGGGGGAGGCTGGCATCGACATGAGAACAGCTCTGGATCCATCCAGGAGAAGACTGGGACGGTCGGTCCCGAGCGGATCGAGGCGGCATCCTGCCAACCTGAAACCGATCTGCCCGATGATCTGTTCGGCCGAACGGCCGGGGCAGATTCACCGCCGGACGCCGGCATCGGCCAACGCGTATCGGCGGCAGGTTCGGCAGGTGCGTCATTTTGCTCACCAGCGGTGCAACCGCTGCGAACGGCACGCTGGCTGGGGCGAACCGAGGCCCCGGCGGGCGGGTCATTTGCCCCTTTCCGCCCCGTGCGGTACGATCCCGCCAACCCCGTTGGACCCCGGAGAATATTTTCTATGGCCTATACCCTCCCCCCCCTCCCCTATGCTTTTGACGCGTTGGAACCGTTCATCGACGCGCGCACGATGGAGATCCACCACGACAAGCACCACGCTGCCTACATCACCAACGTCAACAAGGCGCTGGAAGGCAATCCTCTCGGCGAACTGCCGGTGGAAAAACTGATTGCCGATCTGGAAAAGGTTCCGGAGACGATCCGCACTGCCGTACGGAATAACGGCGGCGGCCATGCCAACCACACGCTCTTCTGGGATTCGCTCGGCAAGGGCAAGGGGGGCGAGCCTGCCGGCCATCTCGGCGACGCAGTCCGCAGCGTGTTCGGCGGCTTCGACAAGTTCCAGGACGAGTTCACCAAGGCCGCCCTGACCCGCTTTGGGAGCGGCTGGGCTTGGCTGTCGCTCGATCCCAAGGGGAAGTTGCTCGTGGAGAGCACTGCCAATCAGGACAGCCCCATCATGCACGGCAACACTCCCCTGCTGGGGATCGACGTCTGGGAACACGCCTATTACCTGCTTTACCAAAACCGCCGCCCAGACTACGTCAATGCGTTCTACAACGTGGTTGACTGGGACGCTGTCGGGAAGCGGTTTGGGGCTGCGAAAAAGTAATCCTGTTCCCGGCGGTTCTCCGCTGGAAAGAAGCTTTTTCGGTGCCTTCAACAGAATTTGAGGCGGGGCGGGATGCCGGTGAAAACTGGCATCCCGCTCCATTTTTTTTTGGCTGCCCTGATTCCCGGACGGCCGTTGAAGAGCAGGCTGTGGGTTGAATCCGGCCGGGGGCGTTTTCGTCAGGTGACGTTGACTCGGCTCGGCCGCAGGTCCTATTCCCCAACTCCGGCAAGCCCGCCGCAGTGGCGGTAATGAATGGCCGGGAGTCGATCCAAACCATGGGCAACACGGGCATGAAGAGATCAACAGCGTCGGTGGCGCAGCGGAGAGTCCCGCCCTTCTCCGGCTGGGCGAGCGCCTCCTGTCCATGGAAAAAGCCATCCCTGACCTTTTTCCACTCGGTCGACCCGAGGAAACGCCGAGGGTTTCCTGAGTCGACAACCGCAGCATCCAGCGGCGGACTCGATCTCCCACAGCCGCCTCATCCCCTTCCCGTCTGGCGATGCACTGGCGCCACCCTGGCGCTGGTAGGCCTCGCCATCTGCGTTTTTGCCGGCGGCTGCCGCAGCGGCGTCACGTCGCTCTCGGCTCCCAAGTGGTGGTCGTTTGGAGATGCCAAATCGGCCAACGCGAAGAATTTCTCTTCGGCTCCAGCGTTTGGCGGCAGTGCTGCTACCGCCTCCGCTGACAGCACGATCAAAAAACCCTCCGAGGTCGCCACGGCCTACCCCACCACCTCCACCCCCAACGGCTATGCCATGGCCGGTTCCACTCCGGCTGGCTCGGCCGCGGCTGCGGCGGTGATCCCGGCAGCCACTTCAGAACCGGCGGCGGTGACCTATGGCCTGACGCCGCCAACCCGTTCGCAGTCGGTGCCCGCGGTGACCAGCCAGGTCGCCTCCACCACGATCGACCCGAGCGTTCCTCAGATGGGCCGGTATGAGAGCATGCCTGCTCCCCCCGCCCCGGCCCCGGCGGTCCCGCCCCCCCCTGCAGCCAGCGGATTTGCTGCCGGCTATCCGGCCCCGGCCCCGGCCGCTGCGGCTGCCGATCCGGCTGCGACAGCCACTGCCGGCATGGCCGCTGCTCCCTCAGCCTTCCCAGCCACGGCGGGATATGAGCCGGTTCGCGAACGGTTGGCCGAAAACCGGAGCATCGATGCGCTCGGTCCGGCCGCCGCCGTGGCTGCGGCGAATCCTGGCCTGGCGCCGGTTGAGCAGTCGCCCATGGCTGACCCCGCTGCCAGCAGCGGCTACCGCAATGTTTCCGGCAGCCGGTTTGCGGGGGGCGGCACCCCTGCCCTGCCAGCCGTGGCAGCGACGGCACCCTTGGTTCCGCCGCCAGCTGCCGTGCCCCCGGCGGCAGCCATGCCTCCGGCAGCCACTCCTCCGGCAGCGTGGACCCCTCCGGCTGCTGCGTCTGGCGGGCCTGCCGCCACGCCCGCTGTGCCGCCACCGCGTCGCCCCGACCCGGTCTACCGTCCCGCCGGTACCTCCAGCTACAAGCCCTCCGAACAGATTCTGGTCGACGATCCCCCGGCCTCCCCCTCCGCCGTGCGTACAGCCGGTTACGAGACGCCGTTCCAGATCGCCCCCCACGATCCACAACCGATCGACCAATAGCCACTTTCCCGGCGGGACTCCCCGCCGGAACTGGTAGATTTTGGGGATGAACAGATCTCTGCGAGGCTGGTGGGTGCTGGCGGCTTTGATGCTCGCGCCCTGCGGAACCGAGAGGTCGCTCTGTGCGGCCGATGCGCCCCCGCCCGCCACAGGCTGGAGCGTGGCCTATCTGGGGGCCGTGGTTTTCCCTTCCGCGGCGCGTGGGCCGGACGGCCGCGAGCATGAGATCACAGGCCTCAGTGGCGTCACCTGGCTGGGGGGCGATCGCTACGCGGCGGTGATGGACAACAGCGCCAGTCTGATTCTCTTCACGCTTGAGTTCTCTCCCACCGGCCAACCGCTCGCCATCAGCGATCTGTCGGTCGTTGTGCTCAGTCAGCGGCACGATTACGAAGATCTCGCACCGGCGCTGTCTCCTGCTGGCGGAGCACCTGTGGGCAGTCTGTTCCTCTGCGAGGAGGATACGCCGGCGATCCATCGGGTGGCGCTGGCCGACGGTATTGTGCAGGGAACTGTGCCCCTTCCACCGGTGCTGCGCAAGCCCCGCCCCAACCGCGGCCTGGAGAGCCTTGCTCTCGACCCCTCCGGCCGTCGGCTCTGGACCGCTACCGAGGAGGCCGTCCCGGCCGATGGCCCCGCCTCCGGCCCCGGCGTGGGGACTCTGCTCCGCCTCATCTGCTGCGAACTGCCCGCCGCCGCCGGTCCTGAGCCCCTGCCGGCGGGGCGCCAAACGGCCTACGCCGTCGATCCTCCTCACGCACTGCTCAAGGTGATGGCCGGTCCGCAACTCTCCGGCGTCACGGCGCTGGTCGCCTGTGGGGCCGGCCACCTGCTGGTGCTGGAGCGGAGTGCCGGCCCTGGTCTGCCGCCGTTTGAAAACCGGATCTATCTGGTCGACACTCTGGCCGCTCCCGATGTTTCGGCGTGCACCGGGCCGCTCCAGGCGAGACGCGATCTGCTCGCCTCAAAAACGCTGCTCTGGGCGGGGGCGTTGGGAATCAACCTGGAAGGACTCTGCTTTGGGGCGGCCCCGGCTGCCGGCGGCCGGGCACTGGTGGGCGTGGCCGACAATGGCGGGCTCTCAACCCCCAACCAGCTGGTCGGTTTTTCCTGCCGCGTCTCCCCTGAGCTGCCGGCTACCAGCCCATGACCATGTTCGATTCAATCACCTTCCGCGCCCGCTCCAGATCGTCGCCGGTTTCGTGCATGTAGAGGCGGATCGCATGCAGTTTGTCCCCTGCCGCCTTGGCGAGGCACTCGCGGGCGGTGTTGCAGGGATCGATGCGCGAGTCGGTGAGACCGAGAGCCGATTTGGAGATCACCCACGAGTCGCGGGGGCGTCGCGTGAGGCGAACAACCCGTTCGCCGGGGTAGGCGTCTTCCACCACGGCTGCTGCCGCCTGCTCATCGGCAGCCCATGAAATGATGATGTGGGCCACGGTTTCGATTTCATACAGCGGCATGGTGACCTTTCCGGTGGACGGGACCCACACGTGGGCAAGACGGTCTGTGGGCTGGCTGCCGAGCAGGCCATGGAGGAGCCCGACGCCGGCGAATGCGGCGGTGGGCCGAGTGGACTGACGTGACCATCCGAGGGGGGGCGATGACTTTTTCCACCGCAGATGGTTTTGTTAACATAGCCTACGTCACACGACAGCGGGAGGTGCCCACGCCATGCAATACGATCGCGACGGATTTCCGATACCGCCAGCCTTTGATCCCGCGGCCGATCGCGACTCATTCGGCAATGGGTTTGGCTGGGGAGGCGGCCAGGTGCAGCCGGCCCCCGCCCCGGCAATTCCGGGGAGCGTTCCCGGACGTCAACCAAAAACCCGCAAGCGGGCTTGGCTGCTGCTGCTGGTGGCGGCCGGTCTGGTGCCGGCAGTGGTGATTCCGGAGGTGATGCCAGCGGTTCGGCAGGGAATTGTGGAATGGGCGCTGGAACGAGCGGCGGTGCGCGAGGCTGGCGAGGATGTGCCGGGGGCGATTGCCGACCTCGGAACCGCCCTCTATTGGCATGGCGACGACCCCGATCTGCTCTGCATGAGAGCCCTGCTCCGGTTGGAGGATCGCGATGCTGCCGGGGCGATCGAAGATGCCACGCAGGCTGCCATGCAGGCGCCGCTGTCGCCTCAGCCGGCTCGGGTGCGGGCGCTGGCGGCTGTGGTGGCGGGGAATGTTGGCATGGCCTTGGCCGATGCCGGGATGGTGGTCGATCTGTCGGCCCCCGGCGACCCCGAGGCGCTCAACCACCGGGCCTATATCCGGGCACTGGTGGGGCGTGAACTTCCCGCAGCCCTTGCCGATATCGAGCGGGCCATCGCCACTCTCGGCGAACCTTCTCCCGAACTCCTCGACACCCGGGGCTTCCTCCTGCATCTGCTCGACCGGCAGGCAGAGGCGATCGATCAACTCAATCTGGCCATCGACGCGATGCAGCAAAACCGCCGGCAGTTGCGGCTCCTCTCCGGTCGCATGGAGCGCAGCGAACTCATCCGCCGGATGCGTGCCCTCGATCGAGGGCTGGCGGTGATGCTCCACCACCGGGCGTTGGCCTGTGCTGAGGCGGGGCTGGTGGAGCAGGCCGCTCAGGATGGGGAACTCGCCCGCAAAAAAGGCTTCGACCCCGCCCGGGGAATTTTCTAGGGGCCCTGTGCCCCGGCTGGCGGCTGGGAATGCCGCGGAAAGCCCGGGGGTTCCGTGGTGGGGAAAAGCGGGTATACTTCTGGCAGCGAAGCGGTTACCCGTCGTCGCCCTGGAAATCCGGCCGCACTGGGCGGCTTCTGGCGGTGGCACACGGGGGTGTAGCTCAGTTGGTTAGAGCGCCAGCCTGTCACGTTGGAGGCCGCGGGTTCGAGTCCCGTCACCCTCGCTTTCCGCCGCCCGCCTCTTCTTTCCGCCGGCCTTCCTGATCGATTTTCGGGGAGGGGGTGCCCGGACCTAGAGCGGCTCCGGGCTGCATGCGTCGCCGGCTGCGGGACGGCAAAAGTTTCGTCGCATGCGCTCCTCAAGCGTTCGCCGATCCCTCCGCCTCCACCGGCCTCCCTGATCGATGTTCGGGGAGGGGGTGCTCGAGCTACTCCAAGCCTTCCAGCCAGGCGCGGATTTCGTTCTCGTATTCGCTCGCCAGCCCCCCCACGATCAACTGCCGGTGGAAACTGGCCGCCCCTTCCTTGACGAGATCGGCGTCCTCGGCGCTGGGAAACCGCTTGGCCGGATCGGCGGCGATCAGGCCGCGGAGGAAGCTCATCAGCAGTTCGTTGCAGGTGACTTCCGAGGGGAGTTGATGCGGCAGGCGATGCACCAGCGACCGCTTCGCCTCCAGCAGATCCCGATACGTTTGCAGACCGGCAAACGGGGGCTGGCCGGAGAGCATCTCGATCAGCACATAGCCCAGACTGGCCAGATCGGAGCGGGCAGTCGTATCCCTCCCCTCGAGGACCTCGGGGGCCGCGTAGGCGGGGGTGCAGGTGCGGTTGGGGGGGAGTTCATCGAGGGCCAGGGCCGAGCCGATGTCGATGATCTTCGCGTTCCCGGTGCGCTTCACCATGATGTTGGAGCTTTTGATGTCGCCGTGGACGATTCCCTCGCGGTGCAGGGCCGCCAATGCCGCGAGGCATTCACGCACGATGGCAATCGCCACGCCCGGCTTGAGCCGCGATTGCTGGGGACCGGCGGTCACGATCACGTTGTTGAGGTATTTCCAGCGGTCGTCACTCACGCTCGCCCGCGTGCGTTCCAGAAGTTCCGGGGCCAGCAGACGCGAGAGATCGAAGCCGTCGATCCACTCCATCTCCATGATGCGGATCCGCCGTTGCTCGACGAAATTATGCACATCGAGCAGATTGTCCTGCTGGATCTGCGCCACCCGGGCCGACACCTTGGCGATCCGTGCCATCGCCTCGTCGTAGAGCGCCTCGCTTTCATACCGCTCAGGCGAGAACACCTTCAGCGCCACCGGCAGCGTGAAGTGGTCGGAGCCGCGGCGTGTGGAGAGGAAAACAACCCCCTGCCCGCCGGAGCCGAGCCGGCGGGTGAGCTGATGGTATTCGGTCCAATTGAGCCGGCCCGCCTCCAGAATCTCTCCGTAGCGGCTGAGCAATTCATCGGGGCAGCGGTTGCCCGGTTCGCCGACAACCGACACCGTCGGTCGGCCTTCTTGATAGATGGTGGTTGTCATCGGTCAACTACTCTGGTGTGCGGTGGAATGAGGCATGACCGCAGCGAAGATCGCTGGGTTGGAAGAACAGGCCGCGGCAGGCGGTTGGGTGGCTGGCGGACTGATTGCGGAGGCCGTTATGCTGGGAAATCATTTGGTGGCTCGGGAAATCCACGGGTTTTGTCGACCAGATTCCGGAGCGGCTCCCCCGAGAGATATCTCCGCAGGTTATCGCAGAAAAAGTCAGTCATGGCATCGATTCGGCGCGCGGATTGTCCGGCGACGTGAGGAGTGATGATCAGGCGGGGGGCTGTCCACAGCCGGCTGGTGGGGGCAGGCGGCTCCTGGGGGGTTACGTCGAGGGCCGCCGAATCGAGGTGGCCGCTTTCCAGGGCATCGGCCAGCGCGTTCTCATCCACCAGCGGCCCGCGGGCCATGTTCACCAGGATCGCGCCGGGGGGGAGCATGGCCAGCGCCTGGGCATCGATCATGCCCCGCGTCTGGGGTGTCAGCGGGACGCACAAAAAGAGCACGTCGGCCCGGCGCAGCACCTCCGGAAGATCGGCGGGGCCGCCGAGGAAGTCGACCCCCGCCGGCTTGCGGATCGGGAAGAAGTCGGTGGCCAGGATCCGCACCCGAAACGGCCGCAGCACCTCCACCAGCCGTCGGCCAACGCCTCCGAGCCCCACAATCCCCACCGTGGCGTCGGTGAGATCGCGGGTGGGGCGGCGGACGAATTCCCTGGCGGCCTGCTGCTCGAGAAAGAGGGGGAGCCGGCGGGTGCAGGCGATTGCCAGCCCCAGGCCATGCTCGGCGACCTGATCGGCGAGCACCCCAGAGGCGCTGGTGACAGTGATCTGCGAACCGATCACCTCCGGCACGAGGCAGTGATCCAAACCGGCTGCCGACGACTGAATCCAGCGCAGCCTGCTCCGGGCCACCACCTCGGCCCAGGGCACAGGCACCTTGGGGTGACCACAGAAGATATCTGCGCTGGGGAGCTCCACAGCCACCCGCTCCTGTCCGGCATCGACCAATTCGGCCTGGGGAACCACGGCCTGGATCTGGTGTTTGTGCTTCTGTTCGACCGGATAGCAAAGGACAATCCGCATAGGCTCCTCAGGAAAATCAGGGAAACGGGGGCTGCCACCGGGGCTGGCGGTGCTCCGGCAGCCCCCGTCGGGGGGGCGCCGGGGAACGCCCCGCGCAATTCGATCTTGTCGCCGGGGCAATTCATGGTTCAATAGCAATATCTCCCCGTCCCCCCGTGGTGCCCTCTTTCATGGCGTTGTTGCGCTCCTCCATTCTGGCCGTGGCAGCCTTGGCGTTCCTGCGCATTGTCGTGGGGATGCATTTCTTTCTGGAGGGCATGAGCCACCTCCGCGATCCAAACTGGTCCAGTGCCGGATTTCGCAAAGCCGCCGTCGGCCCCCTGGCGGAGCAGCTCCGCGCGGGCCTGCCGCAGACCGGCAACTGGTCAACCACGCTCGGATTGGCCGATGACCGGCCGGTGGCCGAGGTGGCCGGGCTGTGGAAGCAGAGCGTGATCGATTCCTGGAAAAAAGATCTGGAACTGCGTTGCCGCGTGGTACCGCTGGAGGCCGCGGCACTGGCCGGGGCTGAAAAGCACCTGGCAGCCGCCGAAGGGGAGCTGACCGACTATCTGGGCTCGATCGACGATTCCTTGACCGACTACCGGCTGCAGGTGCAGCGCTTGGCAGAGATGGAACGCTCGCCAGCCTCGTCTGAGGTGCCCTTTGCCCGCGAACGAATCACCAAGAAACGCCGCGAGCTGGCCGGTCAGGCCGCCGGGTGGATGAACGATGTGGCGGCCATCGGCGTAAAGCTTACCGGTGCCTGGAATGATACGCTTCAGCCGGCCGACCAGAGCCGGGTGGCGGCAGCCGACGTGCCGACTTCGCTCTGGAAAACAGACCGATTTGTGAGCTGGTCGCTGGTGACCATCGGGGCCTGTCTGGTGCTGGGATTGCTGGTTCCCTTCAATGCGATGGGGGGAGTCTGTTTTCTGGCGAGCGTGATTGCGGCCCAGCCGTTCTGGGTGCCTGGGGCTCAGGCCACTTATGATCAGTGGGTGGAATTGGCTGCCTTGCTCGTGCTGGCAGCGATGCCGATCGGCGGCTGGAGCGGGATCGATTATTTTCTGCGCAACTGGTGTGCGGGATGGGGTTGTTGCGGGCTGAAATCAGATGAGGTGAGAGGATGAACCTGAACGAAGCGCAGAAAAAGATCGGCAAGGAAAATTTCGATGATGTCGTCGGCCTCACCCGGCGCGACTTTCTCACCGGAACGCTGGCAGCCGGCCTGGCCACCGGCGCCGGGCTGGGATCGATCTACTTCGGCTACGGGCAGAGCGTCGGCAGCCCGCTGCGCGTCGGTGTGATCGGCACTGGCGATGAGGGAAGCGTGCTGCTGGGCGCCCATTCTCCCGACTATCTGCAGGTGGTGGCGATCGCCGATGTGCGGCCCTACAACGTCTTTCGGGCGTTCCACGGCGACATTTCCAGTCCGACGGCCTATGCCGCCCGTCCGGGGCTGATGAGCAAATACAAGTGGTCTACCGAAGACGCCGCCCGCCAGCAGGTGAAGGTGTATGGGCCCTACGAAGAACTGCTGGCCGACGACAGCGTGGAGGCGGTGATCATCGCCCTTCCCCTCCACCTCCATGCTGAGGCCGCGATCAAGGCAATGCGGGCTGGCAAGCACGTGTTGACCGAAAAGCTGATGGGCCATTCGATCCACGAATGCAAGGAGATGGGCCGGGTCTCACGGGAGACGGGCAAGATTCTCGCGACCGGCCACCAGCGGCACTACAGCATCCTCTACGACAACGCCGTCCACACCATCGGCAAGGCCAAGTTGCTCGGCGACCTCCACTCCATCCGCGCCCAGTGGCACCGCGGCAATCTGCCGGGCAACGACAGCTGGAAGCCGGCCATGCCGGGGGACGAGTCGCTGCTGAAGCGTCTGGCGGGCTGGAAAAAGGATCTCGACAACGCCAAGCCGGGTGATGTTGCCGGCCTGCAAAAGAAGATTGCTCAGCTGGAGGCCCAGATTCTTGACGCCGACGTCGATGCGGCGAAATTCGGCTACACGTCGATGACGCTCCCCGACGGCTCGACGCGGCCGCCGCTGGAAGAGCTGATTCGCTGGCGGCTCTGGAACCGCACGGGCGGCGGGCTGATGGCGGAACTCGGCAGCCACCAACTCGATGCGTCTGGAATCTTCGTCTCGGCGATGTTCAATGACGGCAGGAAGGTGAAGCCGCTGACGGTCACCGCGGTCGGCAATCGGAGCATCTTTCCGGCCGATCGGGAGGTTGAAGACCACGTCTACTGCATGTACGAGTATCCGGCTCCCGGCTACGAGGAAGACCACAACAAGAAGGTGGTCGTCACCTATTCCTCGATCAACGGCAATGGCTTCGGTGATTACGGCGAAGTGGTGATGGGCACCAAGGGCACGCTGGTGCTGGAGCGGGAACAGGATGTGATGCTCTACAAGGGAGCGGCCAAGGATACCCGCGTCACGGTTGCCAAGGCGAAGGACGGAACTCCCACGCTCGATACCACCGAAAGTGGTGGCGGCGGTGGTGCGGCAGCCGCCGGGAAGAGTGGTGGCGATGGTGCCCCTCCCTCCCGTGGCTACACCGAGGAGATGGAGCACTGGGCGTGGTGCATTCGCAATCCGGCCCCGGAAAACCAGCCCCGCTGCAAGCCGGAGGTGGCGATTGCCGATGCGGTGATCGCTTTGGTGAGCAACATCGCCCTGGCCAATCCCGATACCCAGGCCCGGATCACGTTCAAGCCGGAGTGGTTTGATATCGCTAGCGACGAAACCCCCGAAGGGGTGAAGCCCGACACCACCCGCGAACGATACACGATTTGAGGCAGGGGCTGGTGACCTGACCGGCGAAACCGCCGGCCGCTGTCCCGGCCGGCCTCGCTCGACGTGCTGGGACTGGCGTGCTGGGACTGGCGTGCTGGGACTGGCGTGCTGGTTTTGGCCGTCAACAACTTGTCGGTTGCTTGCTGGACAAACAGTTTTGGTAAGAGCATACTCTTCCCGGTTCGCAAGCTTGTGGATGTGGCGGTTCTGGACGCCCCCCTCCCTGAGCCGGGCGGACTGCGGGATTTTCCGCGGCGCCAGCCCTCCGGCAGCGCCGCGGTGAATTGCGCAGAGCAGCGTTGAGAAAGTGCCCCGCGCCGGATTGGTGGGCGATTTCTGCCGGTTGGCAGACGTCGCTCTCCCGCTCCGGCGCGAGGGGCAAGATGGTGTTGGCCCCGGTTCCATCTGCCTCGCTCTTCCCACCTTCCTCCAGATTCTTGTGCGTCTTCGGTTACGGTCCGATCCATCTCAGGCGGGGTGGGACGCGGCCTTGTGATCGGTTTTTTACCCCGATTTCTCGACACGAACTGGGTGTCGGTCTGTCTGCTTGTCTGCGTCCGTTTTCCCTTTCAGACACGGGAGTTTTGATGCATCCGCCCACTCACACCGCCCGCCGCCCGCCGTTCGATGGACGAGCCTTGATGGCGGCGGCTTTCAGCTGGGGATTGTCGCTGCTCACAGTGGCCGGTTTGGCCACCGTGGGCTGGTTGGGCCATGCCACCCACTGGACGTTCGGTCTGGGGGGCGGCCACGCCAGCCACGGTGCGGTGCAGGCCGCGCATTCCGAGCACGCTGCGCCAGCGAACCATGCCGACCATGCCGATCGCGCCACCGCCGCGGAGGCCTTTGCCGTAGTGCAGGGCGATCCCGGGCCGGGCCAGACCCGCGAGCGGATTGAGTTTCAGTCGCGGGAGATGCTCGACCGCACCGGCATCGAACTCATTCCGGTGCAGCGGCGGCCGATGGTGAGCGAATTGCTCGTCAACGGAGTGGTGCAGTATGACGCCCGCCGGACTGCCGAACTTTCGGCCCGCGTCTCAGGCAGCGTGTGGCGGGTGGAGAAACACCTCGGCGACACGGTGCACGAGGGGGATGTGCTGTTGGTCGTGGAGAGCCGGGATGTCGGCCGATTGAAGGCCGAGTTCCTCAATGCAATGGTCGCTTTTGAGGCCCGTCGGGAGCAATTTGAGATTCTGCAGGGGGTGCAGGGAGCAGTGCTTGGCAGACAGCTGCGCGAGGCCATCTCCGACCTCCGCGAGGCCCGCAACCATCTCACGATCGCCGAACAGGGACTGGTCAATCTGGGGCTGCGGGTCTCGATTGCCGACTACATGGGGCTCGATGACGACGCCCGGGCCACCAAGCTGCGTACGGTGGGGATCGCACCGGAACTTCTGGAGGGGATCGATCCGCTTGAGGTTTCTTCCAACCTGCTCCCCCTCTGTTCCCCGTTTGCTGGGGTGGTGATCGGTCGCGATGCGGTGGTGGGGGAATTTGTCGAGGCGGGCGAGCCGATCTTTGACGTCACCGATGTCTCGACGATGTGGGTGATTCTCAATGTTGCCAAGGAGGATTCCGCCAAGGTGGCCCTGGGGCAGCCCATCCGCTTTTTCCCCGACGGCTCCACCGCAGAGTTTCCCAGCCGAATCAGCTGGATCAGCACCGACGTCAATTCCGAGACCCGCACGCTCCAGGTGCGGGCTGAAATCCATTCCGCAGCCCCGCACGCCCAAGGCACCGACGGCGAGGTGGCCCTCAAGGCCAACACGTTCGGCAGCGGCTTCATCGAACTCGATCGCCATGAAGATGCGGTTGTCGTGCCCCGCGACAGCGTGCAGTGGGATGGTCGCGAGTGGGTGGTGTTTGTGCCGGCTGGCGACCTCGGTTTTGAGCCCCGGGCTGTCAGTCTGGGGCTGGCCGAGGGGAATAGGGTGGAGATTCTGGCCGACTTCGGGGCCAACGGGCCGCCGGAGAGCGTGGTGGGCCAAGGCAGCCATGTGCTGAAGAGCCAGGTGGTGCTTGAGCGCCTGGAACGTGGGGAAACCGACACTGGCCCCCTGGAGCCGTAAAAAAGATGCTGGAATCGGTCATCGCCTGGTCGCTGTCCCACCGCTATACGGTGTTGTTTGGGGCGGCCATTGTCAGCCTCATCGGCTATTTTGCCGCCGGCCAGCTGGTGGTCGATGCCTTTCCTGACACCACGCCAGTGCAGGTGCAGGTCAACACCGCCGCTCCCGGGATGGTGGCCGAGGAGATCGAGCGGCAGATCACATTCCCGATCGAACTGGCGATGGGCGGCATGCCGGGGCTCGAGGGGCTGCGCAGCGCCAGCATGTTTGGTCTGTCTGTGGTGATCGTCACGTTCAAGGATGGCACCGATATCTATCTGGCCCGGCAGCTCATCAACGAGCGGCTGACGACCGTCAGCGTGCCGGCTGGCGTGGAGCGGCCGGAGATGGGGCCGGTATCGACCGGCCTGGGCGAGGTGTTTCACTATCTGCTCGTGCCTCGTGGCATGAGCCTGACAGATGTCAAAACGATGCAGGAGTGGACGCTCAAGCCCGCCCTGCGGAGCGTTCCGGGCACGGCGGAGGTGAATGCCTGGGGAGGCCTCAACAAACAGTATCAGATCCGCCTCGATCCGGTCCTCCTGCGGAAATACGGGCTGTCGTTCGATCAGGCGATCGAGGCGATCCCGCGCAACAATTTCAATGTTGGCGGCGGCTCCATCGGCCGCTCGGGTGATGCTGTGCTCGTCTACGGCGTGGGACGCACCACCGATGTCGAGCAGATCGGCAAGATCGTGATCGCCTCGAGCAACGGCGTGCCGATCCGCATCCGCGACGTGGGCGAGGTGATGATCGGCCATGAGATCCGTAAGGGAGCGGTCAGTTATGGCGGCGAGGGGGAGGTGGTGCTCGGGCTGGGCTTCATGCTCATGGGGGAGAACAGCTATGCGGTGACCACCCGGCTGCGCGACCGGTTTGAGAAGCTGGTGAAGACGCTGCCAGACGGGGTGGAGGCGAAGATCGTCTACGACCGCACGCAGCTGATCGACCGCGTGATCGCCACCGTGCGGCAGAATCTCCTCGAAGGGGCGTTTCTGGTGGTGCTGATCCTCTACATGCTGCTGGGCAACCTGCGGGCGGGGCTCGTGGCCGCCACGGCGATTCCGCTCTCGATGCTGTGCGGCTTCATCGGGATGTGGCAGACGGGGATCGCCGCCAGCCTGCTCTCCCTGGGGGCGATCGATTTCGGCATCGTGGTCGACTCCTCTGTGGTGGTGATCGAAAGCATTCTGGAGAAGATTGCCCACCATCCCGGGGCCACAGGAGCGGCCCGGCTGAAGCTGGTGCGCGAGGCGACCAATGCCGTGAAAATGCCCGCCTGTTTCGGCCAGCTGATCATCATGATCGTCTATATCCCGATCCTCACGCTGGAGGGTGTGGAGGGGAAGATGTTCCGCCCGATGGCGCTGACGGTGGTGTTCATCCTGATCGGGTCGCTGGTGCTCTCGATGACAGTGGTGCCGGTGCTGTCGAGCTTCTTCCTGCCGCGGCGGGTCGATTCGCACGATGTGTTGCTGGTGAAACTCTTGCGTCAAGCCTACCGGCCGGTGCTGCGCCTCTGCCTTTCGGCCCGCGGGGCGATCGCGCTGGCGGCGCTTGCCATCCTGGGCATCACGCTCCTGCGGGCTGCGTCGCTGGGCACGGAGTTTGTCCCCAAGCTCTCGGAGGGAGATCTCGTGCTCGGCATCATTCGCGCTCCCGGCACAAGCCTCGAGGAATCGGTGCGGATGAACACCCGGCTGGAAAAGGCACTCCTGGCGGAATTTCCGGCTGAGATCAAGCATATCTGGAGCCGGGTCGGCACCCCCGAGGTGGCCACCGACGCCGGAGCGGCCGAGGCAACGGACGTGTTTGTGGCGCTCAAGCCCCGCGATGAATGGGTGCGGGCCCGCACGCAGGCAGGACTGGTAGAGGAGATGAACGCCGTGGTGGAAGGAGTGCCGGGGCAGATTCTCTGGTTCACGCAGCCGATCGAGCAGCGGATCAACGAGATGGTCTCGGGCGTGCGGGCCGACATCGCCGTGAAGGTGTTCGGGGAGGATCTGGACGAGGTTGTGCGGAAGGCTGGCGAAGTGGCCGCCGTGCTCAGAAATGTTCCCGGTGGCGTCGATGTTGCCGTCGAACAGGTGGCCGGTCAGCCGATCCTCAAGATTGCCGTGAAGCAGGATGAGGTGGCCCGCTATGGCATCTCAGCGCAGACCGTTCTCGACCTCGTGGAGAGCATTGGCGGCAAGGGGGTGGGACAGATCGTGGAGGGGCAGTTGCGCTTTCCGATTGTGGTGCGGTTGCCAGAGTCGCTGCGCAGCGGGCCGGAAGCGATCGCCGACATCGCCGTTCGCGGACCAGCCGGCGAGACGGTGCCGCTGGAACGCATCGCCGATATCCGCACGATTGCCGGCCCGAAGTTTGTCACCCGCGAGTGGAGCGAGCGCCGCGTGGTGGTGCAGTGCAACGTGCGCGGGAGAGACGTGGGGGGCTTTGTGGCGGAGGCTCAGGCGGCGATCGCCGAGCGGGTCGAACTGCCGGAGTCGCTCTACCGGCTGGAGTGGGGTGGGCAGTTTGAAAACATGCAGCGGGCGCAGAAGCGGCTGATGATTGTTGTGCCGCTGGCGCTGCTGTTGATTGTCGCCCTGCTCTACGCCACCTACGGCACGCTGACCGACACAGCGCTTCTGTTTGCCAGCGTCCCTTTCGCCTGCGTGGGGGGGATTTGGGGCCTGTCGCTGCGGGAGATGCCGCTGTCGATTTCGGCGGCGGTGGGGTTCATCACGCTCTCGGGCGTGTCGGTGCTCAACGGCATGGTGCTGGCCAGCGCCCTGCGGGAACGGCTCGCCCGGGGCACTGCCCGGGATGTGGCGATCGAGGAAACGGCCGCAGCCAGCCTCCGCACGATCATCATGACGGCGCTGGTGGCGAGCCTCGGCTTCATTCCGATGGCGGTGAGCGAGGGAACTGGTGCCGAGGTGCAGCGGCCGCTGGCCACGGTGGTGATCGGGGGTGTTATCACCAGCACGCTCTTCACGCTCTTTATCCTGCCGGCGCTCTACCGACTCGTGCTCGGCGCGTCCAAGGCCTTGGTAATTCCCAAAACGTCCTAGCGGGCGGCTAGAGCGCATCCGGGATAATTGTAGCGACGACTGGGTAAATAGATCGAGCGATGTAGGCGGAGGGGTCGGCGAACGCTCGAGGAGCGTAAGCGACGAGACTTTTGCCGCCCCGAAGCCGGTGCTACACGTAAGTCGGATGCGCTCTAACGGCCCGCGGTGGCGTGGCGGAGAATGAAGTCGACGACCGGCGTTGGATCGTCGAGGCCATGGGGGTGGTGGCCGATACCCGGCTTGTGGATCAGTTCGATCGTGCCGCCGAGAGCCCGGTAGCGCGATGCGACGAGCAGGGCATTCTCCTGCGGCGGCACAACATCGTCGTCATCCCCCACCACATGAATCAGCTTGATGCCCGCGGCAGCCAGCGGCTTGAGGGCATCGACAGGATTGCCCGGATAGGCCAGCGCCGCGGCGTCGTCGGCAAAGCCGTAGGCTGCCTTGAGGGCCAGCCAATCGGGCGGACTCCCCTTCCCCGTTCCCCGTCCCCCCGGCCAGCTTTTGAAATCGCAGACGGCGGCATCCCCGTAGATCACGCCCACTTTCTCCGGATGTTCGGCAGCGAAGCGGTGGGCGTAGAGTCCGCCGCGGCTGATTCCGATCAGCGCCGGCTGGGGATGCAGGCCGCGACGCACCAGTTCCCCGTGGAAAGCCGCCAGCCGGGCGATGGCCGCGGGGGAGCCGAAAGAATTGCCCACATCGAGAAAGGCGTGGTGGAATCCGGCGGAGAGGAGTTGGGGAGCGGCGCAGCGACTCGTAAAGGCGTCGGGAAACATCAGGCACCACGACCAGGGATTTCCCGGCAGGGCGTTCTCCGGAATCACAACCCAGGCCGGCGTGCCGTCGAACGAGAAGCTGTGGCGGGTGTGGCCGTGCCATTGGTCGCTGCTGCCGCCGTTGAACGTCAGATCGGCCGCGGTGAGAGCAGCCGGAAAAATGCCCGGCAGCGCCAGCAGTACCAGCATCCCGCAGGCAGCTGTGCGGAGCGTGGCGGGCGGCAGGAGGCGAAACATGGGAGGAGCTTTCTCGGGGGGTACGTGTGGCGGGAAAAAGACCTCAGGCGGGACTCCGTCAGCCGATATCAAACAGCAGCGGAACCGGCGTCGAGGGATCGAGGCCGAGGAGGTCGCGGAGCTGCTTGAGCTCCTCCGGCTCAAGCGACACAAACACCACCGGATCCTGGCAGAGCGTGGGATCGATCAGCCGGTAGCCAGCCACTTCCCCCCCCTGCACGATCGGCGTTCTGCCATAGCCATACATCATGTTGTCGACCTTCCCGAAGAAGTCGCCGAGCGTGACAGCCTCCGGCCGCGGCCGGCGCACATAGAACAGCTCAATCACATCCTTCCAGAAGTGGGGCACAAACTTTTCGCCGACATCGGCATGGCCCACCGAATCGCGGTTGGTGCCGGCGATGCAGGTGGGCAGCGCCCCCACTTTGAGTGAACGGGCGCTGCAGCGGGCTTCGATCTCCCGCCCCAGGTTGAGGAGGAAATCGGCGCTGTAGCAGTCGTCGCAGATCAGCACGAGGTGGCCTAAGTCCACCCCCGCCGGTTTCGCCGGCGATGCGTCGGCAGCCGGTTTTTTTTGCACAGCACCTGCCACGAGGGCGTCGGCCAGTGCGCCGCAGGGAATCGAATAGCTTTGGATTTCTTCAGGCAGGCCGTGGCCCAGCACCACGATTGTCGTGGGGGTGCTGCCGGCTGCGGCAGCACTGACGCCTTGTAAAAAGGCTGTGGCAACGTCGTGGATCGATTCCGCAGGGCCTGATTCTTGAGGGCCACGCTGCTTGTGAACTGTGGGGAGAGCGCCATAGGCCTCGGCGATCGCTGAGATCTCCTTGCGGTCCAGACCGCGGTCGGGATCGAGCAGGCCGATCATCGCTCGGCCGGGGCCGATCACTGCCTGCTCGGCCCGGCTGTCGCGGATCTGATCGATGAAGCGGGCCAGACTCACCAGCCGATCGAGGCGATCGCTGGCGGAGAGCGCAGCGAGTCGATCGGCGTATTGCACCGAGAGGTGGTAGAGCGATGGTTCGATCTGGCGGTAGTGCTTGGCAGTCGCCTCCAGCTGCTGCTGCACACGCGGGGAATCGGCGCGGGCAAACGTGGCCAGTCCGTCGGCAAGAGCAGGCTCGGCGCACAGCGCCGGGGAGAACGGAGCCGGCCTCGTGCCAGAGGGGAACAGAAGCAGGGCCGCTCCAAATGCGGCCAGACCTGCCCAGCGGAGGCGCCAGGAGCGGCGGATGGAATGGGGGGCATGCATGGCGGTTGAGTCTATACCGGCAGCGGGTGCAGGTGACCCGCGGTGGCTCCCTGCCCACGAAGTTCCCGGAAGGAACAAAAAAACATCCCGGAGAGTTGACCGGGCCGCCGATAGTCGATACTGTACGCGCGTATAGTTTTGGCTGCGGTCGACTTCGTGGGCTGTCTGCGATGCAGAGGGGCATGGAGGACTTTTTCCAGAGCTTTTTCGAGAGCGCGTTGAACCAGAAATCTTGAGTCGGGAGTTTTGAACATGGTTTCGATCGGTCTGCCTGGTGGCGAGCAGGTGCGCGACATGCTCGCGGCGCAGGCTGCCAAGGCCGGAGGAGGATTCATATTCAAGGGGCCCGCGCAGCCGGTGCTTTCCAGCGGCTTCCGGACGCTCGACAGGCTCTTGCCGGCAGGGGGTGTGCGGCGGGGCAGTTTGCTGGAGTGGCTGGCAGCCACTGAGGCATCCGGAGCTGCGGCGCTTGCGTGTGCGGTGGCCTGCCGGATGGCTGCAACACCGGCTGGGGGGGCGATTCTCGTCGTTGACCGTCGCGGCCTGTTTCATCCCCCGGCCGTGCTGCCCTGGCTGGAGGAGGCCTGCGGTGGGCGTGGTGAGGCATTGGCAGGGAGGCTTGTGGTGGCCCGCCCGAATCGTGACGACGATGAAGTTTGGGCGATCGATCAGGCCCTGCGCTGCGCAGGGGTGGCAGCTGTGGTGGCGTGGCCCCAGCGGGTCCACCCCACGGCGATGCGCCGTTGGCAGTTGGCAGCCAAGGCTGGCGGTGCTGTGGGGCTGTTGGTCAGGCCGCAGGCGGCCCAGCGGGAATCGTCGTGGGCCGAGGCGCGGGTGCGCGTTTCGGGGGCTCTTGAGGGGGGCAGAACCGACAGCCTGTCGCTGCGCCGCTTGCGACTGGCGCTGGTGGGCGGCCCGTGGTTGGGCGCGGGCCACATGGAGGAACGCACGGCCGACATCGTGCTCGATCTAGCCCGGGGCCGCGACGGGGCGCTGCCAGAGCGCGACGGGGCGCTGCCAGAGCGCGACGGGGCGCTGCTGCGATCATTGCCGCAGCAGGGAGCCGCGCAGCGGGAAGGGAAGGCCGTATGCCGCGCATCATGACGATCTGGCTGCCGCGGTGGCCGGTGCAGCGGAGGCTGCGCGAAAGCCCGGAGCTGCGGCATGCGCCGCTCTTTGTCTGTCGCCATGAGCCGCGCGGCGTGATGCGGGTGGTGGCCTGGGCGTGGGCGGTGCCGGCACCGGGGGAATCGGGGGCAGCCCGCTCCCGGTCGCGGCCAGCCGAGCGGGGACGGCCGGCGGCGCGGATCGTGGCGGGGATGTCGCTGGCGGAGGCGCTGGCCGTGCTGGCGCAAAGCGATGGCTCCCGCGCCTGCCACCGTGCTGAAATTGTGGCGGATGATCCCGTTGCCGATCGGGAGGGGATCGAAGAGGTGGCCCGCTGGTGTCGGCGGTTTGCCCCCCTGGTGGCCGTTGAATCTGCCGAGCGACCGGAATGCGTGCATGTGGATGTGACCGGCACGGCCGAGTTCTTTGGCGGCGAGGAGACGCTGGTGCGCACCGCCGTGTGGACGCTGCAGGCCCGCGGCATCCATGCGCGGGCCGCGATCGCCGACACCATCGGGGCCGGCTGGGCCGCCGCCCGGCATACCGATTTCAGGCCCCCCTCTGCTGGTCAGCCTGCTCCGCCAGCCCGGCACCAGCGCTGTGCGATTGTGCCCCCCGCTGACCAGATGGCGGCGCTGGCACATCTGCCGGCCGCGGCCCTGCGTTTGGAGGGGGATTGTCTGGCCCGCCTGCGCGAGGTGGGAGTCGACACGATCGGCGGAGTCGGAAAGTTGCCGCGGAAAAGCCTCACATCGCGGTTTGGTCCGCAGCTGGCCCGCCGGCTGGCGCAGTGTTCCGGCACGCTGGCCGAGCCCTTGGAGACGCCCTGCGGCGGGGAATTGCCGCAGGCTTCCCAGGCGTTTGATTTCCCGCTGCTGCTGCGCGACTTGACACAGGAGTCGCTTGGGGCGCTCGTGCAGAGGCTTGTGGAGGCCTGCATGGCCCCCCTGGCTGCCGCCGGCAAGGGGGTGACTGCCCTCCAGGTGCGTCTGGAATCGAGCCGTTCTCGGGCCGGTCAAAAGGGGGCTCAGGAGGGGGCCAGGGAGGCCTGCCCACCAACGGTGATTGATGTGGGGCTCTTTCGTCCCAGCGCCGCGGTGGGGCATCTGGCCGAATTGATTCGGCTGCGAATGGCCCGCGCCCACCTGCCCCGTGAGATCAGCGGCATTGTGGTCGATGTGGTGGCGGTTGGCCCTGTTGCCGCCCGGCAGCGGATGCTGTTTGGCGAGGTCGCGGAGGCGACCGCTTCGCAGGTGGGACTGCTGTTGGATCGGTTGTCGGGGCGACTGGGGCGCAGCGCCGTCTTCGAGCCGAAGCTCCTGGCCGATGCGCAGCCGGAGCATGCCTGGCTGGCGGTGCCGCCGGCCGTCAGCGGTCGCCTGCCGGCGGGGGGCAGGCAGGTGTCAAAAACGCGCGCTTGCGGGCTGCCGGCCGGCGGTCGTTTTCCCGAGCGGCGGCCGATCTGTCTGCTGCCGCGGCCGGTCAGGCTGGAGGCCGTGGCGGTGGTGCCGGATGGACCTCCCGTGCGGTTTCAATATGAAGGCCAGACGCACCACATTGCACAGGCCCGGGGGCCGGAACGCATCGAGACAGCCTGGTGGCGGGGGCCTTGCGTGCGGCGGGATTACTACGTTGTCGATACGTCCGCTGGCGATCGCTATTGGCTGTTTCGGCGGCTGCAGGATGGGGGCTGGTTTCTGCACGGCCGATTTGCCTGACGGGGGGCTGGTTTTGTATTCCAATCAACGGGAGCCACAGCACATGGCAGCGACAGAGGAGCCGGAGTATGCCGAACTGCATTGCACGAGCAACTTTTCATTTTTGCAGGGAGCATCGCATCCCGATGAGCTGATTCTCAGAGCTCAGTCACTGGGCTACTCGGCACTTGCCATCACCGATTCCTCGACCCTGGCAGGGATCGTGCGGGCGCATGGAGCCGCCAAGCAGGTTGGCCTCAAACTCGTGGTTGGGGCGGCGCTCGATCCGGTCGGGATGGCGCCGCTTGTCGTCTGGGCGACCAACCGCGTGGGATATGCCAATCTCTGCCGGCTGCTGACGCGCGGCTATGCTGCCGCAGAAACCGCCGGCAGGTGCGTGCTGACGGCAGACGATGTGGCGGCCCATGCTCCGGGCCTGCTGGCCGGCGTGCCTCTGGCCCGACTGGAGACCGACGGGGGAGAGGCCGGCGGAGATGGGGCCGCTGCGGCGGTGCTTGAGTGGCGCGAGCTGTTTGGCGATCGGCTCTCCTGTCTGGCCGAGGTGGCCTGCGCGGGGGATGATGAGGACCGCCTGCAGCAGTTTGCTCGGTGGGCCCGGCAGGCGCGGGTGCCGATCGTGGCGGCGGGGGATGTGCGCTACCACGCCCGGGGCAGGATGCCGCTGTTTGATGCCCTCTGTGCGGTGCGGTGTGGCGCGACTGTCGAGGAGGTGCGCGGACGCCTGCTTGCCAACGGTGAGCGGCATCTCCACCGGCGGCAGCAGATTGCCGAGCGGTTTGCCGCGCTGCCGGGGGCGGTGGAGCGGTCGGCAGAGATCGCCAGGCAGTGCACGTTTTCGCTCGACGAACTGCGCTATGAATATCCCGATGCTGCACTGCCGGCCGGGCGGACGCCGCAGGAGCATCTGGCGCAGCTGGCCTGGAATGGGGCTGCCAAACGCTATCCCGAGGGCATTCCCGCCAAGGTGCAGGGGTTGCTTGCCCATGAGTTGTCGCTGGTGGTGGAGCTGGGCTATGAGGCCTATTTTCTCACGGTGTTTGATCTGGTGCGGTTTGCCCGGAGGCGGGGCATCCTCTGCCAGGGGCGGGGATCGGCTGCCAACTCGGCGATCTGCTACTGCCTGGGGATCACGTCGGTCGATCCGGCCCGGACGGGCGTGCTCTTCGAGCGGTTCATCAGTCGGGAGCGGCGCGAGGCCCCCGATATCGACATCGATTTCGAGCACAGCCGCCGCGAGGAGGTGATTCAGTACATCTACGACACCTACGGCCGGTCACGCGCTGCGATGACGGCGGAGGTGATCTCCTACCGCCTCCGTTCGGCGGTGCGCGACATGGGAAAGGTGCTGAGGCTCTCGCTCGACCGCGTGGCCACTGTGGCCGACGTGCTCGATGTGGGTGATCGGATCGACACCCTGCCAGCCCGGCTGGCCGAGGCCGGCCTCGATCCCGCCGAGGAAACCTGCCAGCGGCTGTGCACCCTCGTCGGCCAGTTGATCGGCTTTCCGCGGCATCTGGGGCAGCATGTCGGCGGCATGGTGATGACGCGGGGAGACCTGTGCGAATTGGTGCCGATCCAGCCGGCGGCGATGGACGGCCGCACCATCGTGCAGTGGGACAAGAACGATCTGGATGAACTGGGGATTCTCAAGGTCGATTGCCTGGCGCTGGGGATGCTGTCGGCGATCCGCCGGGCCTTCGATCTGGTGGAGGCATCCGGTGGGGAGAAACTCACGCTGGCCACGGTGCCGGCAGAGGATCCGGCCGTCTACGAGATGGTGTCGCGGGCCGACACGGTGGGGGTGTTTCAGATCGAGAGCCGGGCGCAGATGAGCATGTTGCCCCGACTCAAGCCCCGCTGCTTCTATGATCTGGTGATTGAGGTGGCAATCGTCCGTCCCGGCCCCATTCAAGGGGATATGGTGCATCCCTACCTCCGCCGCAGGAGCGGCGAGGAACCGGTGAGCTATCCCAACGAAGCGATTCGCGAGGTATTGGAAAAGACGCTCGGTGTGCCGCTGTTTCAGGAGCAGGCGATGCGCTTGGCGGTGGTGGCTGCAGGCTTCACTCCCGGTGAGGCCGACCAGCTCCGCCGGGCCATGGGAGCCTGGCGCCGGCCGGGGGTGATCGATGCGTTTCACAAGAAGCTGGTGGCAGGGATGCTCGCCCGGGGGCTCTCGGCCGAGTTTGCCGAGCGCGTGTTTTTGCAGATCCGCGGCTTTGGCGAGTATGGCTTTCCGGAATCGCATGCCGCCAGCTTCGCGCTGCTGGTGTATGTATCGGCATGGCTGAAATGCCATCATCCGGCCGCCTTCACCGCGGCCCTGCTCGGCAGCCAACCGATGGGATTTTATGCCCCGGCCCAGTTGGTGCGGGATGCCCGGGCGCATGGCGTGACGGTGTTGCCAGTGGATGTGAATGCCAGCCAGCGGCAGGCGGTTTTGGAGCGACCGATGCGGTTGGAAGGTGGCGGGAGTGAGGCGGGAAAACTGGCTGTTCGGCTGGGGCTGGAGCAGGTGTATGGCCTCGGCACAGCGGCCGGAGAACGGTTGGTGGAAGCCCGGCGGACCGGTCCGTTTCGGTCGCTGAGCGATCTGGCCCGGCGGGCCCAATTCGGCCAGACGGAACTGTTGCATCTGGCCCGGTCCGGAGCGTGTGCCTCGTTGGGCCTCGAGCGGCGACGGGCAGTGTGGGAGGCGCTGCGGGGCTTCGACCGGCCAGGGAGCCTGCCGCTTCTGGATGGGCTGGAGGATGAGGATGCAGCCGAGGATGGAATGCTCCCCAACACGACGCGTCAGGAGGAGGTGCTGGCCGATTATCAGACCAGCGGCCTTTCGCTGGAGGCACACCCGCTGCACTTTGAGCGGGAGAGGCTGGCCCGGCAAGGGGTGCTCACCGCAGCGGCGGCCGCTGCGGCCCCAGAGGGGCGTCGCGTGCGGGTGGCCGGCATCGTGCTGACGCGGCAGCGCCCTTCCACAGCCCACGGGATCATTTTTCTGACCATCGAGGACGAAACCGGTTCGGCCAATATCATCGTGCGGCAGGATGTGTGGCAGGAGGCGGAACCAGGGGGCCGGCGGGCGGTGGTGCAGGTGGTGCAGGGGCGCATTCAGCGGCGCGGCGCCGTGGTGCATATTCTGGCCACAAAGCTGGAGGCGTGGGAGGCTGCCGGCGCGATGGCCGGCGAAGCGGGATGGAATGAGGCAGACCCCTCCGCGCCGCCGCCATCGCTGCCGAGAATGTCGCGCGATTTTTGTTAGCAGCCCGCCAGCCAGCGCCAGGCTCCCGCCCGATCCCGGTTTTTCCACGGCCTCTGTTTGGGCTGGTTTGGCAGCGGCATCGACTTGCCTTAGAACAAACTGCATGACACCTCATCCCCCCTCCCCTGCCGCCCCCTCCGGCCCCGTGCTCCAAACCAATTTGGGCATCGGTCCACTCCATCGTGGCAAGGTGCGCGACTGCTACGAGCTCGGCGACAGAATGCTGATTGTCAGCACCGACCGCATCAGTGCCTTCGATTGGGTGCTCCCCACGCCAATTCCCGACAAGGGACGCCTGCTCACGAGCATCTCGGCCTTTTGGTTTGCCCGCCTGGCAGCCGGTGCTGATCCCATCGCCCACCATCTTCTCGCCACCGACATCGATGGAATGGATCTGCCGCTGGGGCCCGATCGCGCAGCTTTGCGGGGCCGTTCGATGCTTGTGCGCCGCACGCAGGTGATCCCGTTTGAATGCGTGGTGCGCGGACGGTTGGCTGGTTCGGGCTGGAGCGAATATGAGCGGAGTGGCACCGTCTGCGGAGTCGGGCTTCCCCAGGGGCTCGCGCCCGGGGATCGGCTTCCCGTGCCGATCTTCACGCCGGCCACCAAGGCCGCCACGGGCCATGACGAAAACGTGTCGCTGGAGGTGATGGCCGGCAGCATCGGCCGCGAACTGGCCGAAACGCTCCGTGACAAAAGTCTGGAGGTTTTTGCGCGGGGGGCGGCCCATGCGGAACGCTGCGGGATCATCCTCGCCGACACCAAGTTTGAATGGGGGATCGCCCCGGACGGCCGCCTGCTGCTCATCGACGAGGTGCTCACCCCCGACAGTTCGCGATTCTGGCCGGCAGCCCCGGGGGCGCCCGGGACGATCCCCGCCTCGTTCGACAAGCAGTTTGTGCGCGACTGGCTGGAATCCTCCGGGTGGGACAAGTCGAGCCCCCCCCCTGGCTTGCCTGCCGACGTGGTGCGGCGCACGCGGGAAAAATACTGCGAAGCCTGCCGGTTATTGACCGGAATCCTGCCGGAAGGAGTGGGCTAACGGCGGGTAGAATGCCCTATGGCCGACCGCTGGCCGCCACTAGAATCGGCCCCAGTCGGCAGTTTTTTCCAGGTGCGCTCGCGTAGGTTACCTTGGACTTCTGTCGCTGGCTATCGTTGGGGCAGTGCCCCTTTCTTCGCCCCATCCTGCTCCGTCTGCGTATTGACCCACCATGCTGCGTTACTGGACTGCCGGTGAATCCCATGGCCCCGCTCTGCTGGCCCTGGTGGATGGTTTCCCCGCCGGGTTGACCGTCGACGCTGCGAGCATTGACGCCGAACTGGTGCGCCGACAGGGAGGCTATGGCCGTGGGGGCCGGCAGCGGATTGAGACCGATGCGGTGACGTTTCTTTCCGGATTGTGGCGGGGCGTCACGCTCGGAAGCCCGCTGGCACTGCAGGTGATCAACCGGGATGCCAAGCTGGAGAGGCTCGAGGAGGTCGATCGACCGCGTCCCGGCCATGCCGATCTGCCGGGGGCGGTGAAGCATCTCGGCGGCGTGCGCGCAGTGTTGGAACGCGCCAGTGCCCGCGAGACCGCAGCCCGGGTGGCGGCCGGTGCTTTGGCGCGGCAACTCCTCTCGGTGTTTGGCATCGAGGTCGCTGGCTGGGTCACGGAGCTGGGCGATGTGGTGCTCGGCGGCCGCGAGGGGACGTTGGCAGAACTGCGACAGATCCGCGACTCAAGCGCCATCTATTCGCTCCATCCGCAGCGAGATGCCGAGGTGACCGAGCTGATCGACCGCGTCGGCAAGGAGGGGGATACCCTCGGCGGCGTGGTGGAGGTGCGCGTCGACGGGCTGCCGATCGGGTTGGGAACCCACGCCCAGTGGGACCGCAAGCTCGATGGCCGGCTGGCGCAGGCCGTCATGGCAGTTCAGGCGATCAAGGGAGTGGAGATCGGGCTCGGTTTCGCGGCAGCCAGACGCCGCGGATCGCAGGTGCACGATCCGATCCACTACGACGAGACGCGCCGTCATCAGGTCGATCTGGGATTCACCCGCCCCACCAACAACGCCGGCGGTTTGGAAGCAGGCATGACCAACGGCCAGCCGTTGGTGGTGCGAGCGGCGATGAAGCCGATCAGCACGCTGCGCAAGCCGCTGGAATCGGTAAACCTGCGCACCAAACACACGGAGGAAGCGGCCTACGAGCGCAGCGATGTGTGCGCTGTCAGTGCGGCGAGCGTGATCGTGGAGCATGTCGTGGCGTTTGAGGTTGCCGGGGCACTGGTGGACAAATTCGGCGGCGACAGTGTCGAGGAGATGCTGGCCCGCTGGGAGCTGTACCACACCCTGGCGCGGAGTCGGTAGCGGGCTGTCGTGGATGGGCGCGAAGCCGCTGGGCCGCGGAGATACAGGGATGTTCATCGAACTCTCCGCCGGACGGATCCGGCTCGTTAGATCGCTCTTTCTGCTGCTGGGGCTCCTCCCCTGCCTGGTCCTGGCCGGCTGGGCTGGCTGGCGCCATAGCGGAGTCCATCGCGAAGGGTTCCAGCGGCACTGGCAGGAGACGCTGGGAGTGCCAGTGGCGATTGGGGCGGTCGATCATCCCCGCCCAGGCGTCTTGCGGCTTCACCGGTTCCAAGTGCTCGCCGGGAATGGGGATGTGGTGGCTGATGTGCCGCTGGTGGAGGTGGAGCAATCGGGGGGTGAGGTCCGTCTGAGGATCGACTCGCTCGCCTGCACTCCGGAGGTGGCACTCTTTCTGGGGACGCTGGCCCGCCGGTGGCTGGAGCAGCCGCAGCGTGCCTCCCGGGCGTGCGTGATCGATGTGGCTCGCCTGCAGTTCTGCCCAGAGGAGACCGGGGCCCAATGGGGAGGGTCCGCGGAGGGGCTGCGCGTGGAATGTGTCGCAGCCGAAGGCCAGCGGGCCATCCGTCTGAGTCGGCCGGCCAGTCCGGGCGAGGAGTTGCGGGTGCGATCTCTGGCGGAGCCCTCCGCAGGCTTTCCGACGAGACGCCTGGAGATCAGCGGATCTCTCGCCACTCCGCTGCCGCTGGATGTTCTCGCGGCTGCCGCCGATCTGCCCGGAGTGCGGGCCACGCTGGGCGCTGCCGCGCGGGTTCAAGGGAGCATCACCGCCAGTTCAGTCGGTGGGCGCTGGAGCGGCAGTGCAGCCGGGAGGATCGATCGCATCGACTTGGAGTGTTGCACCGCGGGGGTCACATTACGGGCCGCCGGGGAGGCGACGCTCGAATTCAACCGTCTTTCGTTTGCCGACAACCGCTTGTTGGAATGCCAGTGTGAGGCCACGGCAGCCCGTGGCACCGTCGGTCAGGCCGCGGTGAGGGCTCTGATGGATGGATTGGGCTGCCGCCGCGGGCCGGTCATGCCTGCCGCGGCCCGGGCCGACGCCCTCCCCTTTGAGTCGCTTCAGTGCACCCTCACGCTCGACGGCCGGGGCATGGTGGTGCGGACGAGGGGTTCCGGAGCGCCCGCCCCGATCCTGCTGTCTGAAGGAGCCCCCCTGCTCTACCCACCAGCCTCGATGATTCCCGCGGAACGGTTGGCCTGGGTGCTCTCGCCCGTTGGTCTGGCGGCGGTGCCAGCCTCGGCCATCAGTGCCCAGCTGATCTCTCTGCTCCCCGTGTCAGCAGTTCGCGAGGCGGGGGCCGCTGGTGGGCTGGAGCGGTCTCAAGTGGAGGGGCCCCGCCCATCTATGCCCCCTCGCTAGAGGTATTTTTTTGGTTCTGCATGCTCATTCGGGGCTCCGCCACGAAATTTGACGAGTTTTTGACAGTGATTCGACCGGGGAATGACCAGCAAGTGCTGGCAAAATCGGAAAAAAACGCCACAGTATCGAAGTTGCTCCGCGCACCGCGCAGCAATCACCCAGGAAGGGATACCCATGAAGAGTTCGCATCGATCAGGGCATCAGCAGGGCTCCGGCAGTCGGAGCTCAGAATCGGGCTCGGCTGTGTTGGATGCTGTCGCGAAACAGCGCAGTGCTCGTCCTGTGACTCCGCTGCACGACGGCGTTGATCAGGAAGTGCTGGCGCTTGGTCGGGCTGCGATCCACGACCCCACCGCTGTCAACGCCACGGCCCCGGAGCCTCTGGCCCACGGTGCCGCCACCAGCTGGGGCAAGCTCGATTGGCCGGTGCTGCTCTGGATCGGGCTGGTTCATGGCACGGCGCTGGCGGCTCCCTTTTATTTCACCTGGTCGGGCCTGGCGATCTGTCTGGTGCTCTGCTGGGTGACGGGCAGCCTCGGCGTGTGCCTGGGATACCACCGCCTCCTCACGCATGGCAGCTTTACGACCACCCGCTTTATCAAGCTTTTCTATGCATTTCTGGGAGGTGTTTCGGGGGAAGGCTCGGCCCTCCACTGGGTCGCCAACCATCGCAAGCACCATGCCTTCAGCGATCAGGAGGGGGACCCGCACACGCCCCGCGACGGCGGCCTGTGGTCGCACATTGTGTGGATGTTTCCCGCCCGCAAGCCAGAAGACCTGGAAGCCCACGTGAAGCGTTGGGCACCCGATCTCTACCGCGATCCAGGGATCCACTTTCTGCACAAGACATTCATCCTGTGGCATGTGCTCATCGGCGTTGCTTTGCTGGCGACCGGTTGGGCCCTCTACGGGCGGGATGTCGGTATTTCGTGGGTGGTGTGGGGGATGGCGGTGCGGATGGTGTATGTGTTCCACGTCACGTGGTTCGTCAATTCCGCCACCCACATGTGGGGCTACCGCAACTACGAAACCTCCGACGACTCCCGTAATCTGTGGTGGGTCGGACTGCTGGCCTTTGGGGAGGGTTGGCACAACAACCATCACGCCTACCAGCGGATGGCCAAGCATGGCCATCGGTGGTGGGAAGTAGACACCACCTATTGGTCGATTCTGGCCATGGAAAAGCTCGGATTGGCATGGAATGTGGTCAAACTGCCCACCCCCGCCAGCCAGCGGAATGCCGCCCGCGGCAGAGATTGAGCCGATGGAGGGGGGGCCAGCCTCATCCCAGCAGCGGTTTCCTATGCCGCTGTTGCAAATCTGGCCTTCCCCGATAAACTTCCCAAAATCGCTGGCGGACTCGTTCGCGGCGGTTGAGAGCCCTTTGTGGCATTCTTCGCGGTGGTAATGGAGTTGGATGCAGCGTGCATCCGGAGTTGCCGCATCCAGAATGCCTGTCACTTACCAGGTCGCCCATTTTGGGCGTTTTTTGGCTGATGTCGCTTACGAAAGATCGCAAAACGGAACTGATCGGTGATTATCGGCGAGGGACTGCCGACACCGGCTCGGCTGAGGTTCAGATCGCCCTGCTGTCGGGGAGGATTTCTCAACTCACCGGGCACTTTAAGAAGCACTCCAAGGACTACGCCAGTCGGCGTGGCCTGCTGATGATGGTCAGCCGCCGTCGCCGGCTGCTCGATTACCTCAAGCGCGTAACGCCGCAGCGGTATCTCGACATCATCAGTCGGTTGGAGATTCGCAAGTAGTTTCCGCGCTTCTCCCCGGCGGAGCATTCCCGGCTCGTCGCGTCTTGATCGCGAGCCGTGGGTGGTCTCCTAGGCTCAAGCGTAGTCGGATGGTGAGAAGAAGATCGGGGGGGCGTTTGGGGACACGCGTCGTTCCCTGACGCCGGCGATCAGGAATGATGTGGGGTTGGTTTCCCCTTGAAAGCCGCGGTGGTTTTTGCCGCGGTCGGCTGGTGCCGTTGTGAGTGGTGGCTGTGGCCGCCGTCGGTTCTGGTCTGGAGCAACTTCAAGCCACGGCTTGCAGGCACCTTCGGTGCCTCCCGAGTGTGGTCGGCCCCGTCTTGGGCTCTTTCGAAGCTGCTTCTGCCGGGGGCTCTGGCGAGGGGCTCCGGGGCAGCCGGAGGGTGGTGTGTCTGGTGTTGGTTGGGATGTGAAAGTGGATTGCTGGGACGAGGAAGAACAAGAAAGAAAAACATGAAAAAGCGAGTTGAAAGAACGTTTGGCGACCAGGTTTTGAGCATGGAGACCGGTCAGCTGGCCAAGCAGGCCGCCGGATGCGTTTTGGTGCGCTACGGCGAGACTTCGGTCATCGTGGCCGCCGCCACCGGAACCCCCCGTATGGGCATCGATTTTTTTCCGCTCACCTGCGACTACCGCGAGCGTTCCGCCGCGGCCGGCAAGTTTCCCGGTGGCTTCCTCAAGCGTGAGGGTCGGCCCACCATGAAGGAAACGCTCACCAGCCGCTTGATGGATCGCCCGATCCGGCCCCTCTTTCCTGACGGCTTCTTTGACGAAGTGCAGATTCAGGCTTCCGTGCTCTCCAGCGACCGGCAAAACGATGGCGACGTGCTGGCCATGAATGGCGCCTCGGCTGCGTTGTCTGTTTCGCCACTCCCCTTTCGTGGTCCACTCGGTAGTGTTCGCGTGGCCCAGATCGACGGGCAGTTTGTTCCATTTCCCACGCAGGATCAGCTCGAAGAGAGCGATCTGGACCTGATCGTTTCGGGCAGCGAGACGGCCGTGCTGATGATCGAGGGCTTCGCCCGCGAGATGCCGGAAGACCGCATGTTTCAGGCGATCGAATTTGCCCACCGGATCATCCGCGAACTCTGTGCCATGCAGCATGAACTGGTGGCCCAGGCTGGCAAGCCGAAGAAGGAATACACGCTGGCCGATTACAGCGGCCTGCGGGAGCGTCTCGCCAGGGGCTATCTCAGCGAGTTGAAGGTGGCCAAGAGTGCTGCTGTCAAGCATGAGCGTGGTCAGGCTGTGAAGGCCCTCCGCGAACGTGCCCGAGCGGGCGAGGCCCCACTGGAACCAGCCGCCACAGCCAAGGTTGGCGATGCCGGCGGCGTCAGCGATGCCGATTTCTCGCATGTCTGGCACGCGCTTGAGGAGCGTGCTGTGCGGGAGCTGATTCTGGAAGGGAAGCGGCCTGACGGTCGCGACTACACCTCCCTCCGTCCCATTGCCTGCGAGGTCGATCTGTTGCCCCGAGTGCACGGCTCGTCGCTCTTCCAGCGCGGTGAAACCCAGGCCCTCATCACCGTGACTCTCGGAACGGGTAAAGATGAGCAGCGCGTTGATGGTCTGATCGAAGAGTATTCCAAGAAGTTCATGCTCGACTACTACTTCCCCTCGTTCTCGGTGGGGGAAGTTCGCCCGATCCGCGGTCCGGGGCGGCGGGAAATCGGCCACGGTGCGCTCGCAGAGCGGAGCGTGAAGCCGGTCCTGCCCGATCCCGACACGTTTCCCTACACGATCCGCGTGCTCTCCGACATCCTCGAGTCGAACGGCTCCAGTTCGATGGCATCGGTGTGCGGTGCAACGCTCGGCCTGATGGCGGCCGGTGTGCCGATCTCCAATCCGGTGGCTGGGATCTCGGTTGGGCTGGTCAAGGAATCGGAGTCGAAGTGGGTGCTCCTCACCGACATTATCGGTGATGAGGATCACTACGGCGACATGGACTTCAAGATCGCCGGTACCCCTACGGGCATCACCGGCATTCAGTTGGATCTCAAGATCGACGGCATTTCGCCGGCGATCATCGAGGCCACGCTGCGGCAGTCCCGTGAGGCACGGCTCGAGATTCTGCGGGAGATGCTGACGGCTATCCGCCGGCCACGGGCCGAGATTTCCCCGTGGGCCCCCCGCCTGCTGCGGACCCGTATCGATCCGGAGAAGATCGGTTTGCTCATCGGCCCCGGCGGCAAGACCATCCGGGCCATTCAGGAGTCGACCGGAGCGAGTATCGAGGTGGATGATGATGGCACCGTCACGGTGGCCAGCCACGACGCCGAGGGCGCCATGGCAGCCATGGGCAAGATCGAGGCCCTGACGGCATCGATCCAGGTGGGCCGCGTCTATGAAGGGCGCGTCACCAGCATCAAGGACTTCGGCGCCTTCATTGAACTGGTGCCGGGCAAGGACGGGCTGTGCCACATCAGCGAACTCTCGGATGAATATGTTTCGAGTGTGGCCGATGTGTGCCGGGTCGGCGACATGATGCGGGTCAAGGTGATCGCCGTCGACGATCAGGACCGCGTCAAACTCAGCCGTCGTGTTGCCATGCGGGAGCTTGCCGAAGGTGGCAAGCCGGCCGAAGGCGGCAACGAAGCCAAGCCCAATTGATCGGACAGGCCTCCTCGGAATCCTCCCAGAGCAGATGCGGCCATGTCCTCCGATGATGAGCCGGGCCGCCCTCGGGCGGAAACGTATGCGGAATTTGCGGCTCTCGTGGGCGCTTTGGCCCACGAGATCCGCAATCCGCTTTCCACGATACGGCTCAACATGGAGCTGCTGGCAGAGGACTTCGAAAAGACCGATTCGGAATCGCCTACCAAGCAGCGCGATCGCCGGGCGCGGGCCAAGATTGAATTGGTCCGCCAGGAATGCGACCGGTTGCAGAAGCTGCTGGGCGATTTCCTCGATTTCGCCCGGCAGGAGTCGCTGGCTCTGGAGCCGGGGAATCTGAACACGGAAATCGAGCAGTTGCTCGACTTTTTCGCGCCGCTGGCCCGCGAAGCGCAGGTTGAGATGGTGCGCTATCTCGACCCCGAACTGCCCACGGTCCGGCTCGATCGGGAGACGTTCCGCTCGGCGGTTCTCAACCTGCTGCTCAACGCTCTGCAGGCGATGGAGGCCGGCGGACAATTGGTGGTGCGCACCAGGCCGGCAGGGCTGGGGGTCGTACTGGAACTGATCGACACCGGCGCGGGGATGGACGAGGAGACGCTCGCCAAGGTGTTTCGCGCCTTCTATTCGACCAAGCAGGGTGGGTCTGGACTGGGTTTGCCCACGGCGCGGAAAATCATCGAGGCTCACGGGGGTACGATCGACATCGAGAGCGCCCCGGCCCGGGGAACCAAGGTCACGATCTGGCTCCCCGCCCCGCCCCGCCTCCCCACCACAGAGAAGCCCCGCCAGAAGCTTGTCTGCTGATGAAGCGGGAATCTCCTTTGCCCGCAACTGGACGTCCCACCGTGCCACTCGTACGATCGCTGTCATGCCAACACCGCGCGACCCTCATCCTTCTTCCAGCCCGCCGGCGGCCGACGCTGGATCCCAGCGGCTGGTGCGCGTGCTCGTCGTCGACAACGACATTGTGCATGCTCGTACCATGGGCGAGGGGCTCGCTCGCCTCGGCTACCAGTGCGTGATCGCCGGCAGTGGCTCGGAGGGAGCCAAGAAGATCCAGCAGGAGGTCTTCGATGTTGTCGTCACCGATCTGATGATGAACGACATCGGCGGCTTGGAAATCCTGTCCCGGGCCAAGGCCGTGTCGGCGGAAACCGAGGTGATCGTTGTCACCGGCCATGGCACCGTGCCCTCGGCTGTGGCCGCCATGCAGCAGGGAGCCTTCACCTACCTGCAAAAGCCGCTCGATCTGGGGCATCTGCGGGCGGCTGTCGAACGTGCCTCCGAGGGCATCCGGCTCAAGCGCCAGAATCTGGAGCTCAACCAGCGGCTGGATGAAAAATTCGGTTTTGAGGGTGTGGTGGGCTCGAGTTCGCAGATGCTGACGCTGATCGAACGGCTCAAACGCATCGCTCCCACCGATGCCACGGTACTGATCCAGGGTGAAACCGGCACTGGCAAGGAACTTGTGGCGCAGGCGATTCATCAGAACAGCCCGCGGAAACACAAGCCGTTCGTGGCGCTCAATTGCGCTGCACTCAGTGAGAACATTCTCGAGAGCGAGCTGTTTGGCCATGTGCGGGGGGCCTTCACCGATGCCTCAAGTGACCGCATGGGCAAGTTTGAATATGCCAACGGCGGCACGCTCTTTCTGGATGAGGTGGGCGACATGCCGATGGCCACGCAGATCAAATTGCTGCGCGTGCTTGAGTCGAGCGAGATCACCCGTGTCGGGTCGAACGCGCCGCTGCGGGTGAACGTGCGGATCCTCTCGGCCACCAACCGCAACCTGGAAGATGCTGTGGCTGCAGGCGGCTTCCGCAGCGATCTCTACCACCGCTTCAAGGTGGTGACGATCGCCATCCCCACGCTGCGCGAGCGGGCCGCCGACATTCCGCTTTTGATCGAGCATTTCGTACGGCACTTTGCCCGCCGCCACAACAAATCGATCAAGGGGATGTCGCTGGCAGCCCGCGTCAAATTGGGTGCCTTTGCCTGGCCGGGCAACGTGCGGCAGCTTCGCAATGTGATCGAGAGCATGGTGGTGGTCGACTGCGACGAGATGCTCGATCTCGACGACCTCCCGCTGGAGCTGGAACCGGCAGCCACGGTGCCCGTCGCCGGAGGGGCTGCCGCGCCGATCGAGATGCAGGCCGGTTTGGCCGCGTTGGTCGGCCGCCCGCTGGAGGAAGTGGAGCGGATCTTCATTGGGGAAACGCTCAAGCTGACCGGCGGCAATCGGGAGCAGGCGGCGGAACTCCTCGGCATCGGGGAACGGACGCTCTATCGCAAAATCAAGGAGTTCCAGCTTTCCTAAGCCCGTAGGCTGTGCGGGCGTGGGATCGGGAAAAGCTTTGATGGGCAGGATTCACAGGTTGCCGCTCTCGGTTGTCAACCGGATCGCCGCAGGCGAGGTGGTGGAGCGGCCGGCGAGTGTCGTCAAAGAACTTCTGGAGAACGCCCTCGATTCAGGCCCCACGCGCATCGATGTGTCGCTGGAACAGGGGGGGATTGGTCTGGTGCGCGTTGTCGATGATGGCAGCGGTATCGAGCCAGAGGATCTGCCGCTGGCGGTGTCGACCCATGCCACGAGCAAATTGCGCGTGGCCGAGGATCTGGAACATATCGGCACCCTCGGATTCCGTGGCGAGGCGCTGGCATCCATCAGCGAGGTGGCCCGGGTGGTGCTTCGCTCACGCACCCCCACTGCCGGTCATGGGGCCTCGATTGAGGTCAATGGCGGCCAGATGGGAGAAGTGACTCCCGAGGGATGTGCCTTGGGAACCACGGTGGAGGTGCACCAACTCTTCGCCAACGTGCCGGCCCGGCGGGCGTTTTTACGGGCGGCCCCCACCGAGTGGTCGCACGCCTCCGAAGCCTTTGTGCGCACCGCTCTGGCCCACCCGGCGGTGGCCATGACGCTCTCCCACAACGGCCGCCGGGTGCATGATCTGATTGGGGCGGATCGCTGGCGAACGCGGGTCGGCGGACTCTATGGGCAGGCCCTGGCCGACCGACTGCTGGAAGTGGAGGCACACGACGGCGAGATTTCCGTGCATGGGCTGGTGGGCCGGCCGGAGGATGATGTGGCTGGCACGCGGTTGCAGCACCTGTTTGTGAGTGGACGGCCCTTCCGGGATCGCTCGATTCTCCATGCGGTGCAGGAGGCCTATCGGGGCGTGCTGCTCTCGGGCCGGCAGCCGATTGTGTTTCTGCGGTTTGAGCTTCCCCCCGACATGGTCGATGTCAACGTCCACCCCGCCAAGATGGAGGTGCGGTTTCGCGAGCCGTCTCGTCTCTACAGGCTGGTCCTCTCCTGTCTGCGGACGAAATTTCTGGTCAGTGATCTGCGCACGCCGCTGGTGCCTCCCGCGGAACTCCCCCCATACTCCGCCGCTGGCGGCCCCCCTTCCCTGCCGGTCCAGCGCCTTGAAGCTGGTCTCGCCCCGTGGTTTGGTCAGCCCGAGCGCGCCGAATTGTCGAGGCCGTGGCCGGTGGACGCGGCAGCAGATCAGCCCGCAGGCCACGATCCATTCCTGCCTGCCAGGCCCGGTTCCGATCTGGGCCCCGCTCCTGTTCAAGCGGCCGCAGCGGAGCGGGCCGTGCAGATGCACAACCGCTACCTCATCGTGGAAACCGCCGAGGGAATCGAGGTCATTGATCAGCATGCCCTCCACGAGCGGGTTCTCTACGAGGCCCTCAAGTCGTCCGTGGCCGCCGGAAATCTCGAGGTGCAGCCGCTGTTGATCCCCGAGCCTGTCGACCTGTCGCCGGCCGATCTGGAGGTGGTCACGGAGCATGCCGCGACGCTTGAGCGGGCCGGGCTGCGGATCGAACCCTTTGGGGGCTCCACTGTGATCGTGACCTCCACGCCGGTGCTGGCAGGAAATACGCCCGCCGAGACGCTGCTGCGGGAGGTGGTTGATCGTCTGGCGGCATTGTCTACCGCAGCCGATTCGGGCATGCTCGTGGATGAGGTGCTGCACAGCTTGGCCTGTCGGGCGGCGATCAAGGCGGGCAATCCGCTCTCGCAGCCGGAGATCGATGCCCTGGTGCGGGATCGGCATGCAATAGGGACTTCCCACCATTGTCCGCATGGCCGGCCGACATCGCTGACGCTGTCGCGGCAGGAACTCGACCGCCAATTTCGCCGGACCTGATTCGCCCGTTTTTTTTCAGCTGTTGATGAGCACACCAACCAAGGGAACCGGGACACCACGATGATCTGTGTGGGTATAGGACGCGGACGCCACCGGCATGTGATTGCCGAGCACAAGTTTCTCGCCGAGAACGGCATCCGGTTGGTGGAACTGCGTCTCGATTTTCTTCAGGGCGCCATCCAGATCAAGCGGTTGCTGCGCGATCGGCCCTGCGCGGCGATCATGACCTGCCGCCGCCCGGTCGATGGCGGCCACTGGCAGCACGACGAGCCGTCGCGGCAGTTGGTGCTGCGCACGGCGATTGGCGAGGGAGTCGACTACATCGACCTCGAAGACGATATTGCCGCCTCGATCCCACGCTTTGGTTCGACGCGGCGGATTGTCAGCCATCACAACTTTCAGTTGACTCCTCCCGATCTGCATTCGCTCGCGGCCAGGCTTGTGGATCAGGATGCCGACATCGTGAAGATTGCCACGATGGCCAACCACCCCAGCGATTGCCTGCGGATGATGGAGTTGGTGCGGACGAGCACGATTCCCATGGTCGGCATCTGCATGGGAGAGATCGGCATGCCGACGAGGGTGCTCGCAGGCGCCTGTGGCGCCCCCTTCACGTATGCGACATTCCACGAGGATCGCGTGCTGGCGCCGGGGCAGATCGGCTGGCGGCAGATGCAGAATGTCTATCGCTACGATGCGATCACGCCCGCCACGCGGATCTACGGAGTGGTCGCCGATCCGGTGGGCCACAGTCTCAGCCCGGTGGTTCACAACGCCGCCCTTGCGGCGTCGCAGATCGACGGAGTCTATCTCCCCTTCCGCGTGCCGGCTGAGCAGATCGATGATTTTCTCATCGATGCGGTGCGGTGGCCGCTGGCGGGCTTGAGCGTGACATTGCCGCACAAGGAGGCGGTGCTGCGCTACGTTACCCAAGCTGACGATCTGGTGGCTGCGGTGGGGGCTGCCAACACGCTGAAATTCAGCTCCGATGGAGTGGCGGCCTTCAACACCGATGCCACCGCCGCGGTCGATAGCCTCGATGCCACGCTGCGCGACCATGGCGGCGATGGCTTGGTGGATGTTCTGGGGGTGAAAACGGTGCTCGTCATGGGGGCCGGCGGGGCAGCCCGGGCGGTGGCTTTTGCCCTGCGAAAACGCGGCCTTGATGTGACCGTGGCGGCCCGCACCGGCGAGCGGGCACGGCGCATCGCCGAAGAGGTGGGCTGCAAGGCGATCGATTGGGAAGGCCGCTACCGGACGCCCTACGACTGTCTCGTCAACGCCACTCCTGTGGGCATGCATCCCAACGTCAACGATACCCCGTTCGACAAGGACCATCTTCTCCCGTATATGGTCGTGTTTGACACCGTCTACAATCCCGAGAATACGCTGCTGATCAAACAGGCCCGGGCCGCCGGTTGCCGGTTGGTGACTGGTGTCGACATGTTTGTGCGGCAGGCCGCCATCCAGTTTGAAATCTGGCAGGGCTCGCCGGCGCCGGAGCAGGTGATGCGCGAGGCACTCAAGCGGGCCACCGCCTCCGCGAAACAGCACGACTGAGTCTTCCTGTATGTCCGCTCCCTCCAACTCCCGTCAGGGGAGATTGGGTTTTGCCATGCCCACCATCACGCTTATTGGTTACCGAGGCACCGGCAAAACGACCGTCGCGGCGTTGCTCGCGGAGGCGCTTCACGCCCCGTGGTGGGATGCCGATGTCGAACTGGAGACGCGGTTGGGGTGTTCCATTTCCGCGCTCATCGGCACGCGGGGTGAGGATCTCTTTCGCACTGAGGAATCAGCCACGCTCGCCACCCTGCTTGACCGCACCCCCGGCGTGCTGGCGACAGGAGGGGGAGTTGTGATCCGGCCCGAGAACCGGAGCGCTCTTGCTGCTCGGGGCGGGCTGGTGGTTTGGCTCACCGCCACGGTGGAGGTGGTGCGCCGGCGGTTGGCGATCGATCCAACCACGCTCAGTCGGCGTCCAGCCCTTTCAGGCACCGACCCGCTGGCCGAGGTGGCGGCCACAATGCTTCAGCGGGAGCCCTGGTACCGCGCCACTGCCGCTATGGCGATCGACACTTCCCATATTTCCCCCGCCGAAATATCCCGAAGAATTCTCGACCGGCTAGCCTAGCTGTCCGTGGAAAAAGGAGGGGGGCCTGCGATGACGCTTTTTGATCTGCAGAATCCGTGGTGGGGGCTCGTGGCGGCCATCCTCGGCGGCGGGCTGGGCTGGCTTCTGGCGGTGGCTGTGCGGCCCCTGCTGGCATCTGTTGCGGAGGAGGAGAACGCATCTTCCGGCGGGCAACCCCTTGGCAATGCTCCCTCCCGGCGGGTTGCGATGCTCGTGGGGATGGCCGCGGCGGCGGGGCTGTGGTGGTGGGAGGTAGGGTGCCTTGCTCAACTGCCCGGGGGACCTGTGCCCGCGGCTTTCGGCGGATTGGTGCCTCGGTATGGCGCCCATCTGATGCTCGCTTGGCTGATGGCTGCTGCAGCCTGGATCGACATCCGCTACCGGGTCATTCCCGATGCGATCACGGTGCCTGGGGTGTTGGCCGGGCTGGGGTGGCTGTGGCTCTTTCCGGCCAGCCTGCTCCCGATCGCCCGCGAGGCCCCCCGGTCGTTTGCGGCCCCGCTGCTGGAGCCCGATGTGCTCGGCTTCCGGGGGGCGCTCGAGGTGGTGCCACAGACCCTCCTGCTGGGGCCGGCACCATTATGGCTGGGATTGATTCTGCCGCTGTCGATCTTTGTCGCGTGGTGGTGGGCGTGCACCAGTCCGCTGGAGGCGGCTGCCGGGCGCCGCGGGTGGGATGGCCGGATGCTCGTGTTGCTGAGTGGTCTGGTGGGAATAACCGCGGCTTGGGGATGGGGCACGGAGCGCTTTTTGGGGCTGCTTTCGGGACTGCTCGGGGTGGCCGTTTCGGGAGGGCTGGTCTGGGCCACGCGGGCCGGTGCCTCGCGAGCCCTGGGCCGGGAGGCGATGGGAATGGGGGATGTGACGCTGATGGCGATGGTCGGCGCCTGGCTGGGCTGGCAGGCCTGCGTGGTGGCGTTCTTTCTGGCCGCATTCATCGGTCTGGCCCATGGACTGTTCCAGTTGGCTGTGCACCGCGAGGCAGAGCTTCCCTATGGCCCGAGCCTCTGCCTGGCAGCGGCGGGGGTGGTTGTGGCCTGGCGGCCGCTGTGGGCCTGGGTGGGGCCTGCGTGTGAGGATCCGGGGCTCCTGGCAGGGGTGCTGGGAATGGTGGTGGTGCTGACGGCCGTCACGCTGCTGGTGTGGCGGATCCTGCGCGACCGCTCCTCTTCCGGCTGAAACCCCGGTTTCGACGGTCTTGCCCGGATTGCCGCAGCCCCCTACGATCCCGCCCCGCCCGGAGTGTCTCCCGGCACGCGGGAAATGTGGAGCGAGTCCATGGCGATGAATATTTCCCGCTGCGCTGCGAGTCTTCTGCTGGGAGTTGCAGCTGTCGGCTGCACGCAGAATCCATTCCGGCCAACAACGCCCACCACGCCGATCAGCCTGACGCCCCCAGCGGCCGTCGCGGTTCCGGCGCACACATTGCCGCAGTCGTCAGCTTCGCTGCAGCCCTCCTACGCCGATCCCGATCCCCGTCAGTTTGAGGCGACACTGGTGCGCAGCCGCCAGGAAACGCAACTGGTTCAGGATGAGGTGACGGCCCTGCGAGAGCAGTTGGCAAGCACCACCGCCCAACTCGCGCAGGCCCGGACGGCCAATGCCCAGGCGGGGTTGGCCCAGACAGGTGTCAATCAGCAGGTCGGCATGCCGGTTGGGCAGCCGGTCGCAGCATCCACCGCGACCGGTGGCCTAAGCCCAGTGGAAATGCAACTGGCCATGGCGCAGATTGCCCTGCCGGGAGTGACTCCCCGCATGGATGGATCGGTCGTGCGCATCGATATCCCGGCAGATAGCCTGTTTGAAACCGGGAGTGCCGGACTGCTGCCTGGCGGGGCGTCCATTCTCACGCAGGTCGCCACGGAGGTGCAGCGCGTCTATCCCGGGCATTTCATCGGCATCGAGGGGCACACCGACACCGAGCCGCTGCAGAATGCCTCCTGGGGCACACCCCATCAGCTGAGCGTGGCCCGAGCCTCGACCGTGTTTGATTTCTTCACCACCCGCACGCCGATGCGGCAGGGACAATTGTTCCTCGTGGCTCACGGCTCCAACCATCCGGTGGTATCCAATGCCACGGCGGCGGGCCGAGCCCGAAATCGCCGCATCGAGCTGGTGATCTATCCGGAACGCTCCAGCGCTCCTGCCGAACCGGCCCCCGCCTTGCCAGCCAGCGGCTGAAATCGGGCTTTGGTACACTCATCGGCCATATGGTCACGATCATCGACTACGGCAGCGGCAACCTGCGCAGCGTGCAGAAGGCGTTTGAGCGCATCGGAGCGGCGGCTACGATCACCGATGATCCCCAAGCCATTGCTGATGCCGACCGGATCGTTCTGCCTGGCGTGGGGGCGTTTGGCGATGCCATGCAGAGCTTGCGCAGCCGTGGGTTGGTCGAGCCAATCCTGGCCCACCTGCGGGCCGATCGCCCCTTTTTTGGGATCTGCATGGGATTGCAGCTGCTCTTTGAAACCGGCTGGGAAAGCGGCCGGCAGCCGGGGCTTGGGGTGCTCGGCGGGGACGTGGCCAGATTCTCGCTGCCCCCCGGAATGAAAGTGCCCCACATGGGCTGGAACACCGTCTCGTGGCGCGGGCCGCAGGCAGCTTCTCGTGGGCAGGGAGATTACTACTATTTCGTCCATTCCTATTTCGCGCGGCCCACCGATCCGACAGTGATCGCAGCCACCGCCGACTATGGCGGCGAATTCTGCGCTGCAGTGGCCCGGGGACGCCTGTTGGCAACGCAGTTTCATCCGGAGAAAAGCCAAATCGTGGGCATGCGTTTGTTGCAGACTTTTCTGGAACTTTAAAAACAGAAGACCAACCATCATGGAACTCTGGCCGGCAATCGATCTCCGCGGCGGTAAGTGCGTGCGCCTCCTGCAGGGCGACTATGATCGCGAAACCGTTTTTGGCGAGGATCCGGTCGCCATGGTGAGGCAGTTTGTCGCCTCCGGAGCCAAGCGGCTGCATATTGTCGATCTGGATGGGGCGAAGGCGGGCAAGCCCGTGCAGGCCGATGTGATCGCCCGGATGGTCGCGGCCGCCGGCGTGCCCTGTCAGCTTGGCGGTGGCATCCGGTCGTTGGAAACGGCCCGCCGCTACGCCGAGATCGGCATCAGCCGCCTGGTGGTGGGGAGTGTGGCGATCGAAGAGCCGGCGCTGCTTGAGGAACTGGCCCACGCCCTGCCCGGTCGCATCGTCCTGGGGCTCGATGCCCGTGACGGCCGTGTGGCTGTTCGAGGGTGGACCGACACCAGCCCCCTGCGAGCGGTCGACGTAGCCTGCCGCAGCCAGCACCTCCCCTTGGCTGCTGTGGTCTACACCGACATTGCCACCGACGGCATGCTCTCCGGCCCCAATCTGGCCGCCCTTCGGGAAATGCTCGCTGCCTCCAGCCTGCCTGTGGTGGCCTCGGGCGGCGTCGCCACAGCCGCCGACGTGGCTGCGGTGGCTGTGGCGGGTGCTCAGGGCTGCATTGTCGGGCGGGCCCTCTATGACGGTGGCCTGGGGCTGGCAGAGGCATTGGCGGCCGCCGGCGACGGGGTGTCTGGTCCCCGTTCCTGAGCCGGCGGCGGAGCGGTGAGCCTCCCGGCTTCCCGAGTTCCCCCCATTTGCCCCGCCAGGCCTCCCGCTGGGGCCCGCGGGCACTGAATTCCCAACAACCCTCAATTCCGAGAGTCCGGTAGGTCGAAGGGATCGGTGAATCTTTCCCGGTTGCTTTCCCGGTTGATGGTGCCCGACAGCGGCTCTACGATCGTCACTTATGGCCACAGATGTCCGCTTAAAGGAACAGCTGCCCGAGCTCACGCGCCGGATTGTGGAGACGTATCAGGACGTTCCCACGATCCACTATCTCGGCCACTGCCCGCTCCCCAACTACGACGCCATCATCGCCGCCTGCGAGGACCTCAAGGAGATTCTCTACCCCGGCTACAGACGCCGTGAGAATCTCCATTTGGGGAATGTCACCTACCACGTGGGCGATCTTGTCGATGGGCTGCACGACAAGCTCACCAAGCAGATCGGCCGTGCCCTGCGTCACAGTGTGTCCGCCCGGCAGGCTGCTGCCGCCGAGGGACGAAAGTCGAGTGAGGTGGCCGCGGCGGCAGAGCACTGCGTGGACGAGGCCGACTTCGAGGCGCTTGGCCAGGCCAAGGCGGTTGAATTCCTGGAACGCATTCCCGATGTGCGGAGGGTGTTGGCCACCGATGTGCAGGCCGCCTACGACGGTGATCCTGCCGTGCGCACGCTCGACGAGGTGATCTTCTGCTATCCGGGGCTCGAGGCGGTCACGATTCATCGGCTGGCCCACCTGTTGCATCGGCTCGGAGTGCCCCTGATTCCCCGCATGATGGCGGAGTGGGCGCATTCACGCACCGGTATCGACATCCACCCTGGCGCGACGATCGGTGGCCATTTTTTCATCGACCATGGCACGGGGGTGGTGATCGGTGAGACGTGCGAGATTGGCAGCCACGTGAAGCTCTATCAGGGCGTCACGCTCGGGGCGCTCTCGTTCCAAACCGACGGCGAGGGGAATCTGGTACGCGGGACGAAGCGGCATCCCACCATCGAAGACCGGGTGGTGGTCTACGCCAATGCCACGGTGCTCGGCGGCGCGACACGGGTGGGGCACGATTCGGTGATCGGCAGCAATGTGTGGCTGACCAGAAGCATCGATCCACGCACGACGGTGGTGCTGGAACGGCCGAAACTCCGCATGCGCGGCGAGATGCCGGCGATCGAATCGGACTACCAGATATAGCTGTCCGTGGGAAAAGTCATCCATGACCCTCTGGATTGAAGACAGTCCACTCGGTCGACCGGTGGAAACGCCGAGGGATTCCACGGTCGACGGGCATCGCATCCAGCGATGCTGAACTTTATCCACAGCCTGCTAGAGCGCATCCGACGTACGTGTA
>CAISJI010000169.1 GCA_903885565.1 uncultured Planctomycetaceae bacterium
AGACAAAGTACTCCCCCGGCTTCACGCCCGGATTGGGGAGTGTGTACATCTTGAATGTGCCGTCGAGTTGCATGCCGGCGATCGCCCGCTCCTCGCCCCGCAGGTTGACGGGATCGAAGTTGATCTGAAACCCCGACTCAGGCACTTTGCCCCCCTTCAGGAGCTTACCGCTCACCGGCACAAGGCCGGTTGAGGAGCAACCCGTCAGCAATCCTGTGGCGAGCAGCAGGGAGAAACCAGCGACTCTGCGGCGGGAGAGCAGAAGGTGCGACAGTGTGCCGGCTGTAAAAACGGAAGAATGGATGTTCATGTTTGGTGAAGCTGTGGGTGATGATGAAGATGATGGTGAAAGAACGCGGCCAATGGAGCGACTCGGCAGTCATCGGGCGATGCGAGTGCATACGCTTGAAAAAGCCGATGGCGCCCATGGCTAAGCGCTCCCTCGCGAAGCAGAAAAATGCTGGATCGCACCCATTGCTGGGTGCGATCCAGCCAGAATTTCAGGGAGCCCGACTTAGGCCCCTTGCATTTGCACGATCAATAGGCGCCGATCGTATTCAGGTCGATCGCCCAGCCATCGTTGATCGTCAGCAGTGGCCGGATACCGATCGGATCACCCACGTTGTAGGTGATCGTGTTTCCCTTGAAGTCACCGGCCGACAGCGAACTCTGCGCGGGAATCCCGGTGCCGTAGGAGATCGTCCGGGTGGAGCCGTCACAGAAAATCGCATTGAAGCTGCCCGGGTGGGCCGAGCCCCACGACTGGGCAATCGCCTGGCCGAGGCCAACGGCATCTCCATTCATGTCCTGGTAGGTGTAGAACTGGTTGGTGGAGAGATTCTCGTTGTTGCCGCCGGTAGCCACCGGGTCGTCAAAGAAAAATCCACCGCTGGTGTACATCACCGGATTCATCGCCCGCTCAGCCAACATCAGCGTCGAGGTCGTGCCGTCGGTGACATCCTTCGGCTGCCGCGGCTTGACGACCTTCGGAGAGATGTTCGCCGAATTGAGAAGGAAATCGGGGCCGGCTGTTGGCGTGGAGCCAGCGGTGCCAGCCACGGGGAAGAGTTCCCTGTTGCCGCTAAAGTCGTTCTTCCCGACCCGCGTCACCGCCGGGAGCGAGGCGGTGGCTGTGGGAAGCGTGTAAGTGACCGGACCCAGCCCCGAACCCATGATGAACGCAATCTTCGTGGCGTCATAGGTCGTGTTGCCGTTGTAGCTGCTGATCAGCACCGTATCGGCCGCGGGCACCAACTGCGGATCGGCACTGCGCCGGGCTGGGCAGTTCATCTGCGGGTACGACGCGTTTTCATAGTTGTTGCTGTCGTAGATATTCTGCAACTCCATGAAAGGCATCGCGGCCCAGTGCTGGCTGCCGTTGGGATTCAGCGACGAATCACCGCTGAAGCCATGACGATTCACCCGCGCCCGGATGTTGCCGAAAATCGCGGCATAGCCTGCCTGACCGTTGGGGAGGAGATAGTTGATCAGCCCCCCCGGTGCCCAAGCAGACGAACTCCGCGTCGAGCCCGACCTGCCGCCGTAGGGATAGTGCCCCTTGGCCGCCACGAAATTGAGAATCCCCAACCCCGCCTGCTTCAGATTGCTCTGGCAAACGGTTTTTCGAGCCGCACTGCGCGCGCTCTGCACAGCCGGAAGGAGCAACCCGACCAACGTACCGATGATGGCAATCACCACCAGCAGTTCGACGAGCGTAAATCCCCTCCGAGCGAATCCTGAACGAATGTTCATGACACACCTCTTGGATATGAAAGAAATGAAATGGAAACAGATAACCCCCGAGACATTTTCCCCACGGGAAAAAATCCCGTTTAGGGAGGGCTCAAAATAGATACCCCCCCCTCGGAAAATTAAAAAAAAACCAGAAATTTGTCAAGTGGGCGGCTCTGGAGGTGCGCGCCGAGCGTTGTGGGCTGGGCCTCTATGTTGGCGTTCGCCGCAAGAATCGGGCGCGATTTGCCGGGGAAAAGGCTTCTAAGACATGCCTTTCCAAGACTTGGGCAGCCCGCGCGGTCCCCACCGCCGCATCCGGCGGCCCGCAGCCAGAGAACGGGGAATGAGGAGTGCCCCCAGGAGGCTGTGGATAAAGTTCAGCAGCGCTGGATGCGATGCCTGTCGATCGTGGAAAACCTTGGCTTTTCCACCGGTCGACTTCGTGGAAAAAGTGCATGGAAGACTTTTCCACAGCCAGCCAGACACAAGCACCAGCGACTCCAGCACCGGAGGCAGCAGCTGTGGTCGGCGCGAAGCGGGACTCTTACGACCACGCCGAGCCGCCTTGCGCTAAGCGAACGAGAGAAGCAGGCCACGCACTTTGAAGGAAGCGAGCCACCTTCCAGAGAGCCTATTCAGGCAGGAAAACCCCCTTCAAAGACTGCACAGGGCGAAGTGAGGGCTGCCGGCAGAAGGAGGACTGAAATCACTCCACCA
>CAISJI010000170.1 GCA_903885565.1 uncultured Planctomycetaceae bacterium
CACATCGGGCAGGCCGAATGGGTGGCCAAATGTCGTGCAGCAGGCAGCGATGCTTTGGGGCCGCAGCGGTGCGGTGAGAAGAAAGTGACCCTATTCGGGTGCAAAAAACACCTTAATAGGGTCAACGAAGCATCGCGTTGCAAGGCGTGGAGAAACGCTGTATTCTCCGTGAATTCAAGGGATTTCTAGTCGTTCAGCCTGACCCTCCAGAAAGCGCTGGGGGTCAAGAGGTCGCAGGTTCGAGTCCTGTCGCCCCGATTGGTTGATTTGTCCTGTTTTTCAGCTGCTTGCGTTACCTGTCGACGGTCGGCAGTGCCTTCGGGAAACGGCCCTTTATTGGGTAGTGGAATTGGGTAGTACCCAATTCCCGGTTTTTCGGAGCCACCGACATGTCCCGAACGAAGTCAGGTACCCTCCCCAAGCTTCAACGCCACAAGGGCAGCGGGCAAGCCCGCGTCCATATTGCCGGACGCGATTACTGGTGCGGCAAGTGGGGCGCGTCGGCGGCCAAAATGGTCTACGACCGGCTCATTGCCGAGCATCTGGCGACGCGGCGGATTCACCCTCCGGTTCTCCTTCCGGTTGCCTTCCTCCGGTCGCCTCTTCTGAAGGTCCCGCCGGCAACCCGACCATTAACGCCGCATCGGCTAGCGGAGTGGGCAACGCTCTACGCGCTCAACCTTTCTATCTATGCCTGGCTCGCCAACCTTCTGCCCGAGCGTGCCGTCGAGTTTGGGACTGACGAAGATGGTTTGAAGGTGGTGATTGTGACTCACTTTCCCGGGCATGACGTTCCATCGGCATAATCCCCGCCGCATTGGCTTTCGCAGCTGGATCGCCTGAAACGAGCCTGCTGTCAGCCCGCGTGGCCTGGTTCTTGGGTAAAATTCCTGGAACTTCACCAGGCAACAGGATCGAGATGTCGGAACCACGCTACGCCCCGGCCATCATGCTCCCTCCCTACAGCTATGTGCCGGGCCATGACTTACCTCACCCGGTGAATCATCCTGCCGGCCACCTCTATGCCGTCCGGGAGTCTGCCCACGAGCCGCCGATCTCTGCCGCCGAACTCGCTGCCCTGCCGGTTTCCCTCCCTTCTCGGCGCCGTGCCCTCGCCGCTGTGCTTGCCCAAAACCCCCAGTGGCTGTACGCCCTCGACCTCTCTCGCGCGGGTTTTTATTGGGAGGCTCATGAAGTATGGGAGGGATTTTGGAACGCCCTTGGCCGGACGACCACCGAAGCCCGTTTCGTTCAAGGTTTGATTCATCTCGCTGCCGCCGCCGTAAAAATCCGCGAAGGAAAGCCGGCAGGCGTAGTCCGACACACCAAGCGGGCCCGTCAGCTGCTGGGTGACATGGAAGCGGCGGATGGTGACGGCACGCTCGGCCTCGCTCCAGAGAGCATTTCGGCTGTGGTCACTGAGCTCGAGCACTTCACCCCGGCCTGCTGGCACACCTCGAAAACGCCGGTCGTGCGAGTGCTGACCGAGAACTTGCGACTGGCGGGTTGACCGCGGCCGCAAAGGGCTTCGCCGGCCTGTATCTATATCTATGTGGAGCGTCATCGGGTGGCAGCAGACCGGGCAGTCCTCGACGTGGTCTTCGTGTGCGTCCCCGGAGATATCGACTGGCACCACAATCTCTTCGCCGCAGGAATCGCACATACACATAGAGGTAGCCTCAAGATGGGCAGCCGGTTTTCTGCGGCGGCGTGTGGGGCGGTTCTTGGCCGTGGCACCCCGCAGTGGAGTCCGTCGTCCCGTGCTGGCTGGTCCATTTCGCGGTGCCGGTTTCAGTGCCGGTGTTGATATCTTTACCCACGTGTCAAAACCCAATCGGGAGCAACCTATGGCCAACCATTTGCCTTCAAACCATTATGACCTCACGCGCCGGCAGGCCGTGGCTACGCTTGCCGCCGGGTTCGCCCTCGCTGTCAGGCCGATTTCCGCCGAGACGATCACCACCAGCGACGAGGGACTTCTGGCAGGTGAAGTGCAAATCCCGACCCCAGATGGCGAGATCCCGGCGTATAGAGCGGCACCGAAAGCTGGCGGGCCATTTCCTGTGGTCTTGGTTGTGCAGGAAATCTTCGGCGTTCACGAGCACATCAAGGACGTCTGCCGTCGGTTCGCCAAGCTAGGGGTTCTGGCTGTGGCCCCTGAGCTCTTTTTCCGCCAGGGAGATGTCTCAAAAATGAGCGACTTCTCCGAGATCATTTCCAAGGTTGTTGCCAAGGTGCCCGACAGACAGGTTCTTGCGGACCTTGATGCTGCTGTCACGTGGGCCAAGAACTCAGGCCAGGGCGACACCGCGAAGCTGGCCATCACCGGGTTTTGTTGGGGTGGCCGGATCGTCTGGCTCTACGCTGCCCATAACCCGAGTCTCAAGGCTGGCGTCGCTTGGTACGGCCGGCTCGATTCGCAAAAAGACGAGCTCCACCCAACGCAGCCGATCGATCTGGTTGGTGAACTGAAAGCGCCGGTGCTGGGACTCTATGGCGGCGCAGACCAAGGCATCCCGAACGAGCTTGTCGCGAAGATGCAGGAGAAGCTCAAGGCAGCCGGCAAACCCTCTGAAATCGTCCTCTACCCCGACACGCCCCACGGGTTTTATGCCGACTATCGCCCGAGTTATCGCAAAGATCAGGCTGACGACGGATGGGAAAAAATGCAGGAGTGGTTCAAGAAGCACGGTGCCAAGTGAACGAGCCCGAGCCCACACCCCTCTATAGGTTCCCCGCGAAGACCTACGGCTGGGGTTGGGGGCTGGCTGGTGGGTTTTTCAAAGAGTGGAGGTTGGCCGGCGAGAGTTCAGAAGGGGCCCAGCCTGCGAAGCCCAGGGGTATGAAGTGGTACGGAAGCGTGGTCGGAGTGATTCCCTGAGGTGTTGCTGGAGGGCATTTGAGTGGCGATACGATGGCCCACGAATCTCTCGACAAGCCTGAAAAGGCCACCCGCAGAATGCCCCAGCCCTCCGTGTTCGATCTGCTTCACTCCGACGGGATCAGACATGCGGATCTGGATACGGGTGTGAGGGTGTTGAACGAGCTGATCTTCGAGTGCCAGCGCAGCCTTGAGGGCATTGAGCACGCGAGGCGAGACTTGGAGGCGCGGGGGTGGGCGCGGGCGAGGAAGTTGAGGGAGTGAGGGCGGTTGCTGGCATGTCTGGCCGCCGATTCGGTTGAGTCCTTGGGGGCCTCAGTGATCGCATCCAGTCTGTACAGTGTTGGCCGTCGCTTCAGCCGCTGCTTCCCGACCGGACGGCGCTTGCCGAAGTGCCGTTGGCCAACCTGTCCTTTATCAATTCAGATAATTTCCATCGATTCCTGCCGGTTACAATCGCATTTCGTAGATAACCGTTTTCTCTCGTCAGCAGCAAGCACAGGCAGGGGCGTATGGATTCAGTTCTGAACTTCGTGCCGACCGGGATGATTCCGACGAAACGGATGACTCCGCACGTGCCGGTAAGCGTGAACGAAATCGTGGAGGAGGTCCACGAGGCGTACGAGATGGGCATCACGGTCGTCCATCTCCACGCACGAGATGAGCTGACCGAAGAGCCCTCTTGCAGCGCAGAGACCTACGCCCGTTTGATTGAGGGCATTCGCGCGTTTTCAAAGGAATTGGTCATCTGTGTTTCGCTCAGCGGCCGCACGTTCCAAGAGTTCGAGCAGCGAGCAGCACCGCTCGTGCTCGACGGCAACCTCAAGCCCGACATGGGGAGCCTGACGCTCGGTTCGCTCAATTTCGCGCACACGGCGAGTGTCAACGCTCCGGAGATGATCCAACGCTTGGCCGCCACAATGCAGCAACGAGCCATTCTTCCCGAACTCGAGGTGTTCGACCTTGGCATGATCAATTACGCCAAGTATTTGGCTGGAAAAGGGCTCCTGCGGGCGCCGCATTATTTCAACGTGCTGCTGGGAAACGTCGCCGGTGCCCAGACGGATCTTCTGAGCGTCGGCTTACTGATCCGCGAACTTCCTCCGCGATCGCTGTGGAGCCTTGCTGGGCTTGGCGATACACAGCTTTCGATGAGCACGGTGGCCCTTGCGAGCGGCGGTGGCGTGAGAGTTGGTCTTGAGGATACCATCTGGTACGACCGTAACCGCCAACGTTTGGCACGAAACATCGATCTCGTCCGTCGTGTCCATCGGGTGGCCGCGGTACTGGAGCGAAGGATCATGCCGCCGAAAGAGTTTCGCCGGCGTATGCAACTCGAACCGGGAGACGGTCGCTACGGTTGCC
>CAISJI010000171.1 GCA_903885565.1 uncultured Planctomycetaceae bacterium
GGGCGGTCGTGCCCCACTTCTGCCTGTTATTCCCAGCCAGGGCGCTGCCGTTGGTCCATGTGCGGTTCGTCGCCATGGCCTCCGTCGGAAGGCTCGCCACGAGGCCGCCAGCCACCAGGGCTAGCGTCATCGCACGAGCAAGAAAGAGTTTGGTGTTCATGATCCTTTTCATGGCGAAAGCCGGAAGGACCGCAAGCGCCCATGATCGAACATGGCGTGTCATGGGAGAGCGGTTTCTTGCTCTTTTGGGGGTGAAGCGAAAGGGAGCGTCCGCGGTCAACGATCGGGTAAGGGATCGAGGTTATCCGCTGCCCCGCTTTCCCCAAGTCGCCGGTCCCAAAAAGTGACGAAATTGGGATATCCGTGCACGAATCGGGTAATGGCCCCTACGGGTTGCGCAATTGACAGAGCGAAAAGCGCAAGGCCGTTTCCGCTCCTCCGGGTCGGGGGCGTGGCAGCATCCGCTTGGGCTTGATGGCCGCCAGCACGCACAGAGCGTCACCCAAGGCCGGCAAGCGGTGGCGGAGGAGTGTGGGGCCCTCCGCCACCGCTGCCTTGAGCGTCAAGTATCGTCAAGCGACGAGCATGGCCCGCCGACGCCGCTGCTCGATCATCGCAAGCACGCCAGCGACGAGCGAAAGGGCGCTCGAGCCCATGGCGGGGTCGATCTCGGGCACCGCCGAGGGGGTGTAGGTGTAAGACACAACGACATCCCGGTAGGAACTCATAGTGCCACTGGCGATTCCTTGGTAGTAAAAATAATAGCTTGATCCCGTATCGAGCGAGACAGTGTATGGGGAACCACCTATGAAAGCCGACCAAATCGCAGCGTTGTAGGCCGTTCCCGCATTTGCCAGAAGAAACTCATACTGCCCATTGGTTCCGTTTGTAGCGGAGAATGAAACACTAGTACCCGGGGCACCACCGCCCCCCGTGCCACCCCCTGTAGTGCTGTATGTGTTTGTGTTCACATACTCATCCCCGCCGAAGTGATTGGTGCCAGCGGAACCCCCGTTGCTGCCGGTGGTGCCACTGAACGATAAACCCAAGGACCAGTTGATGTTGACCTTATTGAGCGTTCCCAGCGACGCGTTGAATGGAGTCATCTGGGCAGACGCCACACCACTGTTGTCAAAGGAGAGGGTCTGTTGGGTTGAGTCGTCGGTGAACGCAGAAAAACTCGTGAGAAACTGGGCTGATTGAGTGATGATCCCAGCAAACGACGGGGTGGCAGCCCCGGCGAGGGCGAAGGCCGCAAGGGCCGCAAGCGCCCATGATCGAACTCGGCGTGTCATGTGTGAACGGTTTCCTGTTCTTGGTGGGTGAGGCGAAAGGGAGAGTCCGAGGTCAACGATCGTCCAGTCGCGACAACATATCCGTTGCCCCGCTTTCGTGAAGGCCCCCGGCACCAAAAAGTGACGAAATGGGAAATCCATGCACGAATCGGGTATTGGCCCCTACGGATTGCGCAATCAACGAGGCGAGAAGCGCAGGGCCGGTTCCGCACCTCCGACGCTGGATCGCGGCAACACGCTCATGGGATCGAAGCACGCCTGCCCGCATCGGGAGTAATGGCGGCCAGCCGGGGAGGCATGGCGGGCAAGCCGGGCGGGGCGGGGCCGCCGCTTGGCCTGTGAAAGTGACGTCGGTTTGCCATACTGAAAGCCGTTGGCAACCCACCCTCTCCCTTCAGTTTACGATGCCCCTCTCCGCCCTCATGAATCCCGATCAGCTTGGCGCCACGGCAGCCGATGGGGGCCTGAGGCGGCGCTCGGGCTGGCGGCGGGAGCAGATTATCTGGGTGTTTCAGGTGGTGTTCTGGCTGGCGGTCGGCGCGACGCTCTGCGGGTTCTCCGTGGCGCTGCGCCCCGACGAGCCGCCCCCGTGGGGGGCGATCGGTCTGCGGGTCGTGACCGGCTTTACGGTCACGAGCCTCATCGACATGCTGTTTCGACTGCCGGCCTTGCGGGGGCTGCCTCGGGCGCAGCGCTGGCCGCTGCTGGTGATCGTGGCGATTCTGGGGATGGCCATGACCCTGGCGACTGCCATGTTGCTGCTGCGCGAAGGACCGATGATCCAGCCGACCGGGACGGCGCTTGCCCCCTTCGCCCCGCGGTTGGTGGCGACGCTCATGTGGTGCGCGATCTATCTCGGGATCGACCTGCTCGACGATATCCACAAGTCGGAGATGCAGTTTTTTGAGGCGGCGGCTGCCGCAGCCGCTGCCGAAAACAGGGCTATTCAAGCTGAGTCGCTGGCCCGGCAGCACGAGCTGCGGCAGTTGCAGGAGCAGATGAACCCGCACTTTCTCTTCAACGCCCTCAACGCCGTGGCGGCGAGCAAAAACGACCCCGCTGCCGTCGAGCAGGTGACGCAGGATCTCTCCGAATATCTGCGGTTTGCCCTGCGGGAGGCCAGCACACTCGAGCCGCTCTCCCGGGAGCTGCACGCTTTGGAAAAGTATCTGGCGGTGCAGCAGAAGCGGTTTGGCGACAATCTCGATTGCCGCATGAGCGCCGACCGGGCGGCGCACCATGTGCTCGTGCCCCCGATGCTGATCCAGCCGCTTCTGGAAAACGCGCTCCACTACGGCGCCCAGACGAGCCGCATGCCGCTCAAAGTCAACGTGCGGGCCAGTGTGAAAGACGACTGGCTCGAAGTCGTTGTCGCCAACTCGGGCCGCTGGGTGCCGCCCGAGACAACGCGGTCGCCGGGGACGGGGATCCGCTCGTTGCGCAGGCGGCTGGAACTGCTCGTCGATACAAGCGCCACCGTAGAACCCCATTTCGAACCCGATATCGACGGTGGCTGGGTACGGATCGTCGTCCGCATGGCCGCCACGCTGAAGAGGAGCCCGCCGGTGGAACAGACGATCCCGCCGACGTGATGGCCGCTCTTTCCCGCCCCCCCAATAAATAAACACGGATATTCCGCGATGCTCACCGCCCTGCTCGTCGACGACGAACCGCTCGCGAATGAACGGATGCGGAGCCTGCTGAGGGCACATGGTGACATCGAGATCGTTGGCACGGCCGGCAGCGTGGCGGCGGCGCGAAAAGCGCTCGAGTCGCTGCGGCCAGATGTGGTGTTTCTCGATGTGGAGATGCCGGGCGGAACGGGGCTTGAACTGCTGCCGAGCGTGCCGGAGGGGATGCAGGTGGTGTTTGTCACGGCCTATGAGAAATATGCCGTGGATGCCTTCGCGGCGGCCGCGCTTGACTATCTCGTGAAGCCGGTCAACCCGGAGCGGCTCTCCGAGACGCTGCGGAGGCTCAAAAAGCTTGCAGACCTGCAGCGGCTGCCGCCGACCGCAGCGGGCGCGACAAGCGCCGGGGATGACGACGACCCGGTCGAAAGCGCCGCGGTGCCCGGTGGGCCTGGTGGAACAGCGCTCGGCGACACGATCCACGTGCGGCTACGCCATTCGAAGCGGGCGGCGGCGGTGACCTTCGATGACATCTGCTGGATCGAATCGCTGCAAAACTACACCCGCGTCTGTCTGCGAAATCCCGGCCGCGTCCTGCTTTTCAGGCGGCGGTTGGGGGAGTGGGAGGCAGAGCTCCCCGCCGGCCGGTTTGCCCGCCTGGGGAGGTCGGTTCTTGTGCGCACCGAAAGAATCGAGGAAACGGAGTGGACGTCGCGGAATGAAAAGGTCTTGAAGTTTGGGGCCGGCATCGAGCCGCTGGTCGTCGGCCGCCTCGCCGCGCTGCGGCTGCGGGAAATCCTCGAATTAGAAGGGGAAGGGCCTCTGTGACCTGAGAAGAGAGGGCCCACATCTCGCGCAGGCCACTGCCACGCGGCTTGCGATCAGGGGACGATCCGATCAAGCCTGGTTCTTTTTCAGCCAGTCGCGGAACGAGATCAGCCGCGGGAGATAGTGGCGGTCATGGCCGCGATGACCAAGCCAATCGTCGGACGCGATCTTCCACCCGGGGCTGTTGCCGAAGCAGTTGGTAAACTCTTGTCATGTCCTCCGACCGATCCGCAGAAGCGCCGCCGGGATTCAAACCTCCCTGGTGGCTGCGCGGCCCGCACGCCCAGACCATCGGCTCCACGCTTATGCCTCAAAGCCTGCCTGAACATCGGGCGATCCTGCGGAGAGTCGCTCTCGACGATGGCGACGCCCTGGCTGTGCACGACGATTGCCCAGCCGGTTGGCAACCGGGCGGGCGGATCGCCATCCTCTCGCATGGGCTGGCAGACCATCACCGCTCGCCGCTTTTGGTACGGCTGACAGAGAAGCTCACGCAGCGGGGGGTGCGCGTGTTCCGCTGGGATATGCGGGGCTGCGGCGCCGGAATGGCCCTGGCCCGCCGCCCCTACCATGCCGGCTGCTCGGGTGACTTGGCCGCGGTGGTGGAGCAGGTGTTGGCTTGGTGCCAGCCGGGCGGAATCGCGGGAGGAGTTGCGGGGGCAGCCGAGAGCGATCTGTCGCTCTTTGGCGTGTCGCTCAGCGGGAATGTGGTGCTCAAATATCTGGGGGAGGATCCGGGGCGGGTGCCGCATGCGGTGCGGCGGGCCATCTCGGTCAACCCGCCGATCGATCTGGTGACCGGCTGCGAGTCGATCGCCAGTCGGGCCAACCGGATCTACGATCGGCATTTCACCGGAGTGCTGGTCAAGCATCTGGAGGAATGGTGGCGGGTGCGCCCCGATGCGGTGCGCCCGGCAGAGGAGATGCGGCCCCGCACGCTGCGGCAGTTTGACGACTGGTTTACGGCGCCTGCCCTCGGCTATGCCGACGCCCTCGACTACTACCGGCACTCAAGCGCCGCGCAGTTTATTCCCGCCATCCGGGTGGCAACCACGATCATCACCTCCCGCGACGATCCGTTTGTGCCGTTTGAGATGTTTTCCGCCGACCGCGTCGCCTATCCAGCCTGTGTGCGGTTGCTGGCGACCGACCGGGGAGGACATGTCGGCTTCATCGGCAAGGGTGGAGACGATCCCGACAACCGCTGGCTCGATTGGCGGGTGGTCGAAATCATCACGGGCCAGCCGGTGGAGGGGTGAGTTGCGGTTCGATGCAATCGGGCGCATCGTGCGCCGGCCGGTTGACGATCGTGCTCACAGCCTGAGCCACCATTCCCTCCGGGCTGAAAGGCTGCAGCAGGGGAACGAGCGTTGCAGGCTCGTGGAGGGCTGGATCGAGCCAGCGTGCATAATCGCCGGGCGAGAGAATCACCGGCATCCGCTCGTGGAGCGGCGCCATCAGACTGTTGGCCGAGGTGGTGAGGATCGTGCAGGTTTCGAGCGGGTCGCCCCCCTTGTCCCAGCGTTCCCAGAGGCCGGCCATGCCAAAGGGGGAGCCATCCTGCAGGTGGATGTAAAAAGGCTGTTTTTTTGCGCCCAGATTCTGCCACTCATAAAACCCATCGGCCACGATCAGGCAGCGCTGGCTCTTGAAGGCCCGGCGGAAGGCGGGCTTGGTGGCGACCGTTTCGGCCCGGGCGTTGATCAGCCGCTGCCCGATGCTCCGGTCCTGCGCCCAAAAGGGAACCAGCCCCCAGCGGAGCATCACCAGCTCACGGTGGTGCGTGCCGGCCTGCTGCCGCACTGCGGCCACGCTCTGCGTCGGGGCGATGTTGAACCGCCGGCGCAGCTGCGGTTCTTCCGCCAAAGCAAATGCAGCGGCGATCGACGGCCCCGTGGCATGGAGGGTAAAGCGACCGCACATAGGAAGGCTCCAGAGCCCGGCGCCTGACTGCGTCGGGCTGCTCCTTATTTATGCTCAGCCAGCGCCCCTTCCGCCAGTGCGGGGGTGGGACGCACGCGGCGGCAGCGGGTGGGGATGCTGCTGGAGCGGGCAGGGCGTGCGTGGTTTCTGCGCAGCCAGAGTCGGTTTCGGGCTCGGTGCTCCTGGCTGAGCGGGGGTACCGCTGCAGGAAAGTGGCTGAAAAAGGCTGTTTTTCCGGCGGCTTCGGGGGACAATAAAAAATCGCCCGACTCCGGCATGCCATGTGCAAAGAGAAATCTCCTGTGGGTGTTTCCGACCGAGCAGCCGTTCACCGCGGAGTTGCCATGTTGCCCAATCGCATCGCCCGGCTGGAAGCCCGCCGCAGCTTGGGCCAACTCTGGACGCACATCTGGACACAACTCCTGGCCCAACTTTTGGCGTTGGCCTTCCCGCTGGTGCTTTCGTTGGCCGTGGCCACGGCAGCAGAAGAGGCGGCCAATATCGAGGTGGTGGGCGTCAGCGAGGAGCGCGCGGCGATCATCAAAGAGCATGCCGAGCGGGTGCGCAGGATCGCGTTTGAGCAACTGCTCGCGGCCACCGATCCGCAGCCCTGGAACGAGCCCTGCCTGATTGTCGTGCACTCAACCGCGGAATCGTTTGCGGCAGCGGTGGGTGTGGAACCGGTCGCGATCCGCGGGGCGACGAGCATTGAGTTTCTTGCACACAGCGTCTCCTCCCGGCAGATCGATGTGATGGGGGACGGCGATGAGACAGTGCCCGATGCTCTGGCGCACGAACTGGTGCATGTTGTGTTGGCCGATCACTTTTCCCGGCTGCCGCCCCCCCGCTGGGCCGACGAAGGAATGGCCGTGCTCTTCGACAGCCTTCTCAAGCAGCAGCGGCACAACGCCGATCTCCAGCATGCCGTCAAGCATGGGCAGACGTGGTCTGCGGGCGATTTGGCCGCTCTGGAAGACTACCCCGATTCGATCGGCCGGCAGCAGGTTTTTTATGGCCAGAGTGCAGCGCTCGTCCGCTGGTTGATCGCGGAACAGGGGGCTGCTACGTTTATTCGCTTTGTCGATGATTCGAGCACCATCGGCTTCTCTGCGGCGCTGCAAGATCACTATGGACTCGATGCAGTGGCAGATCTGGAACCGGCTTGGCGGCAGGGCATTCCGCTCGCGGAACTCGTCACCACAGCAGGGTCGCTGCGCTGAATAGTCCTGCCGGGCGGGAAGCGTGCGGGACGCGATCGCCGCGCGGTTGACCGCAACCAAATCGTTGAACTTTATTCGTGGTACTGGCCAGTCGGCTTCGATTCGGCACGCTTCCACGAGGGGGTGCGCGACCTGCTCCGCGACGGGCGCGTCGTACCGGCCGACTGCCGCGTGTTTGACGGGGAAACGGAGTAGCTCCGGTAGGTGCGCGTCGGCTGCGTGCCGCGCGACTGAACCGTCGCACGGTTGGTCGGCTGCTGCGATGCCTGCTGCGCCACCGTCAGACTGGTCATGCCGAACAAGAGCGCAACGAGCGCCGCAGCGGTCACTTTCAGAATTGAGAATCGCATGGCGTGATTCCTGTGCTAAGAGGTGCTGGGACAAAAGGGAAGGGGGTGGAGCATGCCGGCCTGGCCTGACTCTTTCCCCCCCGATCACACGATCATCGGCGCTTGGCGCCGCCCACCGTTCATTCTACCGCGTCGTGCGACTGAAAGCGTCCAGCGGAGCGGATGGAATCGCCCATCTTCAGGCTACTGAGGCGCATTCGCAAGCTTTTGGGGAGGAGGCAGTTTACTGCGGGGGCGCGAGGGCCTGCACTCGAAACCGGCGGTAGCGGGCCACCGTTGGGCTCATCTGGCGGAATCCGATCTTGCCGGCGCCGAGCACCGGTCCGTAGCGCTTGCCGTCATCGAGAAAATCGATGACCACGCGGCCATCCACCTGCATGTGCATGCGGTCCCCATCCTTGATCAGCAGCACATCATGCGCCCCCTGCTGGCCGGGAGCGATGCCGGGGGGACCGTTGGTGACAACATGGAAGCCGCTGTTTTTCCGCATGTTGGAGGTGATGCGGCCGGGGGCGCTTGGGGCGTTGGCAAAGTAGGAGATGTGGTAACAGTCGATGTCGCTTTGAGTGTATTGCCGGAACACGCCGGTGCGTTTCCGCAATGTTGGCGCGAAGAGATCTTCCCCCTGGCTGCCGGCGGCGGCAAAAAAGGAGATGCACAGTCCCTGTTGCGAGAGTACCTCCACCTCCCACTCGGCCACGAATCGCTCCGGAAAATCGTGAGGGCACCAGAAGACGATATTGCCATCGCCGCCGGTCGGTCGCTCGCTTTGGAGCGTCATCCAACCGGAGGCGAAATCGATCTGGCCGGGCCCCTCCATCACCCAGCCCATCACGTCTTCGGTCAGGGCCAGCGACGACTCGAAAATCACAGCCCCCAGGCGGCCTGAGATATCCAGCGCCGGACGCTCCGCCGCCACCACGCCGAAGAGTTCGGCGCGGCGACCGCGGTATTCTGCCGGCACCTCCGCCCGGGCCGCACCGGCATCGAGGGACGTGGGCTGGACCGACACGAGATCTGTTCCCGGTGCCAAGCGAATTTCGGCGACAGCCGGCATCTTCCAGGGGGGCAGGGCGACCCCCGGCAGACGCAGCGGTGTGCCGTTGGCATATCCGGTGAACGTTCCGGCCGCAGCGTCCCATGAATAGTGCAGGAAATAGGCTTCCGGTCCGGGCAGTTCGGGAATCTCCACCACCAGTGGCTCCGCCCCCACAGCCGGGTCCCATTCCCAGACAAGCGCGCAGACGGTGGGCGACTGCTCGCAGCGGCAGGAGGCGACGCCCGGAATCGTGAAAATCTCGGTAGTAACTGCGGCGGCAACCGGGCCGTTGGCGTAGGCCTGCGCGGCATTGAACCGCACCGCAAGGGTGCCCTGCTGGCCGAGCGGTTGCGGCAATGGCACGCTCCGCAGCGAATCCCCGCTGTGGGCCAAGCTGCCGAGGGAGATCACGAACAGCAGTGCCACCAACAATTGCGACACGCGGAAACTGAGCGAGTGGAACAGCATATGGCAGGTTTCTCGAACGCGGGGCAGGGGGGCGTGGCGGGGACGTCTTAACGCTTTGGATATCGGATCCCGCGCCCCTGCAGAGAGCCTATCAGGCGGAGGAAAAGGTGCAGCGTTGCTCGATGCAATCCCGGGAGCCCGGGGTCATTCCAAAGCCGAGACATGCCCGGTTTTTCAGGCTGAAATGGTGTGTCGTCGCTCTTTTCGCCAGCCGGCCAGCCCAAAACCCTGCCGGCGCCACTGCAGTGGCTCCGAACAAGGAGGGTGGCGGCAGAGCCAAGAGCTAGCCGAAAATCGATAAAAAACGCTTCAAAACGCCTCTTTTGCGAAGAATTCCGAGAGGGTCCTTGACGCCCCCAGGGAATTCGTCTAACTTTCCGTGAGTCGTGCGGCCGATGTGAGTTTGATTCGAATCGGTTCCCGCTTGACGGCTCGTGATGTTCGAGGTTTTTCTGGCTTTGAGTTGGCCCTGCGATCACCAGATCGTTTGGCAGGCAAAGTCGAAGCCTCGGGTAAAGTCGATGGGTTGAGGCCCGTTTCGGTAGGATTGCTCGTTGCCTGCAAGGCGGCCTGTTTTTCTTCCGAGTCGAACCTCTGTCCATGACAGAGTCACGAGCCGTTCGCTTCGCCTTTTTCATGCATACGTGCATGTTTTGTGGTGTTTTCGAACGGCTTGTTGTGTTCCTTGACAATTTGGTCGTGGTAGTTGGCATCTTGAAAAGAATGCCGAAGGGTTCCGTTCTCAAGACGGAGTCTGGAGGCGTTCTCCCAAGGCAATGCGTGGCCAACTCCGTTCCGGCATGCTTTCTTTTGCAGAGGGGCATGTTCAGGGCGAAGTGTGGTGCACGCAGCGAGAAAGAAGATCAAAGTTACTGTCCTGGATGGGGCTGGCGCGCTTGCCAGCGATGATCCAGGGCTAACCTTGTAGTTGAATCTCGAAGCGGTTGTCTCAAGAGCAGCGAATTTATTCGGTGTCTTGCGAGCATTCGATTCGGGTGGTCAAGCTACTAAGGGCACATGGGGGATGACTAGGCGTCAGGAGGCTTTGAAGGGCGCGGAAGACTGCGATAAGCCCGGGGGAACCGTCAAACAGGTGATGATCCCGGGATTCCTGAACAGACTGTGACTGAATTCATAGGTCACAAGTAGCGAACGCGGAGAACTGAAACATCTCAGTATCCGCAGGAAAAGAAAGAAAAATCGATTTCCTAAGTAGTGGCGAGCGAAAGGGAAATAGCCCAAACC